>CALERA010000222.1 GCA_937908275.1 uncultured Desulfarculaceae bacterium | reverse complement strand
CGGCGGCGACTACCGCGCCAACGCCATCCAGGCTGGTTTGCAGGTGGAGTTCTAGGTCTGCAAACTAGAATGGCGCGCCTTGGTGGGGGGCTCTGCCCTGGCCGTCAGGCTACAATCCTTTTTTGCTTTTCCGGGTGCTCAGGTAGTGGATGGCATCGTGGATTATTGCAGCAAGGCCGTGGCGGGGACCAGGGGATGCCGTTCCAGGTCGATTGCAACAACCACCTGCGTACCTGACTCGGCTTGGCACAGGGTCAGGGCGACCCGCTCATCGGAAAACTAGCATTGTCGCACCGCGGTCCTCCTCTCTCCCCAGATCGCGATTCTAGACGATTACTAACTCAACTCCATGGATCAAGATTCGGGGGGCAGGTCATGCGCAAATTAGCGGCCACGGGATAACAATAAATCCCGCGACCGCTAATCTGGGTTAGTGTTTTAGGCTAGTTGACCACCCGCATGAGGTAGAACACATAGCCATAATATTCGCTGTATTTTTCAAACAACGCTATCTCCCGCCTGACAGCGGCCACCACTTGGGCCAGCTTGCAATCAGGCTCGGTGCTTTGCTCCAACCCGTCCAGCCTGAGTCGCATGGGAGCCCAGTATTCTTCCAGCCAATCCTCGTCCTCCAGGGTGAAATGCTCCAGCATCTCAAAGCCCGCCTTCCTGGCGGTTGTGATATTGGCTTCCACATCCTGAATGGCCGGGTAGTTGGCCTGCCAGAATTCCAGCACCTCCTGAGGCGGGTCCGACTGCAGCCAGGTGACCTCAGTCACCGCCATTAGTCCACCCGAGCCCAGCCAGGGATTGCACATCCTGAGGCCGCTCTCAAAGCCGGGTATGAAAATGGCACCTTCACTCCAGACCAAGTCCCAGCTGTTAGGCGGGTAATCCAGCCTAGTCATGTCGGCCTGAACAGGCTCGACCAGATGCTTTAGGCCACGTCTTTCCGACCGGGTGCTGAGTTGGTCCAGAAACCCGGCAAATAGATCCACAGCGGTTATCTTCACACCCAACGCTTCGGCCAGGACCAGTGTTTGCTGGCCCGGACCGCAGCCCAGGTCTATCACCCTTGGCTCTTCCGGCAATGCGGGCAGCAGGCTAAGGGCCTTTTGGGTGTTTCGGTCGCTGCCTGGTCCACCCCGTGGCAGACCGTGGTGCAGGGTCAACAAAGCTTGGATGAATGGGTCTTGCTCAAAACTTGGTGCGCTCATCGCTAAAATTTAACTCCGTCGGTTAAATCTCTATTAGCAAATAAGCCGCGCCTCCGGCCCCATAGCCGGGGCACTTGCTCTTGGCAGGCTGAGCCGTTCAGCCTGGCCGTAGTTCTGACGCAAGGACCTCACAAGTATCATTCTCCGCAGCATCCAACCTCCAGTTAAAAATTGAGTGCATAGTACCTGGGCATTAACGCCTGTGCAATACTCGTATTATTGGTATGAGCGTTGGATGGTTGATCAAAGTGTATCAAGTTCATCGAGTAGGATATCGCGGCTCTATGCTTCACACCTCCGAGAAAACCATATCGGCAATGAACGCGAAACAATTGCTCTGTTTTCCCTAATAGCATCATGAAGTTGAGCAGGGTGCTGGTTTTCTGGTTTAGGGAAGGTAACATGCGAAAGCGGCTTCGTTTTTTGGGCAGGTAAAGTGGTTGACCTGTCCCCTTTTAACGGCTCCAGAAATTTAGGTAGAGTTTTCTGGAAGCGAGAGGGAGGTGGGTATGTGTTGACTTTCCCCCTAATCCTGCACCAGGGGATGGGTTAAGATCCTCGGCCAATCGCGGTCAAGGAAACGGGTCTGGGAGCTTCCCAATCCCGGGCGATGGATCAAGATTCCGGGGGCAGGTCATACGACCAGGGGCGGCCCCACTCCAGCCTGGACGGTGGAACACCGCAGGAGGCATACTGGAGCCTGCACTCAGCAGTGGCTATCGAAGCGGCGGCATGACAACAAACACCCTCAACATTAAAAGGCCGCCAACCTGTCCAAAAATTGGGGACCGCCTCTGTTTTAGGTCCGTGGGCAGAGCAATCCCCGCATCGCATACGAAACGCCAGCTCGGAAAGTGCGGGCAAAATGCCGTTAACTTCCAGCCGAAGCATCCGCCATGCCACAGCCGTTTACTGACTATACAAGCATTCTGTGCCATCATGCCCAGAACCATGGCGGGAAAGCAGCCATCCACTGCGACGAGCAAAGCCTTGCCTATGCAGTGCTGGCTGACAATGTCGCGCGGTTTGCGGGCCTGCTCCGTTCCCTCGGCCTGCGACCCGGCGACAGATTCGCCATCGCCCTGCCGGACTGTCCGGAATTTTTTTTCGCCTTCCTGGGCGGCCTCCACTATGGGGCAGTCCCCGTCCCTCTTGGCCCGCAGCTGTCACCCAAAAACTATGCCGCCATTTTTCACGATGCCCAGGTCTCGGCCCTGATCGCGCATCGCGGGTCCGATCTCGCCAAAGACTGGGCCGGCCAGGACAGGCCCCTGGTTGACGTCGACGGACCTGATTTCGCAGCCCGCCTTGAGCGGACCAGCCCTTGGCCTGCCGCCACTCCGCCGGAAAACGGCGTGCATTTCCTGCTGTACAGCTCCGGCACCACCGGTGAGCCCAAGGGAGTGCCCCACAGCCAATGGGATATGATGGCCTGCGCCAGGCGTTACGCCGGCGAGGTCCTCGGCCTGGGCCCACGAGATGTGGTCCTGTCCGCCAGCAAGCTCCATTTCGCTTTCGGCCTGGGTAATTCTCTTATTTTTCCGCTCTATTACGGCTCGACAGTGCTCCTCAACCCTGGCGGCTCCGGGCCGGCCGAGCTTTTCGCATTGCTGCACTTGATCGCCGACCAGCGGCCCACGCTGTTCTTCGCGGTACCGAGCGTATATGCCCTCCTACTACGCTCGCTGGAGGGTGCTGCCGGGCTTTCATCGCTAAGGTTTTGCGTCAGCGCTGGTGAGGCCCTGCCGGCTTCGTTGTACCAACAGTGGCGGCAGGTCACGGGGATCGAGATCCTAGACGGCATCGGCTCCACCGAGGCCTTGCACATATATATTTCCAACCGGCCCGGCGCTTCCGCCCCGGGCGTCACGGGACAGCCTGTTCCAGGATACGAGACGCGCATCATCGGCGAGGACGGTGAAGTGAGTAACGACGGCGAAGCGGGCAGGCTCCGCATTCGGGGAGAAAGCCTGTCCCCGGCCTACTGGAACCGGCCGGCTCTGACCGCTGCCGGTATGCGTGACGATGGCTGGTTCGATACCGGGGACATGTTTATCCGGCAAGACGGCGCCTACCGCTACCAAGGCCGCAAGGACGATCTGTTCAAAGTCGGGGGCAACTGGGTGGCGCCCTTGGCCGTGGAGGAAGTGCTGCGCGAGCATCCGGCGGTGCTGGAATGCGCGGTGACAGCCGGCCTGTTCGAGGGACTCTCGGCGCCCGTGGCCCATGTCGTTCCGGCGGCCGGGGTCATGGTCGAAACCGGGCTCGTCCCGGAACTGCGGGCATTCATGCAACTCCGGCTGCCGCCCCATATGTGTCCGGTGAGATACCTTTTCAGGCAGAACCTGCCCAGGACCCAGACCGGCAAGATCAACCGCTCCCAGCTTGATCACCAAGAGTAGCGAGGCAACCGATGCGTGTGGCCATCGTTGGCGGCGGGGGCAATATCGGCCAGGAAGTCGCCCTGGGGCTGATCAAAGTGGACGCGGTGACGAGCATCCTGCTCGCCGACGTACATGACGATCCGGGCCGGTTGCGTGATCGGCTGCGTAAAAATGGAAAAGTCTCCTTGATCCGGCTGGATGCCAGGGATTCGAAACGCCTCGCCGCAGAGTTATTGGAAACCCGTCTGGTAATCAACTGCGCGGCCCCGTTCGCCGAGACGGTGGGTCCGGTGGCCAGGACCGCCGTGGCCGTGGGGGCCGACTATATCGATGTGTGCGATGATTTCGCGGCGACCGCCTCGCTGCTGGACCCGGATTTGGACCAGGCGGCCAGGCGGGCCGAAGTTAGCCTGATCACCGGCATGGGTTCGGATCCTGGCACCAACAACCTGCTGGCCGCCTGGTACGCGAAAAAGCTAGACACGGTGGAGGCGGTCTCGCTTTTCTGGGCCGTCGACATCGGCGAACTGGCGGGCGCGGCTCTGACCCACGCCACCGCCATGCTGGCCGGCCAAGTGCCCCAGTATCTCGATTCCCGGCTGCAACACGTGGAAGGTGGCGACGGGGAGGAGATGGTAGTCTTCGCCGATCCTATTGGGGCTTGCCTGGTCCGTTATGTCGGACATCCGCAGCCTCTGACCATGCCGCGCCACATGCCGGACCTAAAAAGCCTCACGGTCAAGGGCGCGATCCTCCCCGCCTGGGCCGACCAGCTGCTCATGGCTCAAAAAGCCCGCGGGCTGTTGCGCCCCGATCCCCTGGAGGTGAAGGGCGCACGCGTCCGGCCCCTGGAAATGACTGCGGCGCGCTGGCGGGAGTTGGCCAGGGATAAGGAACCCGGCCCTGGGGTGTCCGGCCTCAAGGTCGTCGTGACCGGCGAGGCGCAGGGCCGCAAGATCAGCTATACCGCTGACATGGTCGGGGCCATGGGCCCGGGAACCGGGCTGCCGGCGGCCATCGCCGCGCGCCTGCTCCTGACGGGCAAGATCTCCGCCAAGGGCGTGCTCGCCCCGGAGGACGCCATCGAGCCGGAGGTGTATCTTCCCCTGCTTATAGCCAGCGGCGCCAGGATCCAGCAGACCCGAAGCGAAACCGTCATGCTTTCGGCGAACGACGGGGAAGGATGGCTTTCATGAAAGAAGCACCGCCACTACGGTTGACGAACAGTTTCGCCCTGTTCGAGGAAGCGAAACGGCTTGTGCCCGGCGGGGCGCTTTACACCAACAAACCCACTGATTTCGTACCCGGCGAGTACCCGATCTTTTTCGAATCGGGGCAAGGCGGCCGGATAACCGACGCGGACGGCAACGAGTTTGTTGACTTCCTGTGTGGTTACGGTCCGATCATCCTGGGGCACCGGGAACAGGAAGTGGACACGGAGGTCATGCGCCAGCTCACCGGAAAGGGTCTGTGCCTGGCCTTTTCCCAGCCTTGCCAGAACCAACTGGCGGCGCGGCTGCGCGAACTGGTGCCTTGCTGCGAGAAGAGCGTATTTTTCAAATCCGGCTCGGACGCCACCACGGCCGCAATCCGGGTGGCCAGGGCCCACACCGGCCGCGTCAAGGTAATGCGCTGCGGCTTTCACGGCTGGCACGACTGGTGCGTGGAGATCAAGGGCGGCGTGCCGCTCAAGCTCTACGAGGATGTCTACGACTTCGCCTACAACAATCTGGACGAACTGGCCGAACTCATGGAAAAGCACGGCCGGGAAACGGCGGCCATCATAATGACCCCTATCGGGCATGACATGCTACGCCCCGTTCAGGAGCCCAAACCGGGCTTTTTACAAGGCGTGCGTCAGCTGGCCGACCATTACGGCGCGGTGCTCGTGTTCGATGAGATCCGCACCAATTTTCGGCTGCACCTGGGCGGCGCCCAGGCCTATTACGGCGTGACCCCGGATCTGGCGGCGCTCGGCAAGAGCCTGGCCAACGGCTACGCCATAAGCGTCCTGGTCGGCAATGCCGCGATCATGGAACCCGCCGCCGAGGAGACATTCATTTCCTCGACCTTTGCCCCCAATAGCGACGGCATTGTCGCGGCGTTGGCCACTCTGCGGATCTTGGAGCGGGACCGGGTGCTGGAGTCCATCTGGTCCAAGGGGGAGCGCTTCATGGCTGGCATCCGGAATTTGCTTGATCGCTACCCGGTCGGCGCCGTCCTAAGCGGTCCTCCGCCGATGTTTTGCCTCACCTTCCGCCGGGAGAAAAACAGCCTGCATGGGGCAAAGCGGGACTACTTTTATACTCAGCTCATCCGTCGGGGAGTTTTCATGTCCCCGCATCATCATGGCAATCTCTGTCACCGCCACAGCGAAGAAGACCTGGCCCTGGCGCTTGAGGCCATGGAAAAGTCCCTGGCCTGCCTTTATGACAAATTCGGCGCCATTCCGGAGCGGCGGGACTGATCCGCCAGCGCTAACCGCAGTCAGGCTTCAATCCTATGGAGTCCCCCATGCCAGCTCTTTTACCCACCACCAAGGACGAGGCCGCGAAACGCTTGCGGGAAGAAGCCCACCAGGCCGAACCCGGACAGGACTTCACGATCCGAGGCTTCCAGCCCGAGGATGCCTGGGGTGTGGCCCGTTGTTTTTTCGAGGTCTACGCGGAGCACTATCCCTTCGACACCTATTACGTGCCGCAAAAGCTCATCGAGGCCAACCGGCAGGGCGACATGATCAGCGCGGTGGCCTGCACCCAGCGCGGCGACATCGTGGCCTTTGGCTCACTTTTCAGAAATTTTTCGCGCAACCCGCGCCTCTACGAGACGGGCCAAGCCTCGGTCATACCGAGCTATCGGGGCACCCTTGCGGTTCTGTGCATCCAGGAGCACCTCTTCAACGATGTCGGAGCGGGGCTTGAGGTTGATGCGATTTTCGGAGAGCCGGTCTGCAACCATCGGGTCATGCAACGGGTCTCCTCGGTTTTCGGCTTTTCCGAGACCGGCATCGAACTGTGCCTGATGCCGGGCGAAACCTACCGGAAAGGCGATTCCTCGGGCGGTCGGGTCTCAACCGTGCTTGCCTTCAAGGTTCTGCGCGACAGCTCCCGCGAGCTGTATCTGCCTCTGGAGTATGAAACGATCCTGGGTGGAATGCTCACCAACCTGCCATTGACCAGAAATGTCCACATTTCCACGGCCCCCATTCCCGAGACAGGACAATCGGACCTGGATGTACGTTGTTTCGAGCAGATGCAGGCATTGCGCATCTTTGTTTGCGGGCTTGGGCGGGATTTCGAAAAGCGCTTGGCCGACGAACTCGCGCTGGCCGCGTCCAAGGGGGTGGAAGTCTTCCAGGTGATGGTGAACCTGGGAGAACCGTGGTCCGGCCGAGGTATCGAGGTGTTGCGCAGGCAGGGATTTTTCTTCGGCGGGCTCTTGCCCCACTGGTACGGCACGGACGGCCTGCTCATGCAAAAGCTGGCCTTTGCGCCGGATTTCGGCTCGCTGGAGTTGGAGACGCCCGCTTCCCGCGAGCTGCTGGCTTTCATCCGCGAGGACAGGGCCGGACTGGGAAGGGACTGAAAAGCGAAACACCCTTACCCTTAGATTTGGCGCGAAGGCGCCGCGGAGTGGATGGGTACTCGATCCGCCATGCCGCGCCGCGACCCTAGTCCGTTCCCCCGCGAGGGAACCAGGGGCCAAGTCGTCCATCAACCCGCCCCTGATTCCCGTGCATCCCGCTCAGGCCTTGGGCTGGAGCCTTAAGAGCACTTCCGCCAGGTCGTCGGTGGTCTTAACCGAGCCCAGTTCCTTGAAGGCCAGACTCAGTCCCAACTCCTTCGCGGTGCGGGTGACCACTTCCACCAGTTCGAGGCTGCTGACACCCAATTCTTTATAGGACTTGGCCGTGTCAAGCTCTTCGTCGGCGAATTCCGGAATGGCCTTTTTCAAATTCTTGACCAGCAAGCTCAGCACTGCTTCCTTGTTCATGCATGCCTTCCTTTTGAGTAGTTTTCCGGGTTAGAGAAGCAAACGCCTGATGCGCCCTGGGTTAGGCGGCATATCGTCCAATGACGCAAGCCGTGTTCACGCCGCCAAAACCGAAAGCGTTTTTCATCATAAAATCAACACGGCAGGCGACGCTCGTATTCGCGCAGACATCGAGGTCGATTTCCGGATCAAGCCTGTCGATGTTGATGCTGGGATAAAGTTGCCCCGAGCGCAATTGCAGCACGGCGGCCACGGTTTCCACTAGAACGGAGGCGGCAAGCTGGTGTCCGAGCATGGATTTGAGGGCGTTGACCTTGAGCTTCGCGGCATGCTCGCCGAACACCCGGGAAATGGCCTTGGCCTCGGCCAGATCGCCCTGGGGGGTCGAGGTGGCGTGGGCCGAGACATAACCGATGGCGCTTTTGTCGATACCGGCCTCCGCGAGCGCCTGCTCCATGGCAAGCGCCATGTGTTCTTCCCCCGGAGTCGGGCTGCGGGAGCCGTTGGTGGTGACTCCCACCCCCAGGACCTCGGCCAGGATGGGCGCGCCGCGCCTTCGGGCGTGTTCTAGGCTTTCCAGGATCAAGGCTGCCGCGCCCGAGGCCGGTACAAAACCGTTTCTGGCGGCGTCGAAAGGCCGGCTCGCCCTGGCCGGTTCGGTCTCGAAACCTTCCAGGGAGAGCGCACCCAGTTTCGCTAGCGAATGCAGCGAAGCCGGGGACAACTCATGGCTGCCGGAAGCCACCACCACGACATGGGCCCCGTGGTGCCTGATTTCATCCAGCGCGGCGCGCAGACCGATGTTTCCGGCGGCGCAGGCGCCCCCCACGCCGTAGGCCGGGCCGAAAATCCCGAGGACTTCCGCTATGCAGGCCAGAGCGTCGCTGTCGAGCTCCTTAAGCCCAAAGGACACCTCTATGCCGTCCGGATCCGCCTCGTACGCCCGCCAATTGGCAAGCTTGTAAAGGTCATAGAGGTAATGGCCGGCCAGGATCGCGCTCATTCGGTCCGGTGTGGCCGTTCCAAAGAGACCGGCGTGGGCAAAGGCTTCGGCGGCCACCAGCATGATGGTATTGGCGGCATCCGGAGAATTGCCGGTGAGCCGGCGCAGGCGGCGAAAGGCTTCGGCCGGGATGAGTTCGCGAAGGGAGGCCAGTTTGCCTTCCTTGTCATATTCCGAGAGGTCCCCACCGATCTTGGAGCAGCAATTCGCGTACAGAGGATTCTTCCAGCGGATCAGTCCGGATTCGCCCGCGAGCAGTGCCAGGTGGAAGGGTTCAAGGGCGTTGGCCAAAGTCGTGAGAACCGACATGCCGGTGATGACGACCCGTTTCGAGCCACTCGGGGAGAGCTTGTCGTGGTGGCCGGAAAGTATCATTCCCTTGGCCGCTCCCTACAGTGAGTATTTTAAAGTATTACCGCATTGCCTTGCTGACGGTCACCCGGAAATAGGTCCGGCCATGGGGTGAGGATTTGGCCTTGACCCTCCCCTGGACCTGATACCACGGATTAAGTTACAGTGGCGCCTACCTTGGAGTCTATCCTAGACCTCAGTGCCCATGCGGGCGGCATCGCTGATGGCGTTGATGGCCTGGCCCCCGGAGCTGGCGGCCGGTGGTTCAGGGAACCGTGGGGTCTGAAGGTGCGGCCTAAGTTTGTCTGGTCTGGGTAATGGTGGGTACTTTTTCTGTTCATTAGACCCGCCGGATGGTTTTCAGCCACAGGCCAGCCTTCCTCAACCGGACGTTATTCCAGGTAAAAATCCGTTTTTGCCGCAAATTGTATGAAGGCTGGGGCTGGCTGCAAATCCGTTATTCACCGGTTCAAATCCGGTCGCCGCCTCCAAGGAAAGACAAGGCTTTTCAGCCAGATAAGCGACATCCCGGAAAGGGCCAGCCCTCTTCCGGGATGTCGCTTTTGGGCTCACTTGGTCGGCTTTTGAGACCAGACGATGGCGGCTGTCAGGTTATAACCTTCCCTCCGCCTGCCAAGCGATGCTCCCCTCGCCCGCCTCTTCCCCTTGGCCATTCCGCCCGGCTCTGTTATAGGTTAAGCTTCGCCCCCGTCTGGGAGAACGACATGCATTGGGCGTGGTTTCTGCTGATTTTCCTGGCGCTCGCCGCCTTCCTGGTCCTGGGTCCCTGGCTCTGCGGACGGATGTTCCTGCCCGGCCTGACCCTGGCCCTGCTGCGCCGGGGCGGCAAGGGCCTGGTCCGCTTCCTGGGCCGCCTCAAGCCCGGCCTGGAGTTCAAGCTCCTGGTGGAGGCCGGCAACCGCCTGTTTGGCCGCAAGTTCGCCGCCGCGCCCTACCAGCGCCGTCTGCTTTTCCTGCCCTTCTGCCTGCGCCCCCTGGATTGCCCGGCCGAGGTCCATCCCGAGACCGGCCTCTGCTGCCTGGGCGACTGCCCGGCCTGCGAGCTGGGCCGCCTGCGCCAGGAGGCCCTGGACCTGGGCTACGAGCAGGTCTACGTGGTGCCCAGCTCCAAGCTGATGAAGGGCCACGGCCTGTTGCCCAGCGACCAGTTCATCAAGGCCAAGCTGGCCCAGCACGCCCCCCTGGCCGCCCTGGGCGTGGTCTGCGAGTGGCACCTGCGCCAGCGCCTCCTGCCCGACACCCGGGTCAACCGCTCCGGCTACCAGGTCAGCCAGGGGGTCAAGGCCGCCCTGCACGGGGTGCTCCTGGAGGCCAAGAACTGCCGCCAGGCCCAGGTCAACTGGGACCGCGTCCGCCGCGCCATGCTGTTGAAGGCTTTTTAGGAAGAGAGCGCCGGGGGGAGACCCTTTTGTGAACAAAAGGGTCTCCCCCCGGACCCCCCTTCCCAAAAAACTTTAGGGTTCGTCGTCCGGTGAACTGGCCTTCCACGAATAACCACGGTTCCAGATTGAGAAAGGCAACATGAACGCGGCCTTGGTTGTCCTGTTGGCCCTGGTGGCCGACGTCATCTTGGGCGATCCGCCCACCTGGCCCCACCTGGTGCGTTGGATGGGCCGGGCCATCACCAAGTTGGAGGCCTGGCTGCGGCGGCGCTACCCCACTCCCGCCGGCCTGCGCCTGGCCGGGGCGCTCTTGGCCCTGCTGGTGGTGGGCGGTTTCGCCTGGGCGGCCCAGATCGTCCTGGCCCTGGCCTGGGGCCTCTGGCGTCCCCTGGGTGTGGCGCTGGCGGTCTTGGTCAGCTTCCAGTGCCTGGCCCTGGGCCAGCTCTGGCGCGAGGCCCGGGCGGTGGCCATCCCCCTGGCCGCCGACGACCTGGAAAAGGCCCGCGAGATGCTGGGCCGCATCGTGGGGCGCGACCCCGCCCGCCTGGACGCGGCCGGGGTGCGCCGGGCCCTGATCGAGACCGTGGCCGAGAACTTCAACGACGGGGTGGTGGCCCCGCTGTTCTACCTGGCCCTGGGCGGGCCGGTGCTGGCCGTGGCCTACAAGGCGGTCAACACCCTGGATTCCATGGTCGGCTACCGCGACCAGCGCTACATCGACCTGGGCCGTTTCTCGGCCCGCCTGGACGACGTGGCCGGGTGGCTGCCGGCCCGGCTCAGCGCCGGGTTGCTGGCCCTGGCCTGCCCCCTGGTGGGGCTGGACGCCCGCCAGGCCTGGCAGGGGGCCTGGCGCGATCACGCCGCCCATAAGAGCCCCAATTCCGGCTGGCCCGAGGCCGCGGCCGCCGCCGCCCTGGGGGTGCGCCTGGGCGGTCCCAATTACTACGGCGGGATGTTGGTGGACAAGCCCTGGATCAACCCCCAGGGGCGCGATCCCCAGGCCGTGGACGTGGAGGCCATCTTCCAGCTCTATGGCGTGGCCGGCGCCCTGGCCGGCGGGGCCGCCCTGCTGTTGGTCTGGCTCAGCCGGGGCTGGCTCTAGCCTCGCCCCCGGGCAAAGCGAAACCGCGTCCGAGCCAGGCCCGGACGCGGTCGTTTTTTTTGGCTCGCCGGTTTGTTCGGCGTCTACCAGGCCCAGACCGGGATGGTGGCCCAGCCGCCCATGAACTCCTCCCGGGTGATGTACCCGTCGCTGTCGCTGTCCAGGCGCTGATAATGGCTGGCCGCGTTCTGGGCGTCCTTCCACTGGGCCATGAACTCCTGGCGGCTGACCCGGCCGTCGCCGTCCGCGTCCAGTTCCTTGAAGCGCTGGGCCAGGTCCTCCTGGCTGATCACCCCGTCGCCGTTCTGGTCCAACTGGCGGTGGCGGGTGGCGCAGGCCGCCTGGTCGGCCGCCCCGGCGCAGAACTCCTCCAGGGTGACCTTGCCGTCGTGGTTGACGTCCTTTTGCCAGAGCATGCTCTGCAAGTCAAAGGGCGTGCCCGGCGGCGGAGTGTCGGCCACCTGGGGTTGGGCGGTGGCGGTCAGGGGGGCCAAGGCCAACAGCGCGGCCAGGCAGGCGGAGAAGATCAGGCGGTTGGGCTGCATCGCGCGGCTCCGGCTAGGGTTGGTTGGCCCATCCTGGGGGCGCGGGACGGGTGGCATTTTATAGCACACCCCGGCCGGGATTTGAAATCGCGCGCGCCCGGCCGGGGACAAAAAACTCCCCCGGCGGAACTCCGCTAAGGAGTCCGCGCGGGGGAGGCTGGATACCGCGAGATTCGGCGGCTAGCCGCGACCGCGAGCGCGCGCGCGGGCCATCTGACGGCGCAGGCGGCGCCGGGCCTGGCGCTGTTTGCGCCGGCGGGCGTCAGAAGGCTTCTCGTGCCAACGCTTTTCCTTCAGCTGACGGAAGACGCCTTCCTTGGTCAGCTTGCGCTTGAGCAGCTTGATGGCCTTCTCGACGTTGTTGTCCATGACCTGGACTTGCACTAATATCACCTTCTTTGCTGTAAAATTAGCCGGCGGACTCGCGTGGCGGGTCCGGGCGGGGTAAATATAGCCAAGACCGTGCGTTATGTAAAGGGCATTGTGCCAGATTCGATGGGGGATAGCATGACCAGGGCGCGCAAGGCCGGCATCAGCCTGGCCCTGGGGGGCGGCGGGGCCCGGGGCTTCGCCCACCTGGGGGTCTTCCAGGTGCTCACCCGGCGCGGCATCCCGGTGGGGTCCATCGTGGGCACCAGCAGCGGGGCCATCGCCGGGGCGGGCCTGGCCCTGGGCTATGACATCGCCGAGATGGTGGAGCGGGCGCGGGAGTTCGCCGCCTCGCCCCTGGCCAACGACCCCCGGGTCAAGGCCATGATCCGCGACGGGGTCCACGAGACCCGGGTCGGCCTGGGCGACCGCTTCGGCCGGCTGGTCTGCCAGGGGCGTCTGCTGAAATCCCTGGTCATGGAGGACTCGGTCCTGGGCCAGGAGTTCTTCCGGGCCATGGTGGAGTTCTTCGCCCCGGACGTGCTGATCGAGGCCATGCCCCTGCCCTTTGCCGCCGTGGCCACCGACAGCCGCAGCGGCCAGACCGTGATCCTGGACCGCGGCCCCCTGCGCGAGGCTCTTTCGGCCTCCTGCGCGGTGCCCGGGGTGGCCCCCCTGGTGCGCCATCAGGGCCGGGCCCTGATGGACGGCGGGGTCTGCTCCCTGGTGCCCACCCTGGAGGCCCGCCAGATGGGCCACGCCCGCCTGCTGGCGGTGAGCGTGGACCGCGCCCTGGAGACCTCCCCGGCCGAGCCCCGCCAGGCCCTGGAGATCTTCCTGCGGGCCGGGGACATCCAGGCCACGGTGCTCAACGAGCTGACCCTGCGCCAGGCCGACCTGGTCCTGCGCCCGCCGGTGGGCCACCTGCACTGGATGGATTTCGTCAAGGCCGAGCAGATCGTGGAGGCCGGCCGTCAGGAGACCGAAATCCGCCTGGCGGCCATCGAGCGCCTGGCCGCCAATCGCCTGGGCGACCGTCTGGGCCGGGCCTGGCGCGCGGCCCGGGTCACCTTGGGCCGGCGGACGGCGGAAACCTTCTGATGGAGCTGTTCAGCCCCGGCAATCCCCCGGTCAGCGCCGGCAGCCAGGCCCCCCTGGCCGAGCGCATGCGCCCCAAAAGCCTGGCCGAATACGTGGGCCAGGCCCATCTCCTGGCCGCCGACGGCCCCCTGGCCAAGCTCATCGCCAGCCAGCGCCCCACCAGCCTGATCTTCTGGGGGCCGCCCGGCACCGGCAAGACCACCCTGGCCCGGCTCCTGGCCCAGGACTGGCAGGCCGACTTCATCGAGTTCTCGGCCGTGCTCTCCGGGGTGGCCGACATCCGCCGGGTGGTGCAGGAGGCGCGCGAGACCCTGAAGCGCCAGCGCCTGACCGTGCTCTTCGTGGACGAGATCCATCGCTTCAACAAGGCCCAGCAGGACGCCTTCCTGCCCCACGTGGAATCCGGGGTGATCGTGCTCCTGGGCGCCACCACCGAGAACCCCAGCTTCGAGATCATTCCGGCCTTGCTCTCCCGGGCCCGGGTGTTGGTGCTCAATCCCCTGAGCGAGGAGGACCTGGCCCAGATCCTGGACCGCGCCCTGACCGACCCCGAGCGCGGGCTGGGGGGCTATCCCGCCCACCTGGCCCCCGAGGCCCGCTCCCACCTGATCGCCACCGCCTTTGGCGACGCCCGGCGGATGCTCTCCAGCCTGGAGGCGGCGGTGCTCACCGCGCCCCTGGGGGCGGGCGGCATCCGGCTGGTGGACCTCAAGCAGGCCGAGCAGGCCATCGGCAAGAGCGCCCTGCGCTATGACAAGGCCGGCGAGGAGCACTACAACCTCATCAGCGCCCTGCACAAGGCCCTGCGCGGCTCGGACCCGGACGCGGCCCTCTACTGGCTGGCCCGGATGCTGGCCGCCGGCGAGGACCCGCACTACCTGCTGCGCCGCATGGTGCGTTTCGCCAGCGAAGACGTTGGCTTGGCCGACCCATACGCCCTGAACCAGGCCGTGGCCGCCCTGGGGGCCTTCGACCTCCTGGGCCGGCCCGAGGGCGAGCTGGCCCTGGCCCAGGTGGCGGTCTACCTGGCCCTGGCCCCCAAGTCCAACGCCATCTACGTCGCCTTTGGCCAGGCCCTGTCCGACGCCCACAAGCTGGGTCCCCTGGAGGTGCCCCTGCACATCCGCAACGCCCCCACCAAGCTGATGAAGGGCCTGGGTTACGCCCAGGGCTATGAATATCCCCACGACCATCCCGAGGCGGTGGTGGCCCAGGAATACCTGCCCGACCGCCTGCGCGGCCGGCGTTACTACCAGCCCACCGAACGGGGGCGCGAGCGTCAGATTCGGGAGAGGCTCAGGGAGTTGGCCCAGGCCAAGGCGCGCCTGCGCCGGACCCGGACTGGCGGGCCGGAGGGCGGACCGGAGCCCGGCCAATAACGGCGCCCTTCCGCCAGGGGGCGAAAGGGCTTATAGGCTGACCGCGCGTAAGAGCTAGCGCTATTTCACCACCCGCAGCCGGGCCCCGCCCGGGGAGCGGAAGACGCGCCCCTGCTGCTGGCAGCAGAGCTTGTCCTTCACCCGCACCGCGTTGATGATGAAGAAATTGATCACCGCCCGCTCCCATTCCAGGGTGTGATCGGCTTGATCCATGCGGGCTTGTATTTCGGGCAGAAGAGCCTTGAGCTCCTCTGGATCCAGGTCCAGAATCTCGTCGGCCAGGCGGTCCAGGGTCTGCTTCACGGATGGTCTCCCGGACAGGGGGCGCTTTTCTCGTTTCACATGCTGTATTTTGGGGTCAATATAGACTCGTTGGCAGGGTTTGTCAAACATCTGTAACCTGGTGTTCGACTTGTTTACCCGCCCCCGCCTCCGTATAATCTAGCCAGTGGCCATCGGGGCCAACAGCCCATAACCACTTGCGTTATTTGCACCAAAGCTCGCCCCGGGGCGGAAAGGATGCATCTCATGGCCCAAACCGACCTGCGCCTGGACTTCGCCTATTGCACCGCCGAGGCCCTGGGCGACACCCACGGCATCACCAGCCAACGCGCCACGGAGCTGGGCCAGGGCTTGAGCCCGGTGCACGCGGATATGGAACGCGGCCGCCAGGAGGGCCGCCTGGGCTTCTGGCAACTGCCCCAGACCCCGACCGACGAGCTGGCGGCGATCAAGACCCAGGCCGAGAGCCTGCGCGGCCTGGCCGACAACCTGGTGGTGCTGGGCATCGGCGGCAGCGCCCTGGGAGCCACGGCGGTGGACATGGCCCTGAACGGCCTCTGGCGCCACAGCCTGCCCCGCCGCCAGGGCGGCATGCGCCTCTACGTGGCCGACAACTCCGACCCCCGCATGTTCACCAGCCTGCTGGAGGGCCTGGATCTTGGCTGCACCGCCTTCAACGTCATCAGCAAGAGCGGCTCCACCGCCGAGACCGCCAGCCAGTTCATGGTGGTCCTGGACCGTCTGGAGCGGGCCCTGGGTCCGGAGGAGGCCCGCCGCCGCCTGGTGCTGACCACCGATCCGGTGGCCGGCAGCCTGCGCCCCCTGGCCTCCCTGCAGGGCTTCCCGGCCCTGGCGGTGCCGCCCAGCGTGGGCGGACGCTTTTCGGTGCTCACCGCGGTGGGCCTGTTGCCCCTGGCCTGCGCCGGGCACGACATCGACGCCCTCCTGGCCGGGGCCGGCCGCATGGCCGCCCGCTGCCTGGCCCCGGAGATGACCGCCAACCCGGCCTATCTCTTCGCGGCCCTGGCGGTGGATTTCTGGCGGCGGGGGCGCAACATCCTGGTGATGATGCCCTATGTCAGCGACCTCTTCGGCCTGGCCCAGTGGTTCGCCCAGCTCTGGGCCGAGAGCCTGGGCAAGGCCCTGAACCTGAAGGGCGAGACCGTCAACCTGGGCCAGACCCCGGTGGCGGCGGTGGGGGCCACCGACCAGCACAGCCAGCTTCAACTCTATATGGAAGGCCCCCAGGACAAGCTGATCTGCTTCGTCACCCTGGACAACTACGGCTGCGACCTGGAGATTCCGGCCCTGTACCCCGAGATGGACGCCATGGCCTACCTGGGCGGGCGCTCCATGGCCGAGCTGATCCGGGCCGAGGCCCGCTCCACCGCCGCCGCCCTGGCCGACCAGGGTCGGCCCAGCCTCTGCCTGCGCCTGCCCCGGCTGGACGAGCACGCCCTGGGCCAGGTCATCTTCCTGCTGGAGGCGGCCACGGTGGCGGCCGGGTCCCTGCTGGGCATCGACCCCCTGGACCAGCCCGGGGTGGAGCTGAGCAAGAAGCTGACCTACGGCCTGATGGGCCGGCCGGGCTTCGACTCCTACCGCCAGCGCCTGGAGGAACTGGACCTGGGCGAGCGTTTCGTCCTATAACAGAGGCCGGACCCGCCCGGAGCAGCCCGTGGCCAACTCGCTGAGCGAAAACCCCAGCCTGTACCAGCCCCCCGCCCCCTCGGCGGAGAGCGATCCCGTGGTGCGCCGGCCCTTCGAGCTGGTGAAATACTTCTCGGTCACCAGCCTGGTCATCATCCTGCTGTTCACCCTGACCATCACCACGGTGGTCACCCAGCGCAACACCCAGTTCATGCTGCACAAACGCGAGCAGTACGCCCTGCTCCTGGCCGAGAACCTCAACCACCAGGTGATGGTGCGCTTCGTGGTGCCGGCCCTGCGCGACTACGGCGGCATCAACGTGGGCCAGCCCACCCAGTTCAGCCTCCTGGACGCGGTGGTCAAGAACACGGTCCACTCCTTCCAGGTGCGCCAGGTCAACATCCTGGACCTGGAAGGCAACATCATCTACAGCACCCAGCCGGAGCACATCGGCCGGGTGGGCATCGAGGGCGCGGCCTTCCGCGCCGCGGCCAGCGGGTCCTATGCCAGCGTGCTGGAGCCGGAGCTGGACTATTTCGACTGGGGCGGCGGCCGCCCCCACGTGCTCAAGACCTTCATCCCCCTGCGCGACGAGCGCCGGCTCACCGCCGAGTTGGGTCCGCCCCGGGCGGTCTTCGAGATCACCCTGGACATCAGCGACGATTTCGACGAGATCCGCAGCAACCAGACCCTGATCGTGGTCACCCTGCTGGCCATGATGGCGCTGTTGTTCGTTATCCTGCGCTCCATCGTCATCCGGGGCCAGCGGGTGATGGCCGAGCGGGCCGCCCTGGAGGTCTCGCTCAAGGAGCAGCTCCACCACTCCGAGCGCCTGGCCGGCCTGGGGCGGATGATCGCCGGCGTGGCCCACGAGATCCGCAATCCCCTGGGCATCGTGCGCTCCACGGCCGAACTCCTGGGCAGCCGCCTGGAGTTCAAGCAAAAGGCCCTGGCCGAGGTCATCGTGGAGGAATCCACCCGCCTGAACCGCATCGTCACCGAGTTCCTGGACTTCGCCCGGCCCCAGACCCCGGAGCTGCGCCCGGTCAGGCTGGAGGACGTGCTGGAGCGCAACCTGCAACGCCTGGCCCCGGAGGCCGAGCGGGCCGGGGTGAGCCTGACCCGCAACTACGCCGACCGCGCCAGCCTGGCCCTGGGCGACCCGGACCTGCTCTACCGCGCCTTCCTGAACATCTTCAACAACGCGGTCCAGGCCCTGGAGGAGCAAGGCGGGGGCAAGCTAACGGTCAGCACCGGCCTGAGCGAGAGCGGCGGCCAGGTCTGGGTGACGGCGGTGGTGGAGGACGACGGCCCGGGTTTCGCGCCCGAGGTCATGAACCGCATCCTGGAGCCCTTCTTCACCACCAAGGAGCAGGGCACCGGCCTGGGGCTGTCCATCGTCAGCAGCATCATCGCCAGCCACCAGGGCCGGATGGACCTGGGGCGCTCCGAGTCCCTGGGCGGGGCCCGGGTGGAGGTGCGGCTCAAGGCCGCCTAGGGGCGCGGCGGCCAACGGGAAAACCACATCCACGAGCCGGATGGGCCGGCTCTGGCGGCGGCAATTGTCATCACGCGAACCCGAGGGGGGAATCTCATGCTCAAACCGATGCGCAACGTCCTGTGCCTGTTGACCCTGTCCTGCCTCTGCCTGTCCGGCGCGCCGCTGCTGGCGGCCCCGGCCGCGCCCGCGCCGACCCCCGCCCCGGTCAAGGCCGAGGCGGCCAAACCCGCGGCCAAGACCTACCTCCAATACCTGAAGCAACTGGAGGCCCAGGACAAGGCCGCGGTGGAGGCCATCCTGGCCAAGCGCGCCCCGGCCCTGAAGGAGCTGAAGGGCAAACTGCGGACCGGGGGCAAGGAGCTGAAGGACCTGTGGCAGGCGGCCCAGTTCGACGCGGCCAAGTTCGCGGCCAAGTCCAAGGAGGTCAACGACCTGGCCCACAAACTGAACCAGTTGCGCCTGGAAGAGGCGGCCGAGGTGCGGGCCAAGCTGGGGGCCAAGCTGCCCTTCCCTCGCGCCCATTAGGCTGACTCCCTCGGCCCGGGGGCTCGCGCGAGCCCCCCGGGCCGGCCTTGATCCGGCCGCGACCCGCCGCCAGGCGGGGGTTTCTGTCTCGCGCCAGTCTTGAACCCGATCCGGGCCCTGGGGCCTTGCCAGCGGAGCCAGCGTGGAGCGCATTCTCGTAGTCGACGACGAAAAGAACTATCTGGTGGTGTTGGACGCCCTGCTGTCCGAGGCCGGCTATGACGTGCTGACCGCGGCCGGGGGGGCGCGGGCCCTGGCGGTGCTGGAGGAGGAAGAGCCCGACCTGATGATCACCGACATGCGCATGCCGCGCCTGAGCGGGCTGGAATTGATGGCCCAGGTCAAGCAGTTGCACCCCGACCTGCCGGTGATCGTGATGACCGCCTTTGGCACGGTGGAAAACGCCGTGGAGGCCATGAAGCTGGGGGCGGTGGACTACATCATGAAACCCTTCGAGAACCAGGAGCTCCTGCTCACGGTGGAGAAGGCCCTGAAGCTGCGCCGCCTGGTGGCCCAGAACCGGCTGCTCAAGGAAGACGCCAGCCGGGGCCGGGGCTTTGGCAGCATCGTGGGCGACAGCCGGCCCATGCGCCAGGTCTTCGAGCTGGTGGAGAAGGTGGCCGCCACCAAGGCCACGGTGCTGATCACCGGCGAGAGCGGCACCGGCAAGGAGCTGATCGCCCGGGCCATCCACCAACGGAGCCCCCGGGCCGAGGAGCCCTTCGTGCCGGTCAACTGCATGGCCTTGAGCGAAACCCTGCTGGAGAGCGAGCTTTTCGGCCACGAGAAGGGGGCCTTCACCGGCGCGGTGGGCCGGCGCAAGGGCCGCTTCGAGCTGGCCGACAAGGGGACGCTCTTCCTGGACGAGGTGGGCGAGATCGCGCCCTCCCTGCAGGTCAAGCTGTTGCGGGTGTTGCAGGAGCGCACCTTCGAGCGGGTGGGCGGCAACCAACCTATTAGTGTGGACGTGCGCATCGTGGCCGCCACCAACCGCGACCTGACCCAGGCCGTGGCCAACGGCCAGTTCCGCGAGGACCTGTTCTACCGCCTCAACGTGGTGCGCCTGGAGCTGCCGCCCCTGCGCGAGCGCAAGGAGGACCTGCCGGCCCTGGTGGCCCACTTCGTGCGGCGCTACGCCACCGAGGTGGGGCGGACCGCACCCGGGGTCTCGCCCGAGGCCATGCAGGTGATCTACGACTACGCCTGGCCGGGCAACGTGCGCGAGCTGGAGAACGCCCTGGAGCGGGCGGTGATCATGGCCGGCGGCGAGATCCGGCCCCAGGACCTGCCCCTGGAGGTGCGTCCGGCCGAGGCCGAGGCCAGCGCCCCGGGCCTGCCCCAGGACATGAGCATCAACGAAGCGGTGGAGGACCTGGAGCGGCGCATGATCCTGCGCGCCCTGGAGGAGGCCGACGGAGTGGCGGCCCATGCCGCCGAGGCCCTGGGGCTCACCAAGTCCAACCTGGCGTATAAAATGAAGAAGTACGGGCTGAGCTAACCCCGAACCCCCAAAGAAAAAAGCCCGCCGCTTTCGCGGTGGGCTGGGTCTAGCCTGATGCGATCGATTGTTTTCGCCTGACTTCTTTCCAGCCTGCGGCGGGTCGTCCCCGCCAAGCCCCTTGCCTATTCCAGCCCTATTCCTTGGCCGGAGCGGCCGGCTCGTCCGGCAAAGTCTGCTTGACCGGCGGGGTCTTGTCCTGATAACCGTAGCCCTCGTGCATCACGTGGTCGCAGGTCTTGCACCCGGCCGGGAAGTTCTCGCAGTCGTCGAAGCAGTGGTAGGAGAAATCCTCCACGTCGCCATCTTGGTCTAAATAGGCCATACTGTCCTCCAGGCTCGCATTATAGTGCAGTCGCTTTGGGGCAAAGTCAAGGCCCTGACTCGAAAATTTGGCGCGCCCCACCTGGCGGCGGTTATACTGGGAACCGCCATCCACCAGGCCGCCGCAACCGCCCCAGACACCGGAGAAGCCCATGCCCCGCGCCACCACCAGCGCCACCGCCGCCCTGGCCGCCGCCCACCCCGCCCTGGCCCACCGCGCCCTGGGCGCCACCGGTCTGACCGTCAGCGCCGCCGGCTTTGGCAGATCGGAAGAGCACACGTCTGAACTCCAGTCACGGCTACAGCTCGTATG
>CALERA010000221.1 GCA_937908275.1 uncultured Desulfarculaceae bacterium | reverse complement strand
TTCGTGGAGAACCAGGCCCAGGGGCCCAACCGCCACGACAAGCTGGCCCCCTCCATGAGCGCCCTCATCCTGATCAGCCACGTCAAGGAAGGCGTGGAGCTGGCCAAGAAATACCGCCTGGGCCCGCCCATCATCGACATCATCGGCCAGCACCACGGCACCCGCATCATCAGCTATTTCTACAGCAAGGCCTGCGAGGCCCGCCGCGCCGCCGGCCAGCCCGACCCCGATCCCGAGGCCTTCCGCTATCCCGGCCCCCGGCCCCAGACCCGCGAGGCCGGCCTGGTGATGCTGGCCGACACCGTGGAGGCCGCCGGCCGCAGCCTGGACAACCCCACGCCGGCCCGCATCCAGGGCCTGGTGCAGCAACAGATAAACAAGGTATTCTCCGAGGGTCAGCTGGATGAGTGCGAGCTGACCCTGAAGGACCTGCACAAGGTGGCCAAGGTCTTCAACGCCATCCTGTGCGGCATCTTCCACCAGCGGCTGGAATACCCCAGCGACGACAAGGCCAAGAAAAAGCATGGAGATAGCGATCGACAACCGCCAAGAGGGGCGGCCAATCGACCTTCCAATCCTGACAGCGAGGATTCAGCGGGTCTTAGAAGACTCGGGATGCGGCCCTGACGCCGAGCTCTCCCTGGTCATCACCGACGACCCAGACATCCACCAGCTCAACCTGCAATACCTGGGCCGGGACCGCCCCACCAACGTCATCTCCTTCCCCCAGGCCGAGGGCGAATTCGCCGACCTGACCCCCGGCCTGCTGGGGGATGTGGTGGTCAGCGTGGACACCGCCTGGCGCGAGGCGGCGGAGAACGACCTGGACCCCCAGGAGCACTTCCTGCGCCTGATCATCCACGGCATCCTCCATCTGCTGGGCCACGACCACCTGGCCGACGAGCAACAAGCCCGCGCCATGGAGGAGCTTACCGAGCGCCTGCTGGCCAGCGCCCTGACCGTGGCCTAACCCAAGGAGACACCCCATGGCCCTCTTGAGCGTCAACGTCGACCACGTGGCCACCCTGCGCCAGGCGCGGGGCATCGACGAGCCCGACCCGGTCTGGGCCGCGGTTTTCTGCGAAAAAGCCGGGGCCGACGGCATCATCGCCCACCTGCGCGAGGACCGCCGCCACATCCAGGATCGCGACGTCAAGCTCCTGCGCCAGATGGTCAAGGGCAAGCTGAACCTGGAGATGGCCGCCACCGAGGAGATGATCTCCATCGCCGGCACCATCGGCCCCGACCTCTGCACCCTGGTGCCCGAGCGCCGCCAGGAGCTGACCACCGAGGGCGGCCTGGAGGTCAAAGGCAACCAGGAGGCCATCAAGAACGCCGTGGCCCGCCTCAACGCCGCCGGGGCGGCCGTCAGTCTGTTCATCGACCCCCATCCCGATCAGGTCAAGGCCGCCCACCTGGCCGGGGCCCAGGTGGTGGAGCTGCACACCGGGGGTTATGCCAACGCCCGGGGCGAGGCCGAACTCCAGCGCCACCTGGATGGCATCGAGGAGGCCGCCCGCCTGGCCGCCCGCCTCAAGCTCAGGGTCGCCGCCGGGCACGGCCTCAACCTGCGCAACGTGCGCCCCCTGCTGTCCATCCACGAGATCGAGGAATACTCCATCGGCCACTCCATCATCGCCCGCGCCGTCTTCGTGGGCCTGGAAATGGCCGTGGCCGAGATGCTGGATCTGGTCCGTCAGTCCGCGCCCCCCCGACCCGCCGAAGGCCCCCGCCGCCGGCTGTAGGGAAGGGAGAGGGAAGACTGGGGGGAAACCCTTTCTTTGCTGCCCAAAGAAAGGG
>CALERA010000220.1 GCA_937908275.1 uncultured Desulfarculaceae bacterium | reverse complement strand
CGGCGGCGACTACCGCGCCAACGCCATCCAGGCTGGTTTGCAGGTGGAGTTCTAGATCCGCAAGCCAGGGTGGCGCGCCCCTGGTGGGAAGCCCCCTGGCCGTCAGGCGACAATCACTTTTTGCTTTTCCGGGTGCTCAGATAGTGGATGGCATCGTGGGTTCATGCCGCGAGAGCCGTGGTGAGGGCTGAATGAGGCTTTCAGATCAATCTCAACGACAAGCCCAATGTTGCCAGCAAACTCGAGGCCGGATCGTGGGAACCAAAAATTAAAACACAACACAGTGTACAGTGATGGTATTCGCCTGACAGTCGCCTCCGGCTGGGGGCTTGGTTAAGCGGCCTTCTTGGCGGCCCTGCTTCCCGTCTGATCCTTCTGGCCCAAACCATCCATGAAAGCCTGGAGCGGCGTCCTGCCGTTCATGCCCCGGCCCTGATGGGGTCGCTTGGTGTTGTAGACCACCAGGTACTCATCCAGGTCCTTCTGCATCTGATCCACCGACTCGTACCACTTCCGTCGGCCCTTGATACGAAAGTGCTCGTCCAGCAGTGTGCGCTGGAGCCGCTCCACGAAGCCGTTGCTCTGGGGACGGCGCACCCGCGTGGTGCGGTGCTCGATGTCCTCAAGTTGCAGTAAAATTTCGTAGGGGTGGCGGTCCGGGCGACCGCAGAATTCTCTGCCATTGTCGCTGAGGATTGTCTTGACCGGCACGCCATGTTGCTCGAAGAAGGGCAGCACGTCCTCGGTGAGCACGTGCACGGCGGTCAGGGGCAGCTTGGAGGTGTACAGCCGGCCCCAGGCATGGCGGCTGTGGCAGTCGATCACCGATTGAAGGTACACCCGGCCCACGCCCTTGAGGCGCCCCGCCATGAAGGTGTCCACCGCCACCAACTCGCCCACACCCTTGGTCTCGATGTGCCGCTCGCGGAATTCAGGGCTGAAGCGCTCCAACAGGCGCACCTGCTCCGGCTTCAACTCGATCTTCTCCCGGCTCACCGCCTGCTCCAGCCGCAGCAGGCGCTCCTGCCGCGACAGCAGGCTGTGGCGCGACCAAACCCCGCGCACACCACCGGAACTCACCTGCAGCCCGCGTAAGGTCAGTTCCTCAGCCACTCGCAGACAGCCGTGAGTTGGATAGGCCAGGCTGTGCTCCAACACGGCCTTCGCAACCTCCTCCGGCACCCGGTTGGGGTGCGGACCCTTGGGGCCAGGCAGGCAGTCCACAAGGCCAGCCGCTCCGTGCAACTGATAGTTGCGTCGAATCTCATAGAACTGCTGCCGGGAATAACCGATGATCCGGCAGGCCTTGCTGACGTTGCCCAACTCGCTGGCCAGCTCTAGCAGGCTCAACTTCCTACGTGCTACCTTCTTCTCGGTGGTCATGTCCTGGTCTCCTGGGGTTGAAGGTGCCTTAGCAACACTTCTTCTAACCCAGCCGGAGACGGCATGACCACCACCTCTGATGGCCTACACTGTCAGGTTATATCCATCACAGCACAATCTCTCAAGGTGCTCGGTACCCTTGGGGCGATCACCCGTAAAAAAAGGGCTGCCTGCGGCACCTGTCCCGGTCCTTTTTGAATCCTTGCCGCTAGCCGGTGGTGGGGCCATGCCAATTTGGGCCAATTCCGCAAGGCCTCAACCCGAGGCATAGACCCGGAAGCCCCCAACCTTTTAAGAGCTTCTACCCCGCAGACCTCGCTCAGGGTGTGGCGTCGAACCGGCCTATCAAAAGGGAGTGTCAGGTGGGGTCCCTTGAACTGGGATACTTTTGGGATACTGAAATCCCAAAAAATGGCCAAAAACGGGCAAAAAAACGGTTGGGGAGCGACTTGTCGCGTTCCCCGACCAACCAGCTATCTATTTGAATTTATTTGGTGCCTGGGGCGGGAGTCGAACCCGCACGCCCGTGAAGGCTGGGGATTTTAAGTCCCCTGTGTCTGCCATTCCACCACCCAGGCAGGGGGATTTTCGGGACTCGGCCGCGCGGCGGGTTGGCGTTTGCCGCCTCCGCCCCGCGCCCTATAACCTTGGGGGCCAGGCAGCCCCCAGGGATCAGCGGATGCCCAGACCCTTGCCGCCCAGGAAGGCCATGAAACGGTCGCGGAAGGATTCGATGTCCTCCCGGGTCAGGGTGCGGTCGTTCAGGCCGATGCGATAGCGGAAGCTGTAGCTCTTCTGGCCCGCCTCCAGGCCCTTGCCGCCATAGGCCGCCACGAACTCCCGGCCCTGCACCAGCTCGTCGCCAAAGCCGTCCAGCAAGGCCTCCAGGGCCGCGAAACCCTGGGCCGCCGGCCAGAGGATGGAGAAGTCCAGCCAGGAGCCGGGGAAGCTGG
>CALERA010000219.1 GCA_937908275.1 uncultured Desulfarculaceae bacterium | reverse complement strand
CGACCACCGAGATCTACACTCTTTCCCTACACGACGCTCTTCCGATCTGCATTACAAGGACATGCAGGACATCGAGTTCACCATCCAGCAGGGCCGCCTCTGGATGTTGCAGACCCGCACCGGCAAGCGCACCGCGGCCGCGGCGATCAGGATCGCGGTGGACATGGTGGGCGAGAAGCTCATCGACAAGAAGACCGCCATCATGCGGGTGACCCCGGAGCAACTGGACCAGTTGCTGCACCCCATGCTGGACCCCAAGGCCGAGAAGAAAAAGATCGCCAAGGGCCTGCCCGCCAGCCCCGGCGCGGCGGTGGGCCAGGTGGTCTTCAGCGCGGCCGAGGCCGAGCAATGGGTGGCCGAGGGCAAGAAGGTCATCCTGGTGCGGGTGGAGACCAGCCCCGAGGACATCAAGGGCATGAACGCGGCCGAGGGCATCCTGACCAGCCGGGGCGGCATGACCAGCCACGCGGCGGTGGTGGCCCGCGGCATGGGCAAGTGCTGCGTGGCCGGCTGCTCGGACATCACCGTGACCTACGCCAAGGAGCAGTTCAGCGCCGGCAGCGTGGTGGTCAAGCGCGGCGACTGGATCAGCCTGGACGGCAGCAAGGGCGAGATCTACCTGGGCCAGGTGCCCAAGGTCGAGCCCAAGCTCACCGGCGACTTCGGCACCTTCATGAAGTGGGTGGACGAGTTCCGCAAGCTGGGCGTGCGCACCAACGCCGACACCCCGCATGACGCCGGCGTGGCCCGGGCCTTCGGGGCCGAGGGCATCGGCCTGACCCGCACCGAGCACATGTTCTTCGAGGGCGACCGCATCGTGGCGGTGCGCGAGATGATCCTGGCCGACGACGTGGAGGGCCGCAAGAAGGCCCTGGCCAAGATCCTGCCCATGCAGCGCGAGGACTTCGTGGGCATCTTCAAGGCCATGTCCGGGCTGCCGGTGACCATCCGCACCCTGGACCCGCCCCTGCACGAGTTCCTGCCCCACACCAAGGCCGAGATCAAGGAAGTCGCCGAGCAACTGGGCGTCAAGCCGGCCACCCTGGAGCAGAAGGTGGCCGCCCTGACCGAGGCCAACCCCATGCTGGGCCATCGCGGCTGCCGCCTGGGCATCGCCTATCCCGAGATCACCGAGATGCAGGCCCGGGCCATCTTCGAGGCCGCCTGCGTGGTGACCAAGGAGGGCAAGCGGGTCTTCCCCGAGGTCATGATCCCCCTGGTGGGCCATGTCAACGAGCTGAAGCTGCAGAAGGCCATCGTGGACCAGGTGGCGGGCGAGGTGATGACCGCCTACGGCGTGAAGATCAAGTACCTGGTGGGCACCATGATCGAGCTGCCCCGCGCGGCGCTGACCGCCGACCAGATCGCCACCGAGGCCCAGTTCTTCTCCTTTGGCACCAACGACCTGACCCAGACCACCTTCGGTCTGTCCCGCGACGACGCCGGCCGCTTCCTGCCCATGTACGTGGAGCAGGGCATCCTGCCGGCCGATCCCTTCGTCAGCATGGACGAGGAAGGCGTGGGCGCCCTGGTGGAGATGGGCGTGAAGAAGGGCCGCAGCACCCGCAAGGACCTGAAGGTGGGCATCTGCGGCGAGCACGGCGGCGACCCGGCCTCGGTCAAGCTCTGCCACAAGATCGGCCTGAACTACGTCAGTTGCTCGCCTTTCCGGGTGCCGATCGCCCGGCTGGCCGCGGCCCAGGCCGCCTTGGAAAAGTAACCCCCTGAGCAACCAAACTCCGCGCCCCCACTCCCGTCCGGGAGGGGGGCGCGGCCATTTTCTGAATCAGTTTCAGCAGGCTCCATCCCCTGGAAGGGGCCACTTGCCAAGCTACGGACAAGGGGTTAACCTTAGTCGCCCACGAAGGTTGCCGGCGGCCCATGGTCGCGCCTTCGTATGCCCGGGGCGAGCGCCGGGCGGACCGGTCCGGTGGTCCGTCCCTGGGAAGGCAATGGCTTTGGCCGCCGTTTGGGTGCCCCACCCGGGGAGGGCGGCAACATCATCCGGGAGGGATGCATGGTCCCCATCAAGCTGGCTGGCACGGGCTCCTACTTGCCCGCCAAGGTTCTCACCAACTTCGATCTCGAAAAATCCCTGGACACCACCGACGAATGGATCGTGCGCCGCACCGGCATCCGCGAGCGCCGCATCGCCGCGCCTGACCAGGCCACTTCCGACTTGGCCCTGCCCGCCTGCCGCCAGGCCCTGGCCGCGGCCGGGCTGACCGAGGCCGACGTCGACTACATCGTCATGGGCACCATCACCCCGGACTTCTGCTGCCCCGCCGGGGCCAACGTCCTGCAGGGCAAGCTGGGCGCCCACCAGGCGGTAACCTTCGACGTGACCGCCGCCTGCTCGGGCTTCGTCTTCGCCCTGGACGTGGCCATGCGCTATCTCCAGGCCGGCGCGGGCAAGAACATCCTGGTGGTGGCGGCCGAGGTCATGAGCCGGGTAGTGGACTGGACCGATCGCTCCACCTGCGTGCTCTGGGGCGACGGGGCCGGCGCGGCGGTGCTCCAGGCCCAGAAGGGCGGCCCTCAGGTCATCGAACTCTACATCGCCACCGACGGGGCCAACGGCCAGAACCTGCTGGTGCCCGGCGGCGGTTCGATCACCACCCCCATCAGCCACGAGTCGGTGGACCAGAAGCTGCACACCCTGAAGCTGATCGAGGCCTCGGCCTCGGTGCGGGTGGCGGTGGCCCATTTCGCCCAGGCGGTGCGCACGGTGCTGGAGCGCCAGGGCCTGGGCGTCAACGACGTGGACCTGTTCATCCCCCACCAGGCCAACATCCGCATGCTCCAGTCCCTGGCCAACCGCCTGGGGGTGGATTTTGACCAAAAATTCTTCATCACCATCGACAAGTACGCCAACATCAGCTCGGCCAGCAGCGCCATCGCCCTGGACGAGGCCATCCGCGGCGGGCGCATCAAACCCGGCGACCTGGTCTGCATCACCGTCTTCGGCGGTGGCCTGACCTGGGGAGCGGCCCTGATCCAGTTCTAGAGTCGAAGCGTCTAGGTTGACATAGCGGACATGGTGGACTTATAGTTAGGTTGGAGGTTCGGCCGAGGGGCTGTATCGGGTTCGCCTGGTGTGGCTTCGAGGGCTTTACCTCCTTCCTTTTTTAGCGGTGGTCATAGGGATCAGGGACATAGACAATTCCATAACTATGGAAAGCCTTGGAACCATCCGAACACTCCCCTGAAAACTGGAGCCGCTGCAACCAAGGAGAAAACTCGTCCCTGATCTCTGCGCGAACCTGTCCATCCATCCCCGTTATGACGCGATAACCCCAATTGATGCAGTAAATACAAACGTCCGCGGCTTGGATCGGATAGAGCATGTCTGATGAAACGAAAAAGGGAACCGGTACGATCCAGGTGGAACGCAGCCGTCCTTTAGCGGTTTTTTGAAAATATCGCTCCGCTCTTTCGATAAACTTGCGATCCTCGTGTTTGCTGGTTTCGTCCATCACCAGCACCCCCTGCTGTCGTTTCATTTCCAGAAAGTAAAAATATCTTTCCAAGAGAAATACTTGGTCCTTGCGCAAGTATTCGTCGACCGCGGCCTCCGACGGCCTGCGGGCGCCGTGCGGTATCACCGCCGCAAACAGCACCCCATCGTGCGATTTTATCAATGGGAAAAGACCACGGGCGAAATGCAGGCATGCCTGGCCGAAAGCGGTGAATTCCAGCCGGGTGGGCTTGGCGCCGTCTCGCTTCCTGCCTTTTTCCAAAAAACCCAGCGTGTGCTTGCGCCGCGCCACGTCATCCAGCCACGGCCCCTGTTGCGCCCAGCGAAAGCGGTCCTTATCCAGCAGCTTGTGCCCTTTTATCTCGCTTCTGTATTCGACCAGGTTATTGCCAAATGACTGTTCTTCAAGATTTTTCATGTCCCTAATGAAAGGCCATAGTCTGTTTGCGTGCAAAGCCAAACCACCCCGCACCTCATAGGGTGTCGTCCGGTGGTCGTGCCCGCTTTCATCCAAAAACAGAAAATAACTCATCCTCCCTCCGCCTAGTGCTTCTGCGGCCGGCTCAGCAGGCGGCGCATCACGAAATCCTTTAGCGTGGCGTCCTTGGTGTCGCCCAGGTGCTCCTTCAGGGCCTTCAGGGGCAGCTCGGCCCGGGCCATGGCCTTGTGCCCCCCGGCCGGACCCAGGTCGCCAAAGGCGCGCTGGGCCATCACCCCGGCGCTCAGCCGCGCGCCCATGTTGCGCATCACGATCACCAGGTTGTCGTGGTGGGTGCCGCTGGCGGCGGTGAAGTCCACGCTGTCCACCTTCAGGAAGAAGTCGGCGATCTGCACCAGGTTGTCCGGGCTCTTGCAGGCCCCCAGGTGCACGAAGATGCCATGGCGGCGCACCACGTATTGGCCCAGGGCCTGACGCAGGACCTCCAGGTCCTTCAGGCGCATCTCGCTGAACTCGATGTTGCGCAAGACCGCCTGGTTGGTCTTGGGGAACAGGAACTGCAAGGCGGCCACGTCCTCGGCCAGGGCCGGACGCTGGAAGCCGGCGGTGTCGTTCTTGATGCCATAGACCAGGGCCGTGGCCAGGCGGGTGGAAGGCTTGATCCCGGCCGCGCGCAGGTATTCGGTGAGGATGCTGCTGGTGGCCCCGTAGCGGGGACGGATGTCCACGAAGGGCGTCTTTTCCGCGCAATCCCCCACCGGGTGGTGGTCGATGATCACGTGCTGGGCGATGCGCTCGAAGTCCTTGCTGTGGTGGGGCTGGCTGTCGACCATCACCCGCTTGCTGAAGTCCTCCGGACGCAGATGCTTCAATGATTCCAAGGGGATTTTCAGCAGGCGGATCATGGCCAGGTTGTCGGGGCGGGTGATCTCGTTGTTGCGGGCGATGGTGACCGAGGCCACCCGCCGCCAGAGCAGGCGCTTGAAGGCCACCGCCGAGCCCAGGGCGTCGGGGTCGGCGGCGATGGTGATCAGGACCCGGTCCTCGGGAACAAAGAGCGACAGCAGACGGCGCACCTGTTCGGCCATGTTGCGGGGCTTGTGCTTGCGGTCGGATTTCGGCATATCCTCTGGGCTTTCCTGACAGGGTGCGCTTTAGTATTTCACAATACCATTGGGAGAGCCGATGCCACAACCGGCAGAAACCCCACCACCCGGCTTGACGCCCAAAGCCAGCCGGACTACTATCCCTAATGATACGACACGCCTGTCATATCCAGCGACCGGCCGGAAGGTCGGGCCTTGCCCCGCAATATTTCCAGGGAGGAAACGAAAGAAATGAGTGAGAACTTGGACTGGGGCGGCAACCCGACCCCACTTAAAGTCATGGACCTGACCTTGCGCGATGGCACCCAGTCGCTCTTCGCCACCCGCATGCGCACCGAGGACATGATCGCCACCGCGGAGATGATGGACGAAGCCGGCTTCTGGGCGATGGAGGTCTGGGGAGGGGCCACCTTCGATTCCATGAGCCGGTTCCTGGGCGAGGACCCCTGGGAGCGTCCCCGCACCCTGCGCAAGTACGCGCCGAAGACCCCCTTCTCCATGCTGCTGCGCGCCCAGAACCTGGTGGGCTACCGCAACTACGCCGACGACGTGGCCAAGGAGTTCGTGGATCTTTCCTGCGAGGCCGGTATCAACGTGTTCCGCACCTTTGACGCGCTCAACGACTTCCGCAACTTCGAGGCGGTGGTGGAGCGCATCAAGGCCAACGGCCAGCACTTCCAGGGCACCATCTGCTACTCCCTGACCGAGCGCCGCATGGGCGGCCCGGTCTTCAACCTGGAGTACTACCTGGCCAAGGCCCAGGAGCTGGAGGCCATGGGGGCCGACAGCATCTGCGTCAAGGACATGGCCGGCATCATCGCCCCCTACGACGCCTACACCCTGATCAAGGCCCTCAAGGCCTCCTGCAAGGCCCCCCTCCACCTGCACAGCCACTACACCAGCGGCATGGCCTCCATGACCATGCTCAAGGCGGCCGAGGCCGGGGTGGACATCATCGACTGCTGCCTGGCCCCCTTCGCCCTGCGCACCAGCCACCCGGCGGTGGAGCCGATCATCGTGGCCCTGGAGGGCACTCCGCGCGCCACCGGCCTGAGCCTGCGCAAGATGCTGGCCATGGGCGAGGAGCTGGAGAAGGTCGCGCCCAAGTACCGCGACTACTGGATGCCCAACCAGATGGCCCCCATCGACACCGGGGTGCTGGTGCACCAGGTGCCGGGCGGCATGATCAGCAACCTGGTCAGCCAGCTCAAGGAGGCCAAGGCCCTGCACCGCCTGCCCGAGGTCTACAAGGAGGTGGCGGTGGCCCGCACCGAGCTGGGCACCCCGCCCCTGGTCACCCCCACCAGCCAGATCGTGGGCGTGCAGGCCGTCCTGAACGTGCTCTTCGGCAAGTACAAGATGGTCACCAACGAGACCAAGGGCATCCTCTACGGTCTCTATGGCCAGACCCCCACCGAGCCCGACCCCGAGGTGCGGGCCAAGGCGCTGAAGAAGTACCCCCGGGGCAGCGAGCCCATCACCTGCCGCCCGGCCGACATCCTGGAGCCGGAGATGGACAAGGCCAAGGAGCGGGTCAAGGACATCCCCGGCGCGGACAAGTTCGACGTGATGACCAGCGCCATCTACGACATCACCGGCACCCAGTTCGTGCGCATCAAGCACGGCCTGGAGCCCATGCCGGCGGCCATGAAGGGCAAGACCCTGGATGACGTCAAGGGCGAGGACGCCTTCATCGCCGACTGCAAGAAGCAGGCGAAGGAGAAGCTGGGCAAGTAGCGCCCCGCCCTCGCCAAGCCGACGGATAACCACCGCGCCGTCCCGGTCCATCCGGGGCGGCGCGGTCGTGTTCCGCCCCCACGCCGGACTTGTGCGCCGGCCGGGGCGGGCGCAAAATATTAGGAGAAACCTTGGTGGACGCCGCAACCCAACCCGAATGCCTGGAGATTGGTGCCATGCTCAAAGCCAATATCGAGAAGGCCTTCAACGAGCAAATTAACGCCGAGACCTACTCCGCCTACCTGTACATGTCCATGGCGGCCTGGTTCGAGGGCCAGCAACTGAACGGTTTCGCCCACTGGATGAAGGTCCAGGCCCAGGAGGAGATGACCCACGCCCTGCGCTTCTACAGCTTCATCTACGAGCGCGGCGGCAAGGTGACCCTGAAGGCCATCAAGGCCCCGGAAACCAGCTGGGCCTCGCCCCTGGCCGCCTTCGAGGCGGTGCTCGAGCATGAACGGCTGGTGACCAGCCTGATCAACAAGCTGGTGAGCCTGGCCCGCAAGGAGGAGGACTACGCGGCCGAGAACTTCCTGCAATGGTTCGTGAAGGAGCAGGTGGAGGAGGAGGCCAGCGCCGAGGAGGCCATCGGCAAGATCAAGCTGGTGGACCAGACCCCGGGCGGGATGTTCATGCTGGACAAGGACCTGGCCGCGCGGGTCTTCACCATGCCCATCGACGTCACCATCTAGGCCAGCCCCGCCGCCGGTCGCGCGACGGCCGGCGGCGGCCTCAGACCCCGCGCTCCCGCTCCGGCCAGATGTACTTGTGCAGTTGCAACTGGAAGCGGACCGGCAGGCGGTCGGCCAGGAGCCATTCCACCACCGTGGCCGGAGCGATGCTGCCGGCCACGCAGGACAACAGCAGCCCGCAGCGCCCCGCCAGGCCGTGTCCGGCGATGATCCCCCGGGCGTATTCGTAGTCGGTCCGGTCGGCCAGGACGAACTTCACCTCGTCCTTGGCCGCCAGGCGCGCGAGATTGGGCCGGTGCAGGCGCTCGGCCATGCCCGAGCTGGGGCATTTCACGTCCATGATCACATGGACCCGGGGGTCCACCGGGCCGATGTCCAGGGCCCCGCTGGTCTCCAGCAGCACCGTCCGCCCCTGGTCGCAGAGCGCGGCCAGGAGAGCCGGAGTCCCCGCCTGGGCCAGGGGCTCGCCGCCGGTCACCTCCACCAGGTCCACCCCCTGCTCCCCGGTCCAGGCCAGCAGCGCCTCCCGGCCGTGGGGCTGGCCCGGGTCCTGGCGGGCGTAGACGGTGTCGCACCAGCGGCAGCGCAGGGGGCAGCCGGCCAGGCGGATGAAGGCGCAGGGCAGGCCCGCGAAGCTGGACTCGCCCTGGATGCTCACGAACCGTTCGTTGACGCGCAAGGTCTCCATGGCCCGAGCCTAGCACTTTGGCCCCCACCCCTCAAGCCGCGCTTCCCAAAACGGTACGGATTCGGGTAACATCGCGGCAACCATCAGCGGCGCGGGCCGGGAGGAGATCATGAAGCGGACCTGGACATGGCTGGCGAGTTGCATGCTCTTGAGCCTCCTGGCCGGTTGCGGCGGGCCTCAGGCCATGGACTACTATCGGGACGAGTCCCTGAAGCTGGACGCGGACAAGACCCTGCAATTCGCTGGCGATGTCAATGAAGGCAGCTATAGCGACGCCATGGTGGACCTGGCCCTGCAGGTGGACAACGAGGACAGCACCGCCCTGCAACTGGCCTTGTCCAACAAGACCAGCCAGCCCCTGGTGATCCTCTGGGACCGGGTGGTCTACGTGGACGCGGCCGGCAACCGCCAGAAGGTGATCCACCAGGGGGTGCGCTACTGGGACCCGGTCAGCCGCCTGGCCGCCATGGCGGTGCCACCCTTCACCAGCCTCACCGACCTGCTGCGGCCGGCCAAGGTGGACTACCGCGACGGCGAGCAACGCCTGGCCCCCCTGCGCGGCCGGCAGAACACCTCCGACTGGCTGGACCAGCGCATCAGCGTCACCCTGCCCCTGGTCATCTACGACCGGGTCAACCTCTATCGCTTCCGCTTCCACATCGAGTCGCCGGCGGTCTACGACCCCCTCAACGACCCCATGACCCAGGGCCCCTAACCCCGGCCCGATCCGTCCCCGCGGCCGCCCGCCCGGCGGGAGGCCGGCATTGTGCCCCGGCCTTGGCCGGGGCATACTGGTGTCAGTCAAGGAGGGGTCCATGCCCATGGCGCGCGGTGCGCGGGCGCGAGTCATCCTCGCCGGCCTGCTGCTGATTCTGGCCCTGGTTCCGGGGGCGGCCTGGTCCGCCGACCAGGAGTTGACCGTGAAGCTGCTGCCCCAGGGCCAGGTGGAGCGCCTGACCCAGGTGGTGGCCCGCTTCAGCCGGCCCATGCGCCCCCTGGGGGCCATGGAGCAGGCGGCCGAGGACGCGCCCCTGCGCCTGACGCCCCGCCCGGCCGGCTCCTACCGCTGGCTGGACCCGCAAAGCCTGGCCTACATCCTGGACAAGCCCCTGCTGGGCTCCAGCCTGATCCAGCTCAGCCTGGCGGCCGGGGTCCAGGCCCTGGACGGCGCCCGCCTGGCCAAGCCGGTCAGGGCCACGATCCAGACCCCGGCCCTGGCCGCCCTGGAGTTCCAGCCCAATGCCGGCGAGCCCCTGGGCCCCCAGCCCGAGATCCGGGTCACCCTGAACCAGGCGGTGGACCTGGCGTCCCTGCGACAGGCCGCCTTCCTGGAGGTGGACGGCCAGCGCCTGCCCACCCGGGTGGCCGAACTGCCCCGGGAGCCCTGGCAGATGTCCCGCGACCAGGCCCTGGCCCGGGTCTACCGCATCGGCCTGGCGGAGGGCGAGCTGCCCCCGAACCAGGCCGTGACCCTGGTCCTGGAGGCCGGAATCAAGCCCCTGGAGGGCAACCGCCCCAGCGCCCAGGCCATCCGCACCCTCTACCGCTCCTATGATCCCCTGGCCCTGGTCAAGTGGGAGCAGAACCGCCGGCCCGACGGCCGCCTGGACCCGGCCGCCAGCCTGCTGTTGGAGTTCAACAACCCGGTCAAGCCGGGCGAGGTGCTCAAGCACCTGAAGCTGACCCCGGCCAGCGGGGCGCTGTCCCTGGACACCGACCAGGAGCCCAGCCGCTGGTTCTACCTGGACCTGGGTCTGGCCCCGCGCGCGGAATACGATCTGGAGCTGGCGGCCGGGCTGACCGACGTCTACGGCACCCGCCTGGCGGAGCCTTTCCGGGTCCATCTGGTCAGCGGCGACCTGGCCCCGGTCTTTTCCCTGCTGGGCGGCAAGGGGGTGCTGGAAACCGCCCAGGCCCTGTATCCCCTGCGTTTGCGCAACCTCTCCCAGGTGCGGGCCGGCCTGCGCTTTTATGGCGCGGACCAGGCGGTGCCGGTCCTGGTGGCCGAGGCCGACCGGCCCTGGGACCAGAAGCCCCGCCGGCCCGACCCCGGCCAGGGCGGGGTGCGCCAGGACCTGTCCTTCCAGCTGCCCCCCAACCAGACCCAGCTCAAGCCCCTGGACCTGGCCGCCCTCCTGGGCCGCTCGCCCCGGGGCGGGCTGACCCTGATCGACCTGCGGGCCGACCTGCCCAACTACGATGGCAGCAAGGTCGAGGAGGAAATCCGGCGCACCCTGGTGCAGGTCACCGACCTGGGGCTCTCCCTCAAGGCCGGCACGGCATCCGGCCTGGCCTGGGTCACCAGCCTGTCCCAGGGCCAGCCCCTGGCCGGGGTGGCCCTGGAGCTGCGCGACCGCGGCAACAAGCTGCTCTGGCAGGGGGAGAGCGACGCCGACGGCCTGGCTAAGCTGCCCGGCCTGGCCGCGCTCAAGCCGGCCCCGGACAAGGCGCGCCCCTGGCTGGCCCCCCAGGTCTATCTCCTGGCCCGCCAGGGCGAGGACTTCGCGGTGCTGCCCAGCCCCTGGTCGGTGGACCTGGTCTACTCCCTGGGCGAGGAGATCGAGTACTCCGGCCCCGAGACCCAGGCCCCGCTGCTGGCCCACGCCATCACCCAGTTGCCCCTCTACCAGCCCGGCCAGACCGTGCGCCTGGTGGTCTACCTGCGCGCGCCCGGGCCGGAGGGCCTGACCCCGTTCACGGACCAGGCCCTGACGGTGCTGGTCAACGACCCCTATGGCCGCGCCCTGCACCAGTTCGAGGCCAGGCCCAACCGCTACGGCTCCCTGGCCGGGGAGTTGGACCTGCCGCCCCAGGCCCGCCTGGGCCAGTACAACATCCTGGTCAAGCAGCGCGGCCAGGAGATCGCGGCCGGCGGTTTCCGGGTGGCCAGCTTCCGGCCCCCGGACTTCGCGGTCAGCCTGACCCCGCCCCCGGCCAGCCTGGGCCGGCCGGCGGACCTGCGCCTGGGCCTGGAGGCCCGCTATCTGTTCGGCGCGCCGGTGGCCGGGGGCCAGGCCAAGGTCAGGGTCAGCCAGCGCCAGGAGGACTTCCGGCCCGAGCGCCTGACCGGCTACGCGGTGGGCGACCTGCCCCTGCCCGGCCAGGAGCGCCCCACGGTCAAGGACCTGGGCGGTCTGGAGGCGGGCCTGGACCCGGCCGGACAGGCCGGACTGACCCTGCCCGCGCCCCAGCCCGAGCCCGGCCGGCCGGCCCGGGTCAGCCTGGAGGCCAGCGTGGCCGACCAGAGCGGACTCACGGTCAGCGCCAGCCGCTCCTTCCTGGCCCATCCGGCCGGGATCTACCTGGGCCTCAAGACCCCGGGCCTGGCCGAGACCAATAAGCCGGCGGCCATCGAGCTCAAGGCCGCCAGCAGCGACGACCGCCCGGCCGGGACGCTCAAGGTGGAGCTGACCGCCTGGCGCGAGTATTGGGAGACGGTGCGCGAGCGCGGCCCGGGCGGGTTCTATCACCACCTGGCCCAGGCCCGGCGCGAGAAGGTCTGGCAGACCAGCCTGGACCTGCCCGGCGAGGGGGCCACGGTCCAGTTCACCCCGCCCCAGGCCGGCAGCTACGTGCTGGTGGCCGAGGCCAAGGACGACCAGGGCCGGCTCAACCGCTCGGCCGACTATCTCTATGCCGCGGGCGCGGGCCTGGCCGGCTGGCAGCGTTTCGACGACCACCGCCTGGAGCTGGTGGCCGAGGCCAAGGAGATCGCCCCGGGCGGCAAGGCCCGGGTGCTGATCAAGAACCCCTTCCGCCGGGCCACGGCCCTGGTGACGGTGGAGCGCCTGGGGGTGCGGCGGCAGTGGTTGCAGGCAGTGGAAGGCCCCGCGCCCCTGGTGGAGGTGCCCATCGAGGCCGGCGACGCGCCCAACGTCTACCTGGGGGTGTTGTTGATCCGGGGCCGGGCGGCCGAGGCCCCGGGCGAGGGGCCGGACCTGGGCAAGCCCCAGGTGCGCATCGGCTACGCCGCCCTCAAGGTGGCCGCGCCCCAGGCCGGGCTCAAGGTCGAGCTGACGCCGGCGCGCGAGGAATACCAGCCCGGACAGGAGGCGGCGGCCAGCCTGCGGGTGAGCGACGCCGCCGGCAATCCGCAAAAAACCCAGGTCACCTTCCTGGCGGTGGACGAGCGGGTGCTGACCGCCGCCGGCGGGCAGAACGCCTATGATCCCCGGGTCACCTTCAACGCCCCCCGCCCCCTGGCGGTGCTGACCGCCGACGGCCGCACCCAGGTGGTGGGCCAGCGTTTCTCCGGCCAGAAGGGCGAGGACTCCTCCGGCGGCGGCGGCCTGGGCCAGGCCCTGCGCCAGGCCTTCCACCCGGCGGTCTTCTGGCTGGCCCAGGGCGAGACCGACGACCAGGGCCGGCTCCAGGCCAGCTTCAGGCTGCCCGACAGCCTGACCGCCTATCGCCTGGTGGCGGTGGCGGCCGACGCCGGCGGATCCTTTGGCCTGGGCCAGAGCCTGATCCGGGCGCGCAAGCCCTTGCAGATCCTCTCCGCCCTGCCCCGCTTCGCGGTGGCCGGCGACCGCTTCCAGGCCCGGGTGCTGGTGCAGAACCTGGGCGACGCCCCGGGCAAGGTCCAGCTCAGCGCCCAGGCCGATGGCGGCCTGGGCCTGGAGGGTCCGGCCAGCCTGGAGCTGGAGCTGACTCCCGGCCAGAGCCGGCCGGCGGACTTCCTGGTCAAGGCCGGACCCGCCGGTCAGGCCGGGTTCACGGTGCGGGCCGTCATGGCCCCCCACCGCGACGCGGCCCGCTTCAGCCTGCCAGTGGAGCCGGTGGCGGCCCTGGTCAGCACGGCGGCGGCCGGGTCGCTGGACGCCCAGGAGGGGCCGCGCCAGGCCACGGTTCCCCTGCTGCTGCCGGCCGGGTCCGAGCCCGGTCGCGGCGGCCTGCGGGTGGTGCTGGCTCCCTCGCCGGCGGCCAACCTCTCCCCGCCCCTGCACACCCTGCTGGAGTATCCCTGGGAC
>CALERA010000218.1 GCA_937908275.1 uncultured Desulfarculaceae bacterium | reverse complement strand
CACCCCCAGGAAGGCCACGATCATCTCCAGGCCGGGCTCCAGGAGGATGGCCACCACCGCCTCCGGCCCCACCCCCTGGTTGCGCAGGTGATGGGCCAGTTGATTGGCGCGGCGGTCCAGTTCGGCGAAGGTCAGGCGCTGCTGGCCAGACACCACCGCCACCGCCTCCGGCGTGGCCGCCGCTTGCGCGGCGAAAAGCTGGGCCACGGTGCGGTCGGCGGGGTAGTCCCCGGCGGTGGCGTTGAATTCGCTGAGGAGCTGGCGGCGCTCGTCCTCCGGAATGGGGTCCAACCGGGCCACGCTCTGATTGATGTCGGCCAGGGCCCGCTCCAGCAGGCAGGCGAAATGCCGGCCCAGGCGGGCCATGCTCTCGGCCTGGTAGCGGCTGGCGTCATAGTCCAGGCGCAGGTGCAGGGCCTGGTCAGCGCGGCGGAAGGCGAAGGTCAGGCGCGGGTTGAGGTGGTCGATGTAGCTTTGTTGGTGGATGTTCTCCAACAACACCGCCACCTCGAACAGGGGGAAGTCGGCCGAATCGCCGGGCAGGCCCAACTGCTCCAGGAGCAGGCGCAGGGGGTAGTTCTGGTGCTGGGTGGCCTCCTCGATGGTCTGGCGCGCGGCCAGGATCAGGTCCTTGAAGCTGGCCTCCTCGGGCAGCGCCAGGCGCAGGGGCAGCACGGTGTTGATGTACTGGGCCTCTTGCTCCTGCCGGAGCACCGGCGCGCCCAGGATCACGTCCTCGCTTGCGGTGTATTTCTTGAGCAGCAGGGCCACCGCGGCGGTGAGGATCATGTGCAGGCGGCGCTCGGAGCGGTTGCGCAGGCGTTCCAGGGTGGCGAAGGGCGGGCCGGCGATGGTCAGCTCGTGGCTGGCCAGGACTCGTGGCTGGCCGGCCGGGGGCTTGCGGTCGTACTGGACGACGGCCTTGTCCAGCTGGCCGGCGAGCTTGTTGGCCCAATACTCCCGCTCGCTCCGGCTCTGTTGGCGCAGGCTGGCCAGCTCCTCCAGGGAAAGCCGCCGCTCCATCGCTCCGCTGTGCATCGCGTTCCTTCGCTCCCGGCCGCCCGGGGCCGGGCCATCAGAAGCCGAAATCCCCCGCCTCGCTCACCGGCGTGATGGCGCTCAGGGCCGCCACGCCCCGGCACTCGTCCAGGTAGACCGCCGGGTCGAAATCCACCAGGGCCGGCACCGCGTTGAGGTGCAGCCGCCGCCAGCGCTGGTCGGCCTGGTGCATCTCCAGCAGGTTGTAGGGGTTGGGGATGCCCAGGCGGCGCAGGTGGGCCATGAAGCGGTTCTGGCGCTCGTAGGTCACCGCCCGGCTGGGCTCGCCGTCCAGCACCCAGGTGCGCAACAGCAGCATCTCCGAGGCCCACTCGGGATAGAGCAGGCGCTCCTGGCCCTGGCCCCAGTGGCCGGACTTGGACTGGCCCTTGGGGAAGTACCAGAAGGGCGTGCCCTCGGCGTCGTAGATGTCGTCCTGGCAAAGCTCGATCAGGTCCAGGGTGGCCTGGAAATCTTCCTCGGTCTCGCCGGGATGGCCGATCAGCCACAGGGTGGCGGTCTTGATCCCCACCCCGGCCAGGTTGGCCAGCACCGCCTGGATCTGGCGGGGGTTGATGCGCTTGTTCATCAGGTCCAGGACGTGCTGGCTGCCGCTCTCCAGGCCCAGCCAGGCCTTGTAGAACCCCGCCCGCCGCCAGATGAGGGCCTTGTCCGGGTCGGCGGCCTCGGGGTCGGCTCGCAGGCAGGCGTCCCAATAGACCGCCCGGGGCGCGGCGATCAGCTCTTGCGAGAGCTGGTCCACGATGGGGTTCATCAGCGAGTCGCTGAAGGAGAAGAGCTGGCTGCCGTCCCGCTGGTAGAGGCGCTGGAATTCGCCGGCGGCCTGGGCCGGGGACTTGCGCCGGTAGCGGCCCCAGAGCACGGTCTCCGAGCAGAACGCGCACTGGAAGGGGCAACTGCGCGAGGTGTAGCCCGAGGAATAGGGGTAGTGGGTCAGGTCGATCTGCGAGAAATCCAGCAGCGCGGCCTGGTCCAGGTCCAGGAGTTGGCCGTCGATGTCCCGGGCGTCGTAGACCCTTTGCTCCGGGTCCAGCTCGCCGGCCAGGAGCTTGGCGAAGAGGATCTCGCCCTCGCCGATGATCAGTTTGTCGATGCAGTCCCGGGTGCGCTCCAGGAAGATTTCCAGGTTGGGCGAGTCGGCCGCCAGGTGGTCGGCGAAGATGCCGCCGCCCATCACGTTGAGCATCCCGGGGTGTTGCTCCCGGGCCAGGCGGAAGGCTCTGAGCGCCGAGGGCGCGGTGCCGGAAAAGACCGAGACCCCGAAGACCTGGGGCCGGGCCTGGTCGATCAGCTCCAGGACGTAGGCGTCCCAGCGCCGGAAATACTCCGTGGCCAGATCGATCAGGGCCTCGATCTGGGCCTGGTCGGGCTCGGTGTAATAGGTCTGGGCCACGATGATGCCCAGCAGCTCGCGGTAGGCGGCCGGGTCGTCGTGGTTGATATGGGCCATGAAGTGGTTCTTGAGCACGTCGGTGCCCACGCCGTAGAGATTGCCCTGGCGCTCCAGGGGCACGAAGCTCTGGATCAGGGCGAAGTAGCGGGTGTAGATGTCGCGGAAGCGGTCCTCCACGTTGGCGTCGGCCACCCGCACCCGATGGCCCAGGGGCTCCAGGTGGCTCTTGAGGGCCACGATGCCCACCGGGGGAATCTGGGGCGGCCAGAAGGGCGGCAACACCAGCAGGACGTGTTTGGGCTCCGGGGCGGTGGTCATGACCCTAGCTCCGTTCCTGGTGATCCGCGCCCTGCCAGTCCCGGGGCAGGAGCGAGAGGCAATAGTGGTCGTGGAACTCGCCCCGGAAGCGGAACAGCTCCCGGGCCACGCCCTCGGTCTGGAAGCCCAGACGGTGCAAGGTCTTGAGCGAGCGCTGGTTGCCGGTGTGCACCACGGCCCAGATCCGGTTCAGGCCCAGGCCCAGGTGGGCGGCGTTGATGACGGCGGTCATGGCCTCGCTCATCAGACCCCGGCCCCACCAGTGATGGGCCAGGTCGAAGCCGATCTCGGCCGAGAGGTTGTGGGCGTCCCAGTGCAGGAAGCCCAGGGTGCCGATGATCTGGCCGGATTCCTTGAGGCAGATTCCCCAGCGGCAGGCCCGGACCCGGTCGGGGTCGGCGAAAAAGGCGATCAGGCCCAGGGCCTGGGCCCGCTCCGTGAGGGGCTCGGCGTCCTTGAGGTAGAGGCAGACCTCGGGGTCGCTGAAGTGGGCCAGGATGAAGTCGGCGTCGGTCTCGGCCAGGGCGCGCAGGCGCAGGCGGCGGGTGGTCAGGGGGCGGAAGAGATCCTGGGCCAGGCTGGGTGACATGCTTCAGACCTCCAGAGCCCGGGCCACCAATTCCTGGGCGGCGGCCAGGGGGGAAACGCCGGCCGCCTGGCGCTCCAGGATGGCTTGCACGTTGCGGCCGATGATGGCGCGGGCGCGTTGCCGCGCTTGGTCCCGGGTGCCCTGCTCCAGCTCCACGCAGGCCTGGATGATGCCCCCGGCGTTGACGATGAAGTCCGGCAGGTAGAGGATGCCGCGCGCCTGGATCAGGGCCGCGTCGCGCTCCGGCTCCAGGAGCTGGTTGTTGGCCGCGCCGCAGATGATGGCGCATCCCAGCTTGGCGATGGAGGCCGGGTGCAGCACCCCGCCCAGGGCGCAGGGGGCCAGGATGTCGCAGGGCGTGGCCAGGAGGTCCTCGGGCGGGACCAGGGTCACCTCCGGCTGTTCGCGCTCCAGGCGGGCGATGATGGCCGGGTCCACCTCGGCCGCCAGGACCCGGGCTCCGGCCGCCAACAGGCGCTCCACCAGGAAGCCGCCCACGTAGCCCACCCCCTGCACCGCCACCGTCAGGCCGGCCAGGCCCTGGCGGCCCAGGCGGGCGCGGACGGCCAGCTCCATGGCCGTGACCAGGCCCAGGGCGGTGGTGTCGGCCTCGTGGTCAAAGCCGGCCTCGGCCGCGGATTCGCCCTCCACGTAGGGGCAGACCGCCTTGATGATCCGGCCGTCCGCGTGGCTCAGACCGAAGTCCACCGCGGTGCGGAAGCGGCCGCCCAGGTGCAGCACGAAGCGGCCGAAGGCCTCCAAGAGCGCCGGGGTCTTCTCCTCGGGCCGGTTCCAGAGCACGGCCTTGGCCCCGCCCAGGCCGGCGTCGCTGGCCGCGCACTTGTAGGTCATGGCCTGGGCCAGGCGCAGGGCGTCGGCCAGGGCCGCCTCCTCGTCGGGATAATCCACCAGGCGCACCCCGCCGCTGGTGGTCTGGCCCAGGCGGGTGTCGTGGATGGCCACGATGGCGCGCAGACCGGTTTGCCGGTCGTAGCGGAAGTGCAGCTCCTCGCATTCGTAGCGCCGCATGGTCTCGAAGATGCCGCTCATGCCCGGGCCAGCTCCAATCCGGCGCGAATCTTGGCCGCGCTCTCCCGCCACAACTGGGCCTCCACCGGGTTCAGCTCCACCGGGCGCGGCGCGATGCGCCAGGCCGCGACCTGGCACGGGGCGCCCTGGCAGAGCCCCAGGTCTGCATCATAGGCTGAAAGCGGGAGCTGGGCCGGGGAATCACCGCACAAGGCGTCTAGCAGTTCGCGGCTGGCCAGCTCCGGGGCCAGCAGGGTGTAACCCTGGTGCAGGGTCACCTGGCGCACCGAGGCCAGGACCGTGGCCCGGGCCGCCTCCAGGGCCGCGCGCTGGCCGCCCAGGCCCACCGGCACCATGGCCGGGCCGTGCTCGCCCAGCATCAGGCCGGCCGGGTCCACCAGGCAGCGCAGGCGCAGGGTGTCCAGGCTGGAGCCGAAGCCGAAGACCTGGTTGCCCGGCGGCAGGGCCTGGAGCAGGAGGCTGGCCAGCACGTCCACCGGGTTGGTGTAGACGATGAAGACGCGGCCTTCGACCCCGGACCAGGCCGGCAGCAGGGGGCGCAGGATGGCCAGGTTGCCGGCCAGCTCCACGGTCCACTCGTCCGCGACTTCCTTCTGGTGCACCAGGGCGGAATAGTCCTGGGAGAGGCAGAGGAAGACATGGCCGGCTCCGCCCAGGTCGGCCGGGGAGGTCATGCGGACGATGGCCTGGCGGTGGCGGTTGACCTGCTTCAGCTCCTCCCAGAAACCGGGGCGCTCGGTCCGGGACCAGAGGCGCAGCTCTTCCAGCGCGGGATAGGTCAGCAGGTTCTTGGCCAGCATCTGGCCGATGCGCCCCAGACCCAGGATGGCCACCGCGTTGGCCATGTCAGGCCACCAGGCTCAAGCGTCCGGCCGCCACCTGGGCCAGGCAGGCCTCCATCCGGGCCAAGGCCTCGCGGAAGCGGGCATGGTCGATGCCGATATTCAGGCGCAGGTGGGGCGGGGTCTCGAAGGCGAAGCCGGGCAGCAGCGAGACCTGGTGGTCGCGCAGCATGAGTTCGCAGAAGCGGCGGGAGTCGGCCGCCTGGCGCAGTCTGGGGAAGCAGACCACCCCGCCCGTGGGCGGCTGGTAGGCGAACACCTCGGCCTGGTCGGCCATGAAGGCGTCCAGGGCGGCCAGGTTGGGCAGGATGTCCCGCTTCTTGCGCTGGATGATGGTCTCGCGCCGGGCCAGGGCCAGGCGGGCGATATGGTCGGTGATGGCCGGGATGGTGTGGGTCAGGTAGTCCTTGTAGTCCCGGCAGCGGGCCAGCAGGCCGGGCTCGGTCATCAGCCAGCCGATGCGGATGCCCACGATGCCCAGGCACTTGATCATGGAGCCGCTGGCGTGGGTGTCGGGGTGCAGGGGTCGGCAGACGTCGTAGCCCGAGGGGATCAGGTCCGCGCCGGGGGTCAGGGGCAGATAGCGATAGTGCTCGTCAAAGAGCAGGTGGGCCTGGTTGGCGGCCGCGATTTCCCCGATGCGGGCCAGCTCCGCGCGGCTCAGGGTCCAGCCCAGGGGGTTGTGGGGGTTGTTGATGATGATCAGCTTGGTGCGGGGGCTGACCAGCTCCGCCAGGCGATCCAGGTCCAGCCGCCAGCCGGGGCAGTCCAGGAGGTTCAGGAACCTGACCTGGCAGCCGATGGAAAGCGGGATCTGGTAGAGGCATTGGAAGGCCGGGAAGTGGGTCACCACCTCGTCGCCCGGCTCCAGCAGCTGGTTGAAGAAGCAGAACAGGGCCTCGGAGCTGCCATTGGCCACCATCAGGCGGTCGACTTCCAGGCTATCGTAGGAGCGGCAGATTTCCTGGCGCAGGGCCAGGGAGCCCCGGGTGTCGTTGTCGCCCAGGAAGAGCCCGCCGAAGTCGGCGAGATCGGCCTGGCAGAGCTCCAGGAGTTGGGCCAGGGTGTAGTCCTGGCAGCCGCTGGCCGAGAGGTTGTAGTCCACCTGGAAGGAATCGTTGAGCCAGTCCTCCATGTGGTAGCGCAGGATCTTCATATCCGGCCGCTCTCCCGGTCCGCCAGGTAGGTCGCGCGGCAGGGGCAATCCAGCTCCCGCAGGCGGCTGACGTCCAGGGTGTGATTGAAGCGCTCGATCTCGGCCACCAGGCGGTCCTGGCAGGCGGGGCAACTGCCGGTGGTGCGGTTGCGGGCCAGGTCCTCGTCGCTGAGCCCCACGAAGATGTTGCCCAGGGCGTGGGTTTTCAGGATCACCTCCACCACGCTCCAGAGATTGACCAGGCGGTACTCGCCCCGCTGGAAGACCCGCTCCAGATAGGTGTTGGGGGCCACGAAGACCGGCTCCAGGGCCATGCGGGCCCGCACCCCGTGGCGGGCCGCCACCTCGGCCACGTACGCCACGCTGGCCACGGCGTCGGCGATGGCCTGGGCCTCGCCCAGGTGGGGCGGCTTGATCAGCAGGTAGACCAGCAGGTCCAGGCCGGTTTGGGCCAGGGTGGCCACCACCCGCTCGAAGCGTTCGCGGGTCAGGCCCTTGCGGATGATGTGGTTGCGCACGTGATCGTCGGCGCTCTCCAGGCCGATGCCGAACTCCACCGTGCGGTCGCCCAGGATGGCGCGGCTCTGGTTCAGCTTGGCGGCGGTGACGTATTCCGAGCGCGATTCAAAAGAGACCCGGCGCACCCCGCCCAGGCCGGCGATCATGCCCAGCAGCTCGGCCCGGACCGGGGCGGCGATCTCGTTCTCGTTGAGGAAGGAGCCCAGGGTCAGCAGATCGATCTCATCCACGCCGTCCAGGGGCAGCTCTTCCAACGCCCAGGTCAGTTGGTCCAGGATGCCCTGGTCGCCGATGCCGGGCAGGGCGTGGTTGGCGAAACCGCAGACCGTGCAGCCGCCGTCGTTCTTGGCGGCGTATTCGCAACCCCGGGTGCGCAACACGATCATCAGGCGTTGGCCGGGCGCGCCGTTGATGTTGACCGGGCTGATGCGATGGAAGGCGGGGCGCGTCCGCTCTGGGACTTGCTGCTTGGGCTTGGCCATATTTGGGTGGTCTTTCAAACAGAACAAGACGCCATTGGCCTTCAGGTAGGTGAGCAATCTTGGCCACCGGGGTCTTGTCGTTTGATGAGCCGGATGGTGGGCCGGCGGGTTTTCTACGGCGAACGGTTTAACTCAAAGTAGCAAGAAAAGTGGCGCTAGGTAAAGCGCCAACCTGACGACCGACAGGTTGCGCGCTTGAGACGACTATGCAATCATGGCTCGGCCAAAATGAGCCGCAATTGTCTAATGCCATCATGGGAGAGCCGAGCCTTGTCCGTCAACCTCGTCCTGTTGCCCTTCGCCGGAGGCCATTCCTATTCCTACCGCCCCCTGGTGGAGGCCCTGCCGGCCGGGCTGCGGGCGCTGACCCCGGAGCCGCCCGGGCGCGGACTGCGCATGTCCGCGCCGCGCCTGACGAACCTGGCGGCCCTGGCCGATGACCTGGTCCGGGAGCTGGCCCCGGAATTGAACGCCCCCTGGCTGCTCTTTGGCCACAGCATGGGCGGGCTGACGGCCCTGCTCCTGGCCCGGCGTTTGCGCGCCCTGGGCCTGCGGCCGCCGGAGCATTTGGTGGTCTCGGGAGTGGAAGGACCTTCCATCTATGGCGGCAAAAAGCAGCGCCATTTGCTGCCCCGCGAAGATTTTCGCCAGGAGATTAGGGAGCTGGGGGGCTCGCCCAAGGAGATCCTGGACGACGACGAGTTCTTCCAGTTTTTCGAGCCCATCCTGCGGGGGGATTTCCAGGCCCTGGAGACCTTTGTCTATCAGCCCGAGCCGCCCCTGGACCTGACCATCAGCGTGCTGCTGGGTCAGGATGACGATGTTTCCCGGGAGCGGGCCCAGGCCTGGCAGGTGGAGAGCAGCCGGCCCCTGGAGGTCCAGGTCTGGCCGGGGAACCATTTCTTCATCTTTTCCCAGGCCCCGGCCCTGGGCCGCTTCCTGGCCGAAAAGGTCGGTATCCAAACCAAGCCAGACTTCAGGGCCGGTTAACACTATTGGGGTGATGTTGTGCGCGTCTGGAGATCATTGCGCGCGCGGCGAAGC
>CALERA010000217.1 GCA_937908275.1 uncultured Desulfarculaceae bacterium | reverse complement strand
CCGGCCCCGGCCGCGGCGGCCAGACCGGCCTTCAGGAACCCCCGGCGGGAAACATGGCTGGACATATCGCAAGCTCCTTTCCAGGCCCGGAGCGGTCGGTTAAGGACGGGACGGCTCCTGGTCTGGCGCGCGTTGGATGACTGGCCAATACATTTAGCAAGGCGCGTGCCGATCCCGCTGGCGGGGAGGTGTGAAGTAATATGATGTAATATAAATTAGTTAAAGTAGTCGTGCCGGACGGATTGTTGTTAATTGGCGCGTTAGCGTGTTAATTATGTTAAGCGCTAGACCTCCAGGCCCAGACGTTTGGCCCGCTTCCAGAAGGTGACCCGGCTCACGCCCAGCAGCTCGGCGGCCTTGGCCTTGTGGCCGCCGCTGCTCTCCAGGGCGCGCAGGATCGCCTGGCGCATGGCCTCGTCATCGCCCGCCGCCGCGCTGGCCGGGGCCGGGGCGGCGGGCCGGGGGCGGTAGGGGGCCTGGGACAGGCCCAGCACCGTGGCCGGCAGGTGGTGGGGCTGCACCTCGCCCTCGCGGCAGGTGACAAAGGCGTATTCCACCGCGTTGATCAGCTCGCGCACGTTGCCCGGCCAGTCGTAGGCCAACAGCCGCTCCAGGGCGGCCCGGCCCAGGCCGCTGATGGGCCGACCGGAGCGCAGGGCCATGCGCTCGGTGAAGGTTTGCACCAGAAGCGGGATGTCCTCCCGGCGTTGGCGCAGGGGGGGCAGGGTGATGGGGATCACGTTGATGCGATAGTAGAGGTCCTCGCGGAACCTGCCCTGGGCCACCAGGCCGGCCAGGTCCTGGTTGGTGGCGCTGATCACCCGCACGTCCAGCTTGATGGGCTCGTGGCTGCCCACCCGCTCGATCTCGCCCTCCTGCAACACCCGCAACAGCTTCACCTGCACCGAGGGCGGCAGGTCGCCGATCTCGTCCAGGAAGATGCTGCCGCCATGGGCGGCCTCGAAGCGCCCCTTGCGCTGGCGCTCGGCCCCGGTGAAGGCCCCCTTCTCGTGGCCGAACAACTCGCTTTCCAAAAGCGACTCGTTCAGGGCGGCGCAGTTGACCTTGATGAAGGGTCCCTCGCGGCGGGGGCTGCGGCGGTGGATGGCCGCGGCGGCCAGCTCCTTGCCGGTGCCGCTCTCGCCCAGGATCACCACCGGGGCCAGGCTCTGGGCGGCCGAGTCCAGCAGGTCGAAGACCTCGGTCATGGCCTTGCCCTCGCCGATCAGGCCCTCGAAGCCGTAGCTCTTGTTCAGCTCCCGGCGCAACCCATTGATCTGGCGGTCCTTGTCCACCACCTCGCTGATGTCGCTCAGGGTCTCCACCCCGCCGATGACCTGGCCGTGGGCGTCGCTGAGGATGGCGGCGTTTTTCAAAAGGTGCACCACGCTGCCGTCCTTGCGCCGCACCGTGCAGCGTTTATTGGTCACCCGGCCCTGGTCGAACAACCCGCAACCCATGCGGCCGTCCTCGCGCCGGCAGGCCAGGCAGGTCTCGGACTCGAACAGCGAGCAGGGCTGGCCCAGGACCTCGTCGCGGCGGTAGCCGGTGATGCGCTCGGCGGCCGGGTTGATGAAGACCACGATGCCGGTGGTGTCCACGATGAACAGGCCCTCGGCCATGGTGTCCACCACCGACTGCCAGTAGAGATGGCACTCGTCGCCACGGATGTCCATCTTGGGTTAATCTCCCGGTTAGCATGTATGTTAATCAAAGTTAACACAGGCTGGCCCCCGGGGCAAGCCAGGGGCGGGCCGGGGCCAGGAAAAGCGGGGCGGCGGGGAACCACCTGCCACGGCACGGCTTTTGCTGGGTTGACCGGCCAGGAGGACTTGCCCATGACCCAGCCCCCCGCCACCCTGGACCTGCGCCGAACCGGCTCCCCGATGCTGCCCCTGTTGGTGCGCCGGGCCCTGGCCGAGCTGGCCCCGGGCCAGGAGCTGGAGGTGCTGGTCGCCTCCCCGCAATGGGTGCGCGACCTGCCCCTGATCCTGCGCCGGACCGGGGAGCGCTGCCTGTCCTGCCGGGAGGAGCCCGGCCACTGGCGTTTGCGCCTGGCCCGGGGGGGCGGCCGCCAGCGGCGGGACGCCCCGGACGCGTCCGGCCCGCCCCGGACTTGACGCCCTGGTCAAAGGTCATATTTTATGGACAAAGATGGCGCAGCGGGGATAGTTGAAACTGAGTTGCAATTACACGGCTCCTCTGCTATCTTTACCAGCCGGAGGTGCCAGTGGCCGAACCCGCCCCCCATAATCAGCGGACCGAACAACCGGGCCTGCACCAGGAGGAGCGCCGCCAGTTCGAGCGCCT
>CALERA010000216.1 GCA_937908275.1 uncultured Desulfarculaceae bacterium | reverse complement strand
TCATGAACCGCACCCCGGCCTCGACCAGGCCACGGCCGATGGCCTCGTTGCCCATGAGGATGTGCTTTTCATGCTGCATATCAAAATTCATCCAAATTTGAAAGTATACTATCGAGAGCTTTGTCAACACCTAAAGATTGATATTTAGCTGTATCATATAGAGCCGTTAGGTCATCAGCTAATCGAAGATCTTCCAGTGCAAGCTCATTCCTCGATGTTTGATCAATAAGCAAGCCTGTTTCATCGTAGATATCTAAATAAATTATGCCTGCATCTATGTGAAGTAACACGGAGTAATTAGGAAAAGAGAAAAGATACCCGTCGGAATCAGCGCTCTTTCCCCATCTAATCTTATCTTGCTCGGTTAGTTGCTTTAACTTTTTTACTAGAGTAAAGAATTTATCTTTTGCACGAGGAATCATCTCTTGGCCTCCATGGATGATGTAATACTATAGAGTATTTCTTGGAGCTCTTCAATTTTGGCTGAAATTATTTCGTTAAAATCAGTAAGCTTGATACTATTAATAGATTGGTCTTGGATGGCTTTGTCAATCAATTGATCTATTTTTCGAATGTGCACTATTGTATCTTGTATCACTGCTTGTTGTCTTTCGGTCAAATTTTTATTGTAATGCTTAATCTCCAATAATAACTTGCGAAGAATTGGGTATTTCGCTTGGGCCAAGTCCCATTTTTTGGTGCGATGCAAAGTCTTAACTTCTTCCAACAATGATACTGTTTCAGAAATATATTGAGTGCTAATTGTCCTCAAAGTGGCGTTATGTGCTTCATGGGCTGCTTTAATGGCCTTTTTTGTATTTCGTAGAACAAAAATAGAGATGCAAAGGCCTATGAAACTGGCTATGTCCCCCCAGTTTTCTATAATAAAAGTCAGCATGATAAGCCAAGGAATCGTAAGGTTGACTAAATCAATCAAACGTTAGATGCCAAAGTCCGCATAGAAAATCAAGCAACTCTATCATTTAGCATTTTTATCGAACTGTCAGGCTAAAAGCAACCGCTGGAATTTTATTTATTATTTCAAGTGAGTAGCGCTGCGAATTTTAATAATGACTTGCAGAACGTAAGCTCATTGAGTTCTCAGGCCTTCAGGCCGATGGCCAGCCCCAGGGCCGGCAGGTCGTGGCCGCTGACCTCGCGCCAGAAATCGGCCAAATAGGCCAGGCCCGGCCGGGCCAGGGCCGGGGAGAGGCGCAGGCGGCCCAGGGCGGCCGGCTCCATGGTCTGGGCCGCGCGCAGGAAGGCCACCAGGCCGGGCGGGGCGGCCACGGCCTTGCGTCCCGGGGGGCAGGCCGGGCAGACCAGGCCGCCGTCCAGGCTCAGGCGGGGCTGGTCGATCTGGGCGGCGGGCTTGGCGCAGTGCAGGCAGGCGTCCAGGCGCAGGGCGAAGCCCAGTTCGCCCAAAAGGCGCAGCAGGAAGACCGCCAGGGCGGCGGCCGATTCCGAGGCCCCCCGGCCGCGCTCCAGGCGGGCCAGGGTGTCCAGCGAAAGAGCCAGGGCCCCGGGCTGGGGATCGTGGGGGGCGCTGGCCCGCAGCAGAAGCTCCAGCACCGGCCCGGCCAAAAGTAACCGCCGCCAGTCCTGGCGCAGGCCCAGGTGGGGGTTGATCAGCCGCGCGGCCAGGAGCAGCCAGAGATCGCCCCGCCGGCCGGGCTCCACCTCGATCTCCAGATAGTGGCCGATCTCCAACAGACCGAAAAAACGGCGCTTGGAGCGCTTGGCCCCCTTGGCGATGGCGGTGATCCGCCCCAGCTCCCGGCTGAAGAAATCCAGCATCAGGTCGCTCTCGCCCAGGGGGCGGCAGCGCAAGAGCAGGGCGTGAAACCGGCGGGGCTCCAAGCCGGACCTCCAGGCCTGGCGCCGGGCGGCCGGTCGGGGGGCGGCCCTAGCTGACCAGGAAGCGGTAGAACAGGGTGGCGAAGGAGAAGTATATCAGGATGCCCACGATGTCGTTGGCCGTGGTGACAAAGGGGCCGGCGCTGATGGCCGGGTCGATGTTCAGGCGCTTGAACAGGGCCGGGGCCAGGGTGCCCATCAGGGCGGCCACCGAGAAGCCGCAGACCATGGCCAGGCCCACCACCACCCCCAGCATGGCCTTGCCGTGCCAGAGATCGGCCACCACCCCCACCACCAGGCCGCAGGCCAGGCCCATGACCAGGGCCACCCGGAACTCCTTCCACAGCACCGACCAGAGCCCGCCCAGGGTGATGCGTCCCAGGGCGAAGCCGCGCACCATGATGGTGGAGGACTGGATGCCCACGTTGCCGCCCATGCCGGTGATGACCGGAATGAAGGTGACCAGGAAGATGGCGTCGCTCAGGGTGCCCTGGAAGAACCAGAGCAGGACCCCGGTGATCAGCCCGCCGATGAGGTTGGTCAACAGCCAGGGCAGGCGCAGGCGGCTGATCTTGAAGATCTGGTCGCTGTAGAACATGTCCTCCTCGGAGGAGCCGGCCATGCGCATGAAGTCCTCGCTGGCCTCCTCCTCCAGGACGTCCACCACGTCGTCGATGGTGATGCGGCCCAGGAGCCGCTCCTGGTCGTCCACCACCGGCGCGCTGACCACGTCGTAACGCCGGAAGGCGTGGGCCACGGTCTCCTGGTCCTCGTCGGCCCGCACCACCAGCTTGCAGGGCAGCATCACCCGGCGCATCACGGTGCCGGGGTCGGCCAGGATCAGGCTGGACAGGGGCACGATGCCCATCAGGTGGTTGTCGCGGTCCACCACGTAGACGTTGTGCAGCTCGCCCACCTCGTCGCGTTTCAGGCGGATGGCCTCGATGGTCTCGGCCACGGTCTGGTTGGCCCTGGCCGCCACCAACTCCAACTGCATGATGCCGCCGGCGCTGTCCTCCGGGTATTGCAGCAGTTGGCGGACCTCGGCCGAGTCCTCGTGGTCGAGGCTGGCCAAGACCTCCTGGGCCTGTTGCTCGGGCAGGTCGGCGATGATGTCGGTGGCCTCGTCGCTGGGCAGGTCATCGACGATGGCCGCCAGGCGGGGGGTCTGGATGCCCTCCAGGACCTGGTCGCGGGAGAAGTCCGACAGCTCGGTGAGCACGTCGGCGGCGTAGCTGGGATCCAGCAGGGCGAAGAGGCGGCGCTTCTCGTCCTCGTCCAGGCCCTCGATCAGGTGGGCCAGGTCGGCGGGATGGATGCCATCGATGGCGGCCAGGATGTCCGCGGCCTCGCCCTGCTCCAGGAGCGGCTCCAACTCGCCGATTTTTTGCTCCAGCCAGGGCTCCACGGCGGTCCTCCGAGGGGGGGAGGCGGGTTGCGGCCGGGCCGGTGACCGGGCGCGGCCCGCGAGAGGCCGCCGCCGTTGGGCCGGGCGGCAAACCCCAGGGGTTGGTGCTGATTTGCATTGAAAGCGCCAGCCCTTGTGGCCGGGCTAGGGGTTGCTTGTGGTATAAACCTCGTCCCTGGCAGTGTCAACGCCTGGGAGCAGAAAAGCCAACAAAACCTCGGCCAGGGCCTCCGGGGCCTGGTAGGGCGGGACATGGCCGCCGGGCAGGGAGACCCGTTGGTTGCCCGGGGGCAGGTCGCGCCACAGCGCGGCGGTCTGCCCGGCCGGGATCACCCGGTCGCCCTGGCCCTCCACCAGGAGCACCGGGCGGGTCAGCCCGCCCAGCTTGCCCAGCAGGGAGTGCTCCAGCACCCCCCGGGCCGAGCGGATCAGGGCCCGCTCCAGCAGGGGCTGGGGCTGGGCCGCCCAGAAGGCTTGGTTGAACCGCCGCACCTCGGCCATGCCCGACCAGGTGTCGGGGCCGAGATAGGGCTGGCCAAAGACGTGGCTCAGGCCCAGGTTTAGCAGGCGCGGCGAGAAAAAACGGAAACGGTCGCCGCTGGTCAGCAGCCAGAGCAAGCCCCGTTGCAGGGGTTGGCGTTGAGAGTGCCCCCCGCCCGGGCAGAGGGCCGCCACCCGGCCCACCCCTTGGGGCCGGCTGGCCGCCAGCCAGAGCACCACCTGGCCGCCCAGGGAGTGTCCCACCCAGTCCGCCCGGTCCACCCCCAGGGACTCGGCCAGCTCCACCAGGGTTTGGCAAAAGAAATCCGTGCCATAGCTGACGTCAGGTTTGGACGAGAGGCCATGGCCGGGCAGGTCCGGGGCCAGGCAGGTGAAATGGGAGCCCAGGAAGGGCAGCAGCCGGAGGTAGTCCAGGTGGCTGCCGCCCAGGCCGTGGACCAGGAACAGGGGCGGGCCTTCGCCCCCGGCCAGCAGGTGCTGCCAGCCCCAGGACTGGGCCAGGCGCAGGCGGCGGAAGCCAGCGGGCGGGTCGGGCAGAGCGAGGGGCGGAGCGGACATGGATTATCCCTTGCCGGCCGCTGGAGGGCCTAGTATGCTCAAAACCAGGTGGTCAAACGCCGACTTGGCTTTGCCGCAAGGGCGGCGCCGGGTCGGGGGCCGCCGGCCCCGGCGGGCTTGGTCGAGCCTGGCCCATTGTAGCACGTCCCTCCCTCCGGGGCCGAGTCGCCAAACTGGGATCATCCGGCCCGGGGGTGGGCCAGCACCCCGCCGGGCGCGCAGAGGCTTGATGACCAAACGCCCCGCCCCAAAACGTGCTCCCAAGACCCCGCCGCCCGCCGCGGCCGCACCGCCGCCCGAGGACGACGAACTCCAGGCCGGCGAGGCCCTGGAGCCCGAGGTCCTGGACCCGGAGACCGAGGCCGACCTGACCCCGGCCCTGGACCTGGACGACGAGTCCCTGGACCTGGCCGAGGACGAGGCGGGCGACCCGCTGTTGGACGAGGCCCCGCCGGCCTGGGACGGGTCCCAGGGCGCGCCGCCCCCGGCCACGGTGGACACCCTCCAGCGCTATCTCTGGGAGGTGCGCCAGTATCCCCTGCTCAGCCGCGAGGAAGAGGAAGAGCTTTCCCGGCGCTACGCCGAGAGCGGCGACTCCCAGGCCGCGGCCCAACTGGTCACCGCCAACCTGCGCCTGGTGGTCAAGATCGCCATGGAGCACCAGCGCTTCTGGATGCGCAACCTCCTGGACCTGATCCAGGAGGGCAACGTGGGCCTGGTGCAGGCGGTCAAGAAGTTCGACCCCTTCCGGGGCATCAAGTTCTCCTACTACGCCTCGTTCTGGATCAAGGCCTACATCCTGAAATTCATCATGGACAACTGGCGCTTGGTGCGCCTGGGCACCACCCAGGCCCAGCGCAAGCTTTTCTATAACCTGCGGCGGGAAAAGGAAAAACTGCGCGCCATGGGCATCACCCCCGGGGCCAAGCTCCTGAGCGACCGCCTGGGGGTGAGCGAGCAGGACGTGGTGGACATGGACCAGCGCCTGGATTCCTGGGAGCTGTCCCTGGACGCCCCGGTGCGCGAGAACTCCGACGAGCCCCACCAGAGTTTCATGCCCGACGACCGCCCCAGCGCCGAGGACGTGCTGGTCGAGGACGAACTGCGCGGCCTGTTCCACCAGGAGCTGATGGCCTTCCGCGAGACCCTGGACGACAAGGAGCGCGACATCCTGGACCGCCGCCTGCTCTCCGAAAGCCCCCTGACCCTGAGCGAGCTGGGCGAGGCCCACGGAATCAGCCGCGAGCGCATCCGCCAGATCCAGGAGCGCCTGCTGGGTAAGCTGCACGAGTACATGCGCGGGAAGATCGACGACTTCGACGCGCAGTTCGCGGGCATGGCCGGGCTGGAGTAGGGCGGATTGACCAAAAAAGCGGTAGACTTGTCGCCAACCCTGGGGCGTCCCGGGGGCGGCGGTCCTCCGGGCCGGCGGGGCCGATGGCCGGTCCCGCGCCAGGCGGGGGTGAACACCGCGGCCGGCAACGCCCGGGCGGCGAGGATGGGCTTCGGCGGGGGCGATGCGCAACAAAACCTGCTGGCGACAGATGGCGTGATGACAGCTTCATCTCCCGAGCGCGGAGACCGCGCGGGCGCGCGTCTCCTGGTCCTGGCTTGTTTCCTGCTCTGTCTGGCGCTCCTGGCCGGCTGCGCCGCGCGTCAGGCCGCCCCACCGCCCCCCCCGCCTCCGCCCCCCCCGACCGCCGGCCAGAACCTGGACACCATGGCCCTGTTCGCGGCCGGCGAGCGCCTGGCCTGGTCCGGCGACGCCCAGGGCGCGGAGGAGCTGTTTCAGCAGGCCGTCAAGCAGGATCCCCAGAGCGGCTTCCTGCGCCTGGAGTTGGCCCGGCTGCACCTGGGCCAGGGCAAGCTGGACGAGGCCCTGGACGAGGCCGAGGAGGCCACCCGCCTGAGCCCGGAGCTGGTCAACGCCTGGGTCCTGGTGGGCGGCATCCAGGCCAACCGCAAGAACCTGGCCAAGGCCATCGCCGCCTATGAAAAGGTGCTGAGGATCGAGCCCGAGCACGAGGAGGCCTCTCTGTTCCTGGGCTCGCTCTACCTGGAGGACGGCCGGGTGCGCGAGGCCGGCCAGGTGCTGGAGGGGCTGGTCGCCCGCCGGCCGGACCTGGCCCTGGCCCACTACTACTATGGCCAGGTCCTGGCCCAGCAGAAGCGCCTCAAGGCCGCCGAGCAGCACTTCCGGGCCGCCATCCAGGCCTCGCCCCAGTTCGTGGCCGCCCTGTTCGAGCTGGCCAAGATCTACGAATTGCAGCGCAACCACGACAAGGCCGAGGACGCCTACCTGGAAATCCTGCGCCGCAACCCCGAATCCGGCGCCGCCCACGATCTCCTGGGCCGGCTCTACCTGCGCACCGGACGCTACCAGGAGGCCCTGGACCAGTTCGCGGTGCTCAAGGGGCTGTCGCGCCACGACGACGAGGTGCGGATCAAGATCGGCCTGGTCTACTTCGAGCTGGGGCGTTACGGCCAGGCCAGCGAGGAGTTCCGGGCCATCCTGAACGACGACCCCGAGAACCACCGCGCCCGCTACTACCTGGGGGTCAGCCTCCAAGAGGACGGCAAGTCGGAGGAGGCCCTGCCCGCCCTGGCCGCCATCCCGGCCGAGGCCGAGCTGTTCGTGGATTCGCGCCTGCACCAGGCCGAGATCCTGGAAAAGACCGGCCGCCGCAAGCAGGCCATGGAGGTGCTCAAGCAGGCCGCCCAGCTCAAGCCCAACGAGGTGGACATCCTGGTGGCCCAGGCCGCCCTGCTGGAGGCCAGCGAGCAGTTCAAGGAGGCCGAGGTGCTCCTGCGCCAGGCCATCAAGCTGGAGCCCAACAACGCCGAGACCCACTTCCGCCTGGGGGTGGTGCTGGATCGCGGGGGACAGCGCAAGGCCGGCCTGGCCCAGATGCGCAAGTCCATCGAACTCAACGACCGCCACGCCCGGGCCCTGAACTACATCGGCTACACCCTGGTGGAGGAGGACGGCGACCTGGGCGAGGCCGAGCGCCTGATCCGCCGCGCCCTGGCGGTGGAGCCCTTCAGCGGCTACATCCTGGACAGCCTGGGCTGGGTCTACTTCAAGCGGGGCCAGTTCGAGCAGGCCTACACCTACCTGCAAAAAGCCGTGGCCAGCGGCGACCACGACCCGGTGATCTACGAGCACCTGGGCGACGCGGCCATGGCCACCAAGCACTTTGCCGAGGCGGCGGCGGCCTACGAGAAGGCCCTGGCCCGCAAGCATCCCAAGGCCGCCGAGGTGCGCGCCAAGCTCAAGGACGCCAAGAGCCGCCAAAAGGCCAAGTGAGACCCATGGACCTTTGTTTCGCCTGTCGCCGTCTGGCCCGCATGTTGCTCCCGGCCGCCTTCGCCTGGTTATTGACTGCCTGCGCCACCCTCCCCCAGCAACCCACCCTGGGGGTGTTGCCCGACGCGGAGCAGGTGCACGAGCGCCTGGAGGCCCGCCGCCAGACGGTGCAGGGCTTCAGCCTGCTGGGCGAGATCGTGGCCAAGGGGCCGGGCGGGGAGGTCTCGGGCGAGCACCGCATCCTGGGCCAATACCCCGATCGCCTGCGGGCGGAGGTCGACGGCCCCTTTGGCAAGCCGGCCCTGCTCCTGATCTGCGACGGGACCCGCCTGGCGGTGCTTAACTACGGCGAGGGCAAGGGCTACCTGGGACCGGCCAGCCGGGCCAACCTCTCCCGCTTTTTGGGCCTGATGCTCACCCCGGCCGAGGTCTACACCCTGCTCAGCGGCTCCACCCCCCTGCTGCCGGCCGCGGGCGGCCAGGTCTTCGCCTCCTCGACGCCCGGCCAGGCGGTGCTGAACCTGAGCGACGGCGCGGGGCTCAAGCAAGGGGTGATCTTCAGCCCCGGCGACTACGCCGTGTTCCAGGCCTGGGTCAACGACCGCGACGGCGGCGAGATCAGCGCCAATTTCAGCGATTTCGTCAGCCTGCCCGCCGGGCGCTTTCCCCGCCGGACGCTGCTGGCCGCCGGCGAGGGGCGCGAGCTGACCCTGGCCAACGACCGCCTGACCGTCAACCCCCCCGGCCTGGACCCGGCCCGCTTCGAGCCGGTGCTGCCGCCCGGGGTGGAGGTCCAGGAGCTGCCATGATCCGCCTGGTGGCCGAGCCCACCCTGGGGCGTCTGGTCACCTGGCTGCGTCTGCTGGGCCTGGACGCCCGCCTGGTCCCCCGGCTGCCTCCGGCCGCGCCTCCCCAGACCGTGCTGCTCACCCGCCGCCGCGCCCTGGCTGGCCGTCCCGGGGTGATCCTCATCCCGCATGACCACTGGCCCGACCAACTGCGCCAGGTGCTGGGCGAACTGAATCTGCGGCCGGACCCTAGCGCGCGATTCAGCCGTTGCCTGGCCTGCAACGCCCTGGTGCAACCCCTGGACCGGGACGCGGCTGCCGGCCTGGTGCCGGATTACGTCCGCGAGACGGCCGAGGGCTTCACCCGCTGCCCGGGCTGTGGCAAAATCTACTGGCCCGGCAGCCACGGCCAGCGGGCCGAGGCCCTGCTGGCGCGCATCCTGGGAAAATCCCCCCCGGAGAAGGACCATGCCTGAGAACCAACCCAACGCCATCCCCCGGGTGGGCATTCTGCTCTTCGCGGAGGTGGAGCCCCTGGATTTCGCCGGACCCTACGAGGTCCTGGCCTGCTCGCGCGACGCCGGGGGCGGACCGTGTTTCGCGGTGCGGACCCTGGCCCCCAGCCGGGAGGTGGTTTGCCTGGGCGGCCTGCGGGTGGTGGTCGATGATCTGCTGGCCGAGGCCCCGCCCCTGGAGGTCCTGGTGGTGCCCGGCGGGCCAGGGGCGCGGGAGCCGGTGGGCGAGGTCGAACCCCTGCTGGCCTTCCTGCGCGCCCAGGCCCCCAACCTGATGGTCATGGCCAGCGTTTGCACCGGGTCCTATTGGTTGGCCCGGGCCGGCCTGCTGGAGGGCCGCGAGGCCACCACCCACAGCCTGCGTCTGGCTGATTTCGCGGAAAAATTTCCGGCGGTGCGGGTCATGGGCGAGAAGATCGTGGATCGGGGCCGGATCATCACCGCCGGAGGGGTCTCCAGCGGCATCGACCTGGGCCTGCATCTGTTGGAGCGCTTCCATGGCCCGGAGGCCCGGCGGCGCGAGGCCATCCGCCTGGACGGACCCTGGAGCTAGGTCCTGTTAACATCATTAGGTTGACGTGATGCGCCTCTGGATGTCATTGCGAGCGTAGCGAAGCAATCTTTTGCATTGTTATTAGGTATTTCCAGTAGGTTAAAAAAACAGAAAGAGATTGCCGCGTCGCTTTGCTCCTCGCAATGCCAAAAAAGATCTTGCACGGAGCCCATCGTCCGCCCCGATTCGGATTACTAATCTGATAATTACCTTTGTGTTAACAGGCCCTGGCCGGGCCTAGGCCCGGCCGGGGTCCAGCCGGGGATCGTCCAGGTTGCGGGGATCGATGCTGCGCTGCTGGTTCTCGATCTGCTTGACCAGGGCCACCAGGGCCTGGTTGACCGGGGTGGGCACCCCGAGCTCGCGGCCTTTTTGCGCGATGTAGCCGTTCAGGAAGTCGATCTCGCTGACCCGGCCTCGCTCCAGGGATTGCAGGGTGGAGGACTTCAGGCGGCGGTACTTGAAGCCGATCAGCCGGATCATGAGATTGCGGCGGGCGCGGGCCAGGGCTCCCTGGCCGGCCAGGAAGCGGCGATAGTCCAGCTTGCCACCGCCGCCCGGAGGCACGGTCAGCTTGAGGGCGTCGGCCACGGCCATGGCCTCGGCGATGATGGCCACGAACAGCTCCCGCGCCCGGGAGCGGGCCAGCATCTCGCCCAAAAACAGGCCGCTGATGGCGCCCAGGGAATTGATGCAGGAATTGACGATCAGCTTGCTGTAGAGCTCGCCCAGGATGTTGCCGCTCAGGCGGGTGGGCACGATGGGCTCCAGCAGTTTGGCCACCGCCTCCACCGCCGGGTCCGGGGCGTGATCCAGCCGGCCCAGCACGAACTCGCCGCTGCTGGTCATCTCCAACTCGGCCGGTCCCCGCAGGGTGGCCCCCCAGCCCACCACGCAGGCGATGACCCGCTCCGGCCCCAGGACCTCGCCCAGGGCCTGCTCGCAGATGCCGTTTTGCAGCGAGACCACCTGAGAAGTCGGCGTCAGGAAGGGCAGCAGCTCCCGGGCGGCGGCCAGGGCGTCGGTGGCCTTGGTGGCCAGGAAGACCAGGTCCTGCGGGCCGGTCAACTCGGCGATGGCGGCCACGGCCTGGACCGGCACCGTCAGCTCGCCCTTGACCCCGGTCACCTTCAAGCCCGGGTCCTGGGCCAATTTGGCCGCGTCGGCGTGCTTGGTCACCAGGACGGGGTGATGCCCGCCCAGGCCCAGATAGGCGGCCACGATGCCGCCGATGGCCCCGGCCCCCACCACGCAAATCTTGGCGTCGGATGCCAGCAACTCCCGCCTCCCTAGGGGTAAACTCCCCGCAGCTCCTGGGCCTTGGCCACCCGCTCGATGCCCAGCATCAGGGCGGCGATGCGCATGGGCACCCGGCGCTTCTGGCTGATCTCCAGGACCTCGGCAAAGGCCTTGCCCAGGATGGCGCTCAGGCGCTGGCCGATCTCGTCCTCGCTCCAGAGCAGGTTTTGCAGGTTCTGCACCCACTCGAAATAGCTCACCGTGACGCCGCCGGCGTTGGCCAGGATGTCCGGCACCATGAACACGCCCTGGTCGTGCAGGATCTCGTCGGCCTCGGGAGTGGTGGGGCCGTTGGCCCCTTCCACCACCACCCGGGCCTTGACCTGGCTGGCGTTGTCCCTGGTGATGACGCACTCCAGGGCGCAAGGGGCCAGGATGTCGCAGTCCAGGGCCAGGAGCTCGGCGTTGCTGATCTCCTCAGCCGGCAGGCGCTGGCCGATCAGGCACTGATAGCGGTCCTTGCAGGCCAGGATCTGGTCCACGTCCAAGCCGGCAGGGTTGTAGAGGCCGCCGTGGCTGTCGGACAAGGCCACCACCCTGGCCCCGGCGGCGGCGAAAAAGCGCGCCGCCACCCCGCCCACGTTGCCCGCGCCCTGGATCGCCACCCGCGCCCCGCTCAGACTCAGGCCCAGGTGCTTGGCCGCCTCGGCCGCGGTGAGGAACACGCCCTTGCCGGTGGCCTCGAAGCGGCCCAGGGAGCCGCCCAGCTCCAGGGGCTTGCCGGTGACGATGCCGGGCACGGTGTGGCCGTGCAGGATGCTGTAGGTGTCCATGATCCAGGCCATGACCTGGGGATTGGTGTAGACGTCCGGGGCCGGGATGTCGCGCTCCGGCCCCAGGATCGGCACCAGCTCCCAGGTGAAGCGCCGGGTCAGGCGCTCCAGCTCGGCCAGGCTCATCTCCTTGGGATTGCACTGCACCCCGCCCTTGGCCCCGCCAAAGGGGATGTTCACCACCGCCGCCTTCCAGGTCATCCACATGGCCAGG
>CALERA010000215.1 GCA_937908275.1 uncultured Desulfarculaceae bacterium | reverse complement strand
CGGGCCTGCCAGTCCAGGGCCAGCTCCAGGCTGACCACCTGACCCCGGGCGGAGTGGTGCAGGGCGTTGCGCACCACGTTCTCCAAAGCCCGCCGGATCAGGGTGGCGTTGCCCCGCACCGTGGGCGGGCTCTCCCCGCCCGGAGCCTCCGTCTCCAGGTTGGTCTGGATCAGCACCCCCGAGGCCTGGGCCTCGAAGCGGGCGTCCTCCACCACCGAGCGGGCCAACTCGCCCAGGTCGAAGTATTCGTCGCAGTGCTCGCCGCCGGCCTGGGCCCGGGCCAGGGACAGCAACTCGCCCACCATGTCGTCCAGGCGGTAGGCCTCCTGCTCGATGCGCTCCAGGGAGGTCTTGGTGCGTTCCGGGTTCTGGCGGGCCAGGCCAACCGCCAGGTGCAGCCGGGCCAGGGGCGAGCGCAGTTCGTGGGACACGTCGTGCAACAACTGGTCGCGCATTGCCACCAGTTGCTGCAGGCGCTCTGCCATGGCGTCGAAGTCCCGGGCCAGGTCCGAAAGCTCGTCCCGCCGCCGGCCCATGCTCCGGCCCAGGCGGGCGTCCAATTGCCCCTGGGCCAGGCGGCCGAAGCCGTCGCGCAGACGGCGGATGGGTTGGGTCAGGTACCAGGCCAGCAGGGCGCTGAAGAGCAGGCCGCCGAACAGGCCCAGGGTCAGGAGCTGTTTGGGGATGTGCAGAGGGCCGGGCGGGCGGTATTGGGCGCGCAGGGCGGCCAGGTCGTAAACCAGCTCATAGGTCCCGCCGCCATCGGTTTGGGGCGCGCTCGCCCGCCGGATGATCGCGGCGGGAAGCGCAGGCTCCTTCTCGCTCGCCAGCTCGGTCCCCGGCTTCCCCTGCCCCGCCGCGACCGCCTCCCGCAGCGTCAGGAGCGCCCGCTCGCCAGGGGGCCAGGCCGCCAGCAAGCTCTCCAGGGCCGGCCGCCCGCCGCTGGTCAGGGCGGCGGCGGCGCTGGCCAGTTGCAGGCCGGCGATGCGCTCGGAGATGCGCACCTCCAGGGGCTTGCGCGGCGGGCCATACAGGGCGTAAACCACCCAGACTCCCTCCACGATGCACATGAAGGTCAGCCAGAAGCTGAGCAATATCTTCCAGAACAGCCGCCGCCGCATCTCAGTCCCGTTTCAGGTGGTAGCCCACCCCGCGCACGGTCTCGATCTCGATGGCATCGCCGGCCAGGGCGTGCAGTTTTTGGCGCAGATTGCTCACGTGCACGTCCACGCTGCGGTCGTAGGGTTGGCGACGGCGGCCCAGGACCCGCTCCGACAGCTCATCCTTGGAGAGCACCCGGTCCCCACTGGCCAGCAGCGCCTCCAACAGGTTGAATTCCGAAACCGTCAGGTCCAGGGGGCGGCCGTCCCACTCCGCCCGGCGCTGGGCCGGCGAGAGGCGCAGCTTGGCCTGCGCCAGGACCTCGTCCCCGCCCGGTCCGGCCTGGGCCGCCCGGCGCAGGATGGCCCTCAGGCGGGCCACCAGCTCCCGGGGGTAGCAGGGCTTGGGCAGGTAGTCGTCGGCGCCCATCTCCAGGCCCACCACCCGGTCCACCTGGTCGCCCTTGGCGGTGAGCATGATCACCGGCACCTGGCTTTTCTGGCGGATGCGGCGCAGGACCTCCACCCCGCCCAGGCCCGGCAGCATCACGTCCAGGATCACCGCCGCGTGCCGGCCGGAGAGGGCTTCCTCCACCCCGTCCAGACCGTTGGCCACCAGGGTGGTGACAAAGCCCTCGCCCTTGAGGTACTCGCCCAGCATGGCGCCCAGTTCCAGGTCGTCGTCGATCAGCAGAATGTTCACGTCCCACCAGCCATGTTTTCCATTACTTATCCCACTTCGCGCGACTCTGGTGCAACATTTACACATTCTTAACAAACACCTGGCGATCTCCTGACCGCGCGCCGGGTTGTCCTCCGATAAAACTAACCTGCCCGGGAAGGTGAGGCCCGGCCGGAGGCCCGACCTCTGCCCGGCCGACTGGACTCGGCGGAGCGATTAACGACGGACCGCGCGGACAGGATGGACATGAGCAAGACATCGTGGAAAAACAAGCGCTGGTGGCTGGGGTTGGCGGGATTGGTCCTGCTGGGGCTGGGGGTGAAGTGGTTCTTCTTCCCCACGCCCGAGCCCCCGCGCCTGGCCACCGCCCCGGCGACCCGGGCCGACCTGGAGGAGACGGTGCTGGCCACCGGGACCCTGGAGGCCTTCGAGCAGGTCAGCGTGGGGGCCCAGGTCTCGGGCCAGATCAAGTCGCTCAAGGTGGCCCTGGGCGACGTGGTCAAGCAGGGCCAGTTGGTGGCGGAGATCGACTCCCTGACCCAGCAGAACTCCCTGCGCACGGCCGAGGCCTCCCTGGCCCAGGTCCGGGCCCAGCTCAAGGCCAAGCAGGCCAGCCTGCGCCAGGCCGAGCTGGAGTTCAAGCGCCAGGGCCAGATGCTGGCCCGCGAGGCCAGCTCCCAGTTGGATTACGATAGCGCCGAGGCCACCCTCAACGTCACCCGGGCCGAGATAGCGGCCCTGGAGGCCCAGATCGAATCGGCCGCCATCTCCGTCTCCACCGCCAAGGTCAACCTGGCCTACACCAAGATCACCTCGCCCATCGACGGGGTGGTGGTGGCCATCATCAACAAGCAGGGCCAGACCGTCAACGCCGCCCAGACCGCGCCCACCATCATCAAGGTGGCCAAGCTGGACGTGATGACGGTCAAGGCCCAGGTTTCCGAGGCCGACGTGATCCGGGTCAAGCCCGGACAGAAGGTCTACTTCACCATCCTGGGGGATTCCGACCACCCCTACCAGGCCAGCCTGCGCGCCATCGAGCCCGCGCCGGACTCCATCAGCAGCGAGAGCACCACCACCTCCTCCTCATCCTCCAGCTCCAGCAGCAGCTCCAGCAGCAGCTCCAGCAGCAGCGCGGTCTATTACAACGGCCTGTTCGAGGTCAGCAACCCCGACGGCCGCCTGCGCATCTCCATGACCGCCCAGGTCTCCATCGTCCTGGCCGAGGCCAAGGCCACCCTGACCATCCCCAGCGTGGCCCTGGGCGAAAAGCTGGGACCCAACCGCTACCTGGTCCAGGTGCTGGAGGGGGACCAGCCGCCCCGCTCCCAGGAGGTGCAGGTGGGCATCGCCGGCCACGCCCGGACGCAGGTGCTGGAAGGCCTCCAGGAGGGCCAGCAGGTGGTGGTGGGCGACGCCAAGGCCATGACCAGCAGCGACACCAGCAGCGGACGCCGTCGCGGCCCGCCCATGGGGTTCTAGCCATGGACCAGCCGCTGTTGGAACTCACCGGGCTGGGACGGGACTATCCCGCCGGCGACCAGACCGTCCCGGTGCTCAGGGACATCGACCTGAGCATCCATTCCGGCGAGATGGTGGCCATCGTGGGGGCCTCGGGCTCGGGCAAGTCCACCCTGATGAACATCCTGGGCTGCCTGGACCGCCCCACCCGGGGGATCTACCGGGTGGCGGGCCGGGAAACCGGGGAGTTGGAGCCCGACGACCTGGCCCGCCTGAGGCGCGAGCACTTCGGCTTCATCTTCCAGCGCTATCACCTCCTGCCCGACCTCAACGCCCGGGGCAACGTGGAGATCCCGGCCATCTACGCCGGCCGGGACCGGACCACGCGGCGGGAGCGGGCCGACGCCCTGTTGACCCGCCTGGGCCTGGCCGAGCGCCTGGACTACCGGCCCGGCCAGCTCTCCGGCGGCCAGCAGCAGCGGGTCAGCATCGCCCGGGCCCTGATGAACGGCGGCCGGGTGATCCTGGCCGACGAACCCACCGGGGCCCTGGACAGCCAGAGCGGCCGGGAGATGCTGGGCTTGTTGGAGGAGCTGCACGCCGACGGCCACACCATCATCATCGTCACCCACGACGCCCAGGTGGCGGCCCACGCCCAGCGCATCATCGAGATCAAGGACGGCCGCATCGTCGCCGACCGACCCAACCCCCAGGCCGCCAGCCAGGAGCGGGCGGCCCTGGCCGAAGCGCCCGAGGGAAACGGCCAGACCTGGCGCATGGCCTGGGACCAGTTCCTGGAGGCCCTGCACATGGCCCTGTTGGCCATGGCCTCCCACCGCCTGCGCACCTTCCTGACCATGCTGGGCATCATCATCGGCATCGCCTCGGTGGTCTCGGTGGTGGCCCTGGGCGAGGGCTCGCGCCAGCGCATCCTGAGCAACATCTCCTCCATGGGCACCAACACCATCGACATCTTCCCGGGCGCGGACTTCGGCGACGAGCGCTCGGGCCGGGTGCAGACCTTGATGGCGGCCGACGCCGATGTCCTGGCCCAACAGAGCTACGTGGACAGCGTCACCCCCCGGGTGACCAACAACGCCAGCCTGCGCTACCGCAACATCTCGGCCACCGGCACCATCAACGGGGTGGGAGAGCAGTATTTCCGGGTCCATGGCTACACCCTGGACCTGGGCCGCTTTTTCGACCGCGACGGGGTCAGGCAACGCCTGCTGGAGGTTGTCATCGACCAGAACACCCGCCAACGGCTGTTCCTGAACAACGAGGACCCCTTGGGCAAGGTCATCATCCTGGGCAAGGTGCCCTGCCGGGTGGTGGGCGTCACCCAGAAAAAGCAGACCCCCTTTGGCAACAGCGAAAGCCTCAACGTCTGGGTGCCCTACACCACCGCCCTGCGCCGCATCCTGGGGCGCTCCTATGTCAACTCCATCACGGTGCGGGTCAACGACGCGGTGCCCAGCGCCGCGGCCGAGCAGAGCATAGTCAAGCTCATGACCCGGCTGCACGGCCGCAAGGACTTCTTCGTGATGAACACCGACACCATCCGCCAGACCATCGAGCAGACCACGGCCACCATGAAGCTGCTGATCTCCATGATCGCCCTGATCTCCCTGGTGGTGGGCGGCATCGGGGTGATGAATATCATGCTGGTCTCGGTCACCGAGCGCACCCGGGAGATTGGCGTGCGCATGGCGGTGGGGGCGCGCCACGGCGACATCATGCTCCAGTTCCTGGTGGAGGCGGTCCTGGTCTGCCTGCTGGGCGGTTTCCTGGGAGTGCTGGCGGCCCTGGGGCTGGGGGTGGTCTTCGCCCGCCTGGGTGGGGATTTCCAGATGATCTATTCCACGACCTCCATCGTGGCGGCCTTTGCCTGCTCGACCCTGATCGGGGTGATCTTCGGCTTCCTGCCCGCCCGCAACGCGGCGCGGCTGGACCCGGTGGAGGCCTTGGCGCGGGAATGAGGAACATGACGCACAAATTAGGCAGCCTGATCGTCCTGGCCTCCCTGTTGGCCCTGGGGGGCTGCGCCGCGGCCCTCCAGACGCCCTACGCCACCCCGGCCCTGGACCTGCCCGGGCAATGGAAGAACGCCGGCGCCGCGGGCCAGGTCTCCGCCTCCGGCTGGTCGCGCGAGTTCGGCGACCCGGCCCTGGATCGTCTGGTGGACCAGGCCCTGGCCCGCAACAACGACCTGGCCGTGGCGGCCCTGAAGCTGCGCCAGGCCCAGCTCCAGGCCGGCCTGAGCCAGGACGCCCTGAATCCCACCCTGGGGGCCAGCGGCAGCCTGAGCCGGGGGCACCACCTGCGCACCACCGAGGCCACCCGCTCCCAGGCCCTGAGCCTCAGCGCCAGCTACCAGGTGGACCTCTGGGGCAAGCTGGCCAGCCAGCGCGACGCCGACGCCTGGGAGGCCCTGGCCACGGAGGAGGACCGCCAGAGCACGGCCCTGTCCCTGGTGGGGACCACCATCGACCTGTACTGGCAGATCGCCTACCTGAACGAACGCCTGGCGCTGAGCCAGGAGAGCATCGCCTACGCCCGCCAGACCCTGGAGCTGGCCCGGACCAAGCGCCAGGCCGGGGCCATCTCCGGCCTGGAGACGGCCGAGGCCGAGCAGAGCCTGGCCAGCCAGGAGGCCAGCCACGAGGACCTGCTGCGTCAGCGGGAAGAGGCCTACAACGCCCTGGCGGTGCTCTTCGACCACCCCCCGGGCCAGGTGATGGCCGATCCCCGCCGCCTGCCCCGGGGGCCGCTGCCCACGGTGGCAGCCGGCCTGCCGGCCGAGCTGCTGGGCCGGCGGCCAGACCTGCGCGCGGCCGAGCTGCGCCTGCGCGAGTCCCTGGCCGGGGTGGACGTGGCCAAGGCCAGCTTCTATCCCACCCTCTCCCTGACCGGGGAGCTGGGGACCTCCAGCACCGCCCTGCGCCGGCTGTTGCAGGACCCCATCGGCACGGTCCTGGCCGAGATGACCCTGCCCTTCCTGCAATACAACCAGTTGCGCCTGAGCCAGGAACTGGCCCAGGCCCAGTACGACGCCGCGGTGGTCCAGTTCCGCCAGACGCTCTATGAGGCCCTGGTGGACGTGGAGAACGCCCTCGCGGCCCGGCAGCGCCAGGCGGCCCAGGGGGCCAAGCTGGAACAGGCCCTGCGGGCGGCGCGCCAGGCCGAGAGCCTGTACGAGGTGCGTTATCGCGCCGGACAGGTGGCCTTGCAGTCCTGGCTGGACGCCCAGGAGACCCGGCGCACGGCCGAGGTCTCCCTGGCCCAGAACCGCCTGGACCGGCTCAACACCCAGGTCAGCCTCTACCTGGCCCTGGGCGGCGCGGCGACCGCGCCCTAAGCCCTCTGGCCTGGCCCCTGGGTTCGCTGGTGCTGGTGTTTTCTGCGGGACAGAACTGATCGCCCCGGCGTCCGGACGCACCCACGCCCGGACGCCGGGGACGCGCGGGCGGACTATTCGGCCTTGATCTCGATCTTGGTGGCCGACGGCTGGAGGCTCTTGGGCGCCACCAGGTGCAGGATGCCATCCTTCTGGGAGGCCTGGATCTTGTCGCGCTCCACCGCCACCGGCAGGCGGAAGCTGCGCTGGAAGGAGCCGAAGCGCCGCTCCAGGAGATGGCACCCCTCCTTGGTCTCCTCGCGTTGCTCCTTCTTCTCGCCCTTGATGGTCATGACCTCCCCGCTCAGGGAAATCTCGATCTCCTCGGCTTTCAGCCCCGGCACCTCCACGTCGATCTCCAGGGCCTCTGGAGTTTCCCTGACATCCATGGCCGGCACGAAGCCTCCGGCCTCGCCCCAGCCCAACGACGGCCACTCGGCCTTGGCGAACCGGCCGAAAAGGTCGTCCATCTCCTTGCGGAGCTTGTCCAGGGGGCGGAAACCGCTCGATGGCATCAGCTCAAACATCACGACCTCCTTTCGTGGGGTTGGTGGGTTGATCCTTGGGGTTTTCCCGCGCTCGAACCGCCGGCCGATCAGCCGCGCTGGGGCCGGGGTTGACAGTCGCTCCAGAACAGGCAATCCACCTGTCCGCAGTCCACGATGCGCTGGTAGCAGGGGGAATTGCCTTCCGCCACTTGCACCGCCCGGACGAGGTCAGTCTTTTTTAGCCGCTGGATGTTCTTCAGGCCAAGCTTGACGGCCATTTCCCGCACCTCCTTCACTCCGGGCATGCCAACCTCCCTTGCCTGCGCGCGCTCGCCACGGAGCCGCCGCGCGATGATTGTGCCTCCACCGATCTGGATTAGCGCGCCAGAGGCCCCCCGCCCAACGCTAATGCTCCATGCGCATCACCGGAACCCCCGCGCCTTCACCCTTCATGCTACTCCAGCCGCCCGGAGTTTTCAGCGCCAGGCTCCCGGGATCCAGCGGCGCCTCTCCCAGCACGGTGCGATGGCGGTTGGCCAGGACTTCCAAAATGTGGGGAGCGAAAAGCACCTTCTCATAGTGACAGAGAATCTTGCACGGACAGCGGGGCAGGAAGACCTCGTCCAGCATCCGCTCGCATTCCAGCAGTTGGCTGGCGCCCAGGCTCAGGTAGCTTCCCCAGTTCATGTCCAGCAGTAGGCGAACGCGGCCCTGGCCAACGCGCTGGCCGCCGCTCACCACCTCCAGCAGGCTAGCGCAGGCCGCTTCCGGGTCGAAGACGCCGTGGGGGAGCAGAAGCTGGTCCACCGGCCAGATGCGCAAGCGCTCCCAACCGGACGGCAAGAGGCAGGTCAGGCGCTCCATACGCAGGGCGGCCTGGATTTGGGCCTCGGAATACAGGCCGCTCAGACAGATGACCCGCTCACCAGCGCAGATGCCCTCGCGTAAGAAAGGTATGGCCAACCGTTGCCACTGCATCGGTTGGCCGCAGATCAGGATCGCATGGTCACCAGAAGGCGGGTTGACATCAGGGTCGGAGGACGTAGGTCGGGGCATGAGCCTCCTCCATCCGTACCTGGAGTCAGTTGCTTCATTCTCGATGTAAAAGCTGCTCGTTATGGTTTAAGTGGTTAAATTATTAATAAATTATAACTCCAGATCGGAAGGTGCAATAGGGTGTTGTCACTAAAACCGATGGGGGCAATCAACCATCCCGGAACCAACCGGCTTAGGACAGGAAGGCCCGAAATTCCCGCCTCGGCCCTTGCTGAGGCGAAACAACGCTCGGGCAAAAAAGGCATTGATGCCCTAACTGCGCGCCGTTAATCGGCTCTTCGGTTTTGGGTCAACCGCGTCGGCGCTGCCTGGGAGGCGCCTTCGCCTTGCCCTGGCTGCGATCCCGCCTCCAGTCCGACCAGCTTGACACAGGGCCAGCGACTATGTATGTAGTATACTACATACTGATTGGTGAAGGTGCCCATGAGCATGACCGTCCTGAGCCTGAAACCCATCGCCCCCCCCAAGACCCTCAAGGAGATGGCCTACGCCTCCATCAAGGAGGCGATCCTGAGCGGTGGCATGCAGCCTGACCAGATCTACAGCGAGCCGTTTTTAAGCGAACTGCTCAACATTTCCCGCACCCCGGTCCGGGAGGCCCTGCAGGATTTGGCCATTGAGGGTTATGTGCGAGCCCTGCCCAAGCGCGGCTATCAGGTCAGCTCGTTCCAGCCGGAGAAGATTGAACACCTTTACGACTATCGCATGGCTATCGAGCTGGCCATCATCCGGCAAATCACCGGCAAGCTCGACCAACACCAACTGAGGGAGATCGAGCGCATCCTGCGCTTTGACCGCCTGGTCGAACAGGAGGAGGAGATAACCTCCTTTGTACGCACCGACCGCGATTTCCACCGCTATCTGGCCTCCTTGACCAACAACCCCTACTTCATTGACGCGGTGGACAGGCTGCTGGAATTGATCGAATGGGCGGCGACCCAGGCCCAGAACCACACCCGCCGCCCGGCCCAGGCCACGCGGGAGCACCTGGACATCCTCCAGGCCCTCAAGGAGCGCGATCCCGCCAAGGCCTGCGCCGCCATGGAAGCGCATCTGTTGATCAGCAAGCGGCTGGTCTTGCAGGATCTGGCGGCGGAGAAGGCCCGCGAGACCACGGCGGGTTCGACCCAACCGGCAATGCCAGGCTAGACCGAGAGATTCGCCACCCTGAGGGGGCTTTGATTCATCTAGCAGCCACAACACGGACGGGAGCAAAGGCAATGTCCAGGCAAAAACCCACCATCTTCGACCTTTATCAGATGAAGAGCCGGGGCGAGAAGATCGCCTGGTTGACCTCCTACGACTTCCCCACCGCCCAGTTCGCCCAGGAGGCGGGCCTGGAGATGCTCCTGGTGGGCGACAGCCTGGGCATGTGCGTCTATGGCTACAACAGCACCGTCCCGGTGAGCATGGACCAGTGCATCGCCCATAGCCAGGCGGTGCGGCGCGGGGCTCCCCAGTGCTTCGTGGTCGGCGACATGCCCCTGGGCTCCTATCAGGCCTCGGACGAGCAGGCGGTCAACAACGCCATCCGCTTCCTGAAGGAAGCCGACGTCGACGCCATCAAGCTGGAGGGCGGCGTCCGGGTCGCCAGCCGGATCCAGGCCATCACCGACGCGGGCCTCAACGTGATCGGCCACATCGGCCTGACCCCGCAAAGCTCGGGCCAGTTGGGTGGCCACAAGGCCCAGGGCCGGACCGCCGAGGCGGCCAAGCTGGTGGTCGAGGACGCCCTGGCGGTGGAAAAGGCCGGGGCGCGCATGCTCTTGGTGGAGGGGGTTCCCCCGGAGGTCACCACCTACATCTGGCAAACCCTGCGCATCCCGGTCCTCTCCATCGGGGCCGGCCCCCACTGCGACGGCCAACTCCTGATCGTCAGCGACCTCATCGGCCAGTTCCAGGCTTTCACCCCGCGCTTCGTGAAGAAGTACTGCAACGTGGCCGAGGTGGTCACCACGGCCATGCGGGAGTACGTCAGCGAGGTCAAGGGTGGGGTTTTCCCGGACGAGGATCGCTATTGCTACCACATGCTGGAGGGCGAGGCCGAGAAGTTCAACGCCCTGATGGGCAGGTAGTCGGACGAGAAAAACCGGCGCAACCGGAGGGCGGGGTTCATGGCCCAAAAGCCATGGGCCCCGGCTTAATCTGGCCCGATGAGCAGGCCTGGGCGTCAATGCCAACCCTGTCTTTCCCCCCAACAAACCATTTGCCGCGCGATTTTCCTTGGTGCAGAATAGCCAAAACTAACTACCAATCATGGGAGTTGAAGACCATGCCCCAGGACCAACAGCAGTCCCGTTTGTGGGCCAAGGTGGTGGCCAAGGCCTGGGCCGACGAGGCCTACAAGACCAAGCTGATCAGCGACCCGGTGGCGGTGCTCCAGGCCGAGGGCATCGCGGTGGCTCCCGGGGCGCAGCTCAAGGTGGTGGAGGACACCGCCAACCTGCGGCACCTGGTGCTGCCGGCCCTGCCCGACGACGCGGCCAGCCTGGACCACGCGACCCTGGAGGAGCGTTTGGCGGCGGGCATCGACTGGTGCTGCCATTGCTGAGCCGCTGAGCGTCCCGCGCAAGGCCGCCTGACGATCCGGGGATTTTGACCCGGCGTAACCCGGCGCGAGGCATCGCGCCCCCTGGCCGCGCGGGTGATGGCCGGCGCGCCTGGCGGCCCGGTGATTGAGGACGGTTCCCCGAGGCGAGTCGCTTTCCGCGTCCCTTTTGGCAGAGCGGAAAGGGGCTCGTCTTGGTTTCCGGCGCGGTCCGGCTAGGCCTCCGTTCGGCCGGCAGGGCGGACTCTGGGGTCAGACGACGGCCCCTCCCGGCGTCCGGAGCGAGGCGAGGCGGCGATGTTGGCTTATCCACGTCTAAGGCCCTGGTTCGAGGTGGTGGCGGCTGGGCAGGGGGTGACCCTGCTCAGCGAAACCGACCGCTTCCAGCTGGACGGCCCCCTGCCACTGGCCCTGACGCCCCTGCTCACTGGCCAATGGAGCAGCGACCAGATCGCGGAGCACCTGGCGGACCGCTTCACGCCGGCCCTGGTCTACTTCCACCTGCTCAAGCTGGAGAAGCTGGGCTTATTGGAGGACGGCCAGGCCCCAGTGGCCACAGCCGCCGCACAATTCCTGCGCCAGCTCGGCGGCGACCCCGCCCGGTTGGCCGCGCCCCTCAGCCTCAACCTGGTGACCCTGGGAGGCCTGGACCCGGCCCCGGCCCGGGAAGCCCTGGCCCGCCAGGAGGTCTTCGCGGTGGCCATGGCGGATTGGCGCGCGCCGCAATGCGCGCCGGACAGCCTGTGGCTGGTGCTCACCCCGGACTATCTGGAGCCCGAGCTGATTGGGTTCAATCGCCGCGCCCGGGACCAGGGCTGGCGCTGGCTGCCCTGCAAGCCCTGGGGGATCGAGCCCTGCTTCGGACCCTTGTTCTCCCCCGGACCCTCGGCCTGCCTGGAGTGCCTGTTGCACCGCCTGCGCGGGCATCGCCCCGAGGAGGCCCAGATCCTGCGCCAGGGCGGAGACAGCCTGGGCCTGGCCCGGGGCTATTCTCCCGCCTCCCTGGAACTGTTGTGGGGCCTGCTGGGCCTGGAGCTGCAAAAGGCGCTGTCCGGCGCGCCCCAGGCGTTCTTGAGCCAGGGTGCGATCTCCTGCAACCTCAAGACCCTTGGCCTCAGCCGCCATCTGCTCAGCCGGCGGCCGCAGTGCCCGGTCTGCGGCGATCCGGTCGCTTGGGGGCGGCTGCCGCAGGAGCCGCTGGATCTGCAACCCCGGCCCAAGTCGGCCCACCGCGACGGCGGGGAGCGCATCCAGACCGCCGCCGAGACCCTGGCCCGCCTGCTGCCCCGGGTGAGCCCCCTCAGCGGCGAGGTCGGCCTGATCCAGGACCTGGAAGGCGTGCTGCCGCCCGGCCTGGGTCGGCTGGCGGCCGCCACCTGGGCACGCCTGGGCGCGCCTGGGGCCCCACCGGCGGCTGAAGCGCGCGGGGACTTGCACCAGGCGCGCTCCCGCCCCCTGGGCAGCAGCCACGGCAAGGGGTGGACCCGGAGCCAGGCCCGGGCCAGCGCCCTGGGCGAGGCCCTGGAGCGCTACAGCAGCCAGTATTGCGGCTACGAACCGGTGGTGACGGCGCGCTGGTCCGAGGTGGCCGAACGGGCCATCCACCCCGACCGCCTGAACCTCTTCAGCCCCCGGCAATACCGGGAACGCCTGGCGCGCCGCCAGCAGGGCGACACCGCCTTCGTGCCCGAGCCTTTTGTGGAAGACGCGCTGATCGACTGGTCGCCAGCCTGGTCCCTGAGCCAGGCGCGTTGGAAGCTGGTCCCGGCGGCCAACGTTTATTACAACCACCCCCCAGAGCGGGGCGGGCTTTTCGCCCGGGGTGACTCCAATGGCGTGGCCGCCGGCAACTGCCGCGAGGAGGCCTGCCTGCAGGCCTTGTGCGAGCTGGTGGAGCGCGACGCGGTGGCCCTGTGGTGGTACAACCGCCTGCGACGCCGGGCGGTGGACCAGGACTCCTTTGCCGGTACGCCGTGCCAGGAGGCGCGCGCCCAGTTGGCCGCGCGTGGCTACGGCCTGGAGGTCCTGGACCTGACCTCGGACCTGGGGTTGCCGGTCCTGGCCGCCGTGGGCCTGCACCAGGATGATCTGCAAAAACCTCCCCTGCTGGGATTTGGCTGCCACTTCGACGCCCGGATCGCCCTGCAACGGGCCCTGGGCGAGGTGGCCCAGGCCCTGATGATCCCCCCGGCGGTGACGCCCCTGGCCCTGGCCCGCCAACTCCTGGGCCAGCCCCTGGGCCAGGCGGAATTCCTCCGCGCTCACCACGATCAGCCTCCCCGGCGGGCGGCGGAATTCGCCAACCTGGCCAGCGCTGACTTTTTGGCGGACATCCAGCAAATGGTGGCGCGCCTGGCCCGGCGGGGTTTGGAGGCCTTGCTGGTGGACCTGACCCGGCCCGAGACCGGCCTGCAGGTGGTCCGGGTGTTGGCGCCCGGTCTGATGCACTTCTGGCCCCGCCTGGGGGCGGAGAGGCTGTACCGGGTGCCGGTGGAGCAGGGCTGGCTGCCGCGCCCCTTGCGGGAAGAGGAACTTAACCCCCTGCCCTTCTACCTTTAGCCGCCCTGGCTCGGCGGCCGGGAGACAGCGCCGTCCGGAAAGACCGTTATGCCGCTTACCTTCAGCCACCGGCTACGCGAAGGGGTCGAAATCCAGCAGGGGCCAGCAGGCCTCTGGTTGTTCTGCCCCCACACCGGGGGGCTGGCCGCCTGGAAGTCCCTCCAGCCCCTGCCCCTGGTGCGGGCCTTGGGTGGTGCCTGGCTGGATCAGGAGGCAATGGCCGCCCATTTCGCGCCCGGACCAAGCGGCCCGGCCAACCCCAGCTTCCAGCTCTTCCTCCTGCGCCTGATCGCGGCCGGCCTGCTGGACCTGCGGGTGCGTGAGAACGACCAGCCGATCTTCGACGTGAGCCCCGCGCCGACGGAGGAGGCCCTGCGTCCACCCGAGGGGAGCCCGGCCGGCCCCCTGCGCCTGAATCGCTTCGCCTATCTGCGCGCCCAGGACGGCGGCCTCCTGCTGGAGAGCCCCCTGACCCCGCACCGCCTCTGGCTCTGGCACCCTCCCCTGCTGGGCCTGGTGAACAACCTGTCCGCCGGCCGCGAGGTTACGCCTGCGGACGCAGGAGAGGCCGCCTGCCTGGCCCTGCTGCGGAACCTGGGCCTGGCCGAACCCGTGGCCGCGCCAGAGGCCGATGACTCCCTGTCTTTTTGGGAGTTCC
>CALERA010000214.1 GCA_937908275.1 uncultured Desulfarculaceae bacterium | reverse complement strand
GCCGGAAGATCGACCCCCAGCGCTACGTGAGCGACAGCGTGGGCCTGCCCACCATCCAGGACATCCTGAACGAGCTGGCCAAACCCGGCCGCGACCCCCGCGAGCGCTTCGAGGCCTTCGCCTTTGCCGAGGGCGTACACGAGATCAGCGACCTGACGCCCGGCATGCGCCTGCCCGGGGTGGTGACCAACGTGGCCAACTTCGGGGCCTTCGTGGACGTGGGGGTCCACCAGGACGGCCTGGTCCACGTCTCCGAGCTGAGCGAGAGCTTCGTGCGCGACCCCCACCAGGTGGTCAAGGTGGCCCAGCGGGTGATGGTCACGGTGCTGGAGGTGGATCAGGCCCGCAAACGCATCTCGCTGTCCATGCGGGCCAATCCCGGCCAGCCCCGCCAGGGCGGGGGGCAAACCGGCCAGGCCCGCCCCCGGGACGACGACCGCCGGCGCGACGAGAGGGGCCAGGGGCGGCGGCGGGAGGATCGCGACCGTCAGGGCCGGGGTCAATCCCGCCCGCCGGCCCCGGAGCCGGCCAAGGCGGCCTTCAACAACCCCTTTGCCGCGGCCCTGAAGGGCGTGACCCTGAAGGACGGCAAGAAGTAGGGGCGCTCAGGATCGCGGGGGATGCCCGGGGCGCGGGCGGCGGATCAGGAGTTGCAGTGCTCGCTGTCGGTCTTGTCCAGCCAGGCCTGGCGGTGGCAGGCGGAGATCTCCCGCAACACCCGGCTGTTGGGGTGGATTATCAGCAGGTAGTAGGCCAGGAAGGCCAGGATGGTGCCCAGGGCCAGGAGCCCCAGGACGATCAGCCCCAGCTCCCAGGTGAGCCCGAACCAGAAATTCTCCATCAAAAAGCTCAGGCCGTAGAGGGCTCCGGCCCACATCCCCACCGCCAGCAGCAGGCACAGCCCTCCCCCCAGCCATTCCGCGAAGTTGGGTCTCCGTCTTTGCCTGCGGTTGCGGCGCATTCTCCCCCCTGCTGGTGACCGTGCTGGCTTGGAGCCAGGTGGAGGATCATATCTTAGCAACAATTGTTGCTTTTTGTTAGTAACACTTTGGGGTAGACCTACTGAAATGCTAGCCTTACTTATATTAGTAACACAGGAAAACCCCGAATGCCATCCTACCTAGGAGCTAATTTGAGAGGCGATCCCGGATTTGCCCTCGGAGCGGCCTGATTCCGTCAGGCGCGCTCCCCGGCCGTGACCAGCACGACGATCAAAACCGCCAGCAATACAAACCACAGCGCCAGGGCCAGCACCGTGGACCGGCGGGAGAGTTTCTCCTCCCACCAGGTCGCGGGCCGGATGCCCTGCACCCGGAAGGCCGCCACCCCGGCCAGGTTGATGCAAATCAGGTTGATGAGATAGAGCAGGGCGGCCCCGCCGGCCTGGGACCAATGCCCCGCGCCCAACATCAGCCCCGCCGTGGCCAGGGGGGGCACCAGGGCCACCGCCACCATCACCCCCACCAGGGCGGCGCTGATGCCCTGGGTGAAGGCCAGGGCCCCGGCCGCGCCCGCGGCCAGGGCCAGCACCACATTGCTCAGGCCGGCCTGGGTGCGGGCCAGGAGTTGGGCCCCCTGGGGGGCGACCTCCAGCAGCAGGCCCAGGCCCAGGGCCAAGGCCCCGCCCAGCAGGGTGCCGGCGACCAGGACCTTCAGCGCGGCCCAGGCCAGGTTGCGGTCGGCCAGGGTGGTGGCCAGGGACAGGGCGCTGTTGGCCCCCAGCATCGGCGCGATGACCATGGCCCCGATGATCACGGCCAGGTCGTCGTTGATCAGGCCGATGGCCGCCACCAGGCTGGAGAGCAGCATCAGGGCCACGAAGACCCAGGACAGGCGCACCGCGTCCAGGGACTGCTGGTAGAGCTCCTCGCGGCTGACCCGCCCGAAGCGCACCTGCTGGTCCTTGGGGTCCGGCTCGGGCTCGGGCTGCTTCTGGCGGGGCAGGACAGCCTCCACCGGCAGCAGCACGGTGCTGAACCCGGCCTGGGCGCCGAACTTCTCTTCCAGAAGGTTCAGCACCGCCTCGGTCTGCTCGGCGGCCAAGAGCACCCGCAACAGGACCGGCCCCTGGCCGGTGTCCCACAGCCAGAGGCCCAGGGTTTCCTTAGCTTCCAGGAGTTGGCCGGCCTGGCGCGCCCCCTCGGCGTCCAGCATGGCCTCGATCAGGCGCAGGGCCACGAGAGCGCGGCTCGCCGGGGCCTAGCCGCCGGCCAGGCGGCGCTGCTGTTCCTCCAGCCGCAACCGCCAGCCCGGGTCGCCCACCAGGTGACGCAGGGCCTGGCGGTGGTACTGCAGGGCCTGGCCCCGGTCGCCCTTCTGCAACCAGGCCTCGGCCAGCCAGTAATAGTTCTGTCCGTTCATGGGGTTGAGGGAGGAGGCCCGCTCCAGGGTGCTGATGGCCGCGTCCACCTGGCCGGCCATGTAGAGCTTGCGCCCTTCCTCACCCAGGTTCAGGGAGGCCATGGCCCGGGGGGTGGGCTTGGCCGGGGCCGGAGCCACCGGCGCGCTGGCGCCGGGGGCGCCGGGAGCGCTGGGGGCCGGCGGGGCCGGGGTCTGGGCCCGATCCGGCGGAGCGGGATAGGGCGCGGTGGGCAGGGGAGGATATGGCTGGGGAACCGGGGTCTTGGCGCAACCGGTCAGCGCCAGGGCCAGGCCCAGCAACAGGGCCGGCCAATATCTAACGGCCA
>CALERA010000213.1 GCA_937908275.1 uncultured Desulfarculaceae bacterium | reverse complement strand
CGAGATGTAGCCGTGACTGGAGTTCAGACGTGTGCTCTTCCGATCTGCCGCTTCCGCCGGGTCGTCGTGCACGTCCTCGTCGCCCTGGGCGGGCTCCTGGGGCTCCTGAGCGGCCTCCTGGGGCGCGAACGGCAGCACCTCCCGCCGGCAGGCCTCAGGGCAGATCAGGGCCTCGTCCTCGGGCATGACCTGCTTGGTGCAGGTCCAGCAGCAGCCGGCGCAGTCATCGTCCTCGCACTGGCCGCAGCCATCGGCCATGGCCTGGACCTGGGTGCAGCGCAGGGTGTAGGGCTGCTCGTGCTCTTCCAGATCGCGCCGACAGGGTTCGGGCTGGTCCTGGGTCATGGTGTCGCTGTGCTGATCGCAGAGCCGGCAGCACTTGAGGCAGGCGTCATCCTCGCAGAGTCCACAGTGGAGCGCGCGCAGGTCCAGCCGCCGGCACTCGTCGGGGTCGATGGGGGCGGCGGCCTGGGCCTGGGCCCCCTGCTCGGCCGGCTGACTCTGGGGCTCCGGCAGCTCCGGGGCCCGGCTCGCGCCGAACAGGCTGTGCTGCCGCTCCTCGGCGGTGATGGCCCTGGGCTCGCCCACAATCTCCCAGGTGTCAGTCCGCACCAGGGCCACGCTGTTGGCGGGGACATCCACCTCGCCCTCGATCTCCTGGTCGCTGTCCTCGAAGTTCCACACCTCCTCGCAAGCCACCGCCTGGATCTCCTTGCCGCTGTCCAGGCTGGCCCGCATGTCCTTGATGGTCTTGCGAACGCCCTTGAGGTCGCCGTTGATGTCGGCCCGATAGGCGGCGAGGTTGTTCTTCAACTCTTCCTCGCGGGCCAGGGCCTGGAGAAGCCGGTCGGTGTTCTCCTCGCGCTCGGCCTCGTCGATCACCACCTCCAGCTGCTTCATTGTCGAGTTGCGGATGATCCGCGCCTCCTGCATTTCGTTGCTCATGACCTTCCTCCTCTGGCTCTTTGGCGGGCGTACTCGGCCAGGCACAAGGCCTCCGCGCGCCCGTCCTTGGCACCGCCTCTCGGCCCAGCTATTTCGGCCGTGGGCCAGCGGCGGCGCGTGAACGCGATGATGTCCGACTTTTGGGGCTTGCTTGCCGGGACAGTGCTGTCGAGCACTTCTTTTCGCCAGGCGGCAGTGGAGACCAGGATCATGGGCCAGCCCAAGACGGCCGCCACCCCCTGCCAAATCCCGTAGTTGCACCCCAGGTTGAAGTTGATCGTCGCAGACCGGCCGCCGTTCTCGCTGCTGCCTCGGGACATGAAGAACCCATGCTGGGCCTCCATCGCCACCAGGCGCGGCTTGAGCAGGCTCTCGCCGGCCACCAACTCCCAAAGCTCTGCCGCCGACCCGGGCCAGTCCCAAATGCCGAGCGGATCGCCGGACAGGCTCATGGCGGCGATGGCACCCTTGCCGCCAGGATCTATGCCCAGGACGAGGGGGCCGGCCCCCGGCGAGCTGACCCGGGGGGTGGCCAACCCACCGGAGACCGGCAGGGGGAGGGAGGGGGAGAGGGGAGTCGTGTTGCCCATGCCTAATCCACCCGCACCAGGCTACCGGCCGTGGTCATGCGGTAGACTCGATCGCCGGCTTGGTCCTTGACCAGGCGGCCAGGGCGAGGCCAGCTGTATTCCGGCACGTACTCCTTGGTGTCCGGGTTGATGGTCGGCCTCTGGTGGATGCACAGCGGGTACCTAGGCAACGGCTCGTGCTCGTGGTTGGAACAGCGCTTGATGGCCATTACGCGGCCTGGTCGGTGTCGCCGCCGAGGCGCACCTGGTCATCGGGCATGGCGGGGTCGCCCAGATAGATCTCGATCATCGGCTTGTAGGCCTCGGCGAACTCCGCCTCGGCCCGGGCCAGCTTGTCGCGCAGGAGCACGACGGCGAGCGCCTTCTCGGCCAACGCCTTGTCGCGGTACACGGCCGGCTTGCCCTGGAAGCTCAGGAGGCCGAACCGGGCCGACTGCGGGGTCTTGGCCTCGATGGCGTAGGTTCCGGTGTTGGACTCGTGGTCCCACCCCTGGCGGATGCGATACTTGGTGATCTCGGGCTTGTTCTCAGGCATTGTCTTGTCCTCTCGTGTGGTTGGCTTGGCTACTCTCCGGGCCCCGCCGGGCCCGGGCAGGAGCTAAACCAGGGAGCCCTGCTTCCCCTTGCCGGCGGTCGCGGTCTTGGCCGGCTTGTAACCCATGGCCGCATCGAAGGGGCCCCACTCGACGGGGTCCACCACCAGGCAGTCCAGGAACCGCCGGGCGGCATCGAAAGCCGTGCCCTCGGGGCAGACCTTGGCCACGACGTCGGGGATGTCGGCCTGGTAGCGATCGGAAGCGCCAGCCTGGGTCAGGAGGTCTCCCAGGGCCTTAACCTGCTCCGGGGTTGCCCCGGCGTTGGTCACCTCGGCGCCGCTGTTGTTGGGTGGGCCAGGATTCTCGGCCGGCTCCGGGGCCGGGGCCTCGGGCTTGAAGCTGCAGCCGCCCCACTTGAGGTAGCCTGGCCACAGCTTCGCCTCGAAGGTCGGGAGGGCCTTGGTCAGCAAATCCACCGCTGTAATGCCGAAATGCTTGACGCTGGCCGCGATGTAGCTGTCCAGGTTCTTGATCTGCTCATCGCCGGTCAGGCCCTTGGCCGAGGCCAGCGTGTGCAGTTCATCGAAGAGGTCCTTTTCGGTCGGGCCGGCGTCTTGCTGGCCCTCGGGGGGCGTCTTCGTGTCGGTGGCGGAACCCTTCAACGCCGCATAGTCGGCCCAGGATGCCTCGCCGTCCTTGATGGCCCGGAACATCCCTCGCAGCTCCTCCAGCTCGGCGGGAGAGATGATGTCCAGAGCGTGGCCCAGGTGTTCCTCAAGGTGCTTGGGCTGGATGCCCAGGCCGGCGAAGGCGTCCAGGATGCGCTTCTTGGCGGCTTCGGGGTCTTGGGAGTCGCGGTTGGCCAGGGTATCGCGCGCGGTTTTCAGGGCCTCGTCCACGATGTCGGAAGGGATCAGGCGCAGGCCCTCGTTGCGCACGATCTTGGAGATCATGGCTGCCTCTTTGGTGGCCAGCTCGTCCTCGGTCGCAACGACG
>CALERA010000212.1 GCA_937908275.1 uncultured Desulfarculaceae bacterium | reverse complement strand
CTACCCTGCGCCCTGCTGCTGGCCCTGGCCCTGGCCCTGCTCTTCCGCCCCGGTCCGGGCGCGGCTCTGCTCGCCGCCCTCTGCCTGGCCGCCGCGCCCTGGTTCAGCGACCGCGCCCTGCCCCCGGCGTTTCTCCTGGGCCTGGCCGCGCTCCTGGCCGCCCCTGGCCGCGTCAAAATCATGGTGGCGGGCGTTTTCGTTTTGGATGCCGCGGGGTTGATCAGCTATTGGCTCCAGCACCTGGGCACCCCCTATCCCCAGAACACCCACACCGCCCTGCACGCCTCCCTGAGCTACATCCCCTTGGGTTTCTTGCAGCTTTTCTTCTCCGGCACCCAAGGCCTGCTCTGGTTCTTCCCCCTGGCTGCGCTCGCGCCCCTGGCCTGGTGGCGCTGGTGGCGCTCCGGCTGGCGGCCCGGCCTCTGCCTGCTCTCGGCCCTGGCCTGGCTGGCCCTGGTGGCCGGCATCGCCACCTGGCCGGACTGGACCGCCGGCACCTGCCCCCGGGGGCGTTACGCGGTCATGGTGCAACTCCTCTGCCTGCCGGCCTTTCTGGCCTGGGCCCGGGCCGGCTTCTCCCGCCGCCAGGCCTTCGTCCTGGGCCTCCTGGCCGCCTGGGGCCTGGTCTATGCCGCCCTGGTGGCCCTGGAGCCCGGCTGGTGGTTCGCGCAGTTCCACCCCATCTTCAACCTTGACCCGCGGAGTCCCATCTTCGCCTGGCTGCCCGACTTCATCCACCCCAGCCTCCGCTCCTACGCCCTTTGCGCGGCCTGGGCCTTGGTCTTCGCCGCTCTCCACTGGTTCCTGGCCCGGGGCGAAACACCCCGCCCGCCGCGCCTGAATTGACTGGCCAGGCCCCGTCCCATCTGTTATCCAAAAGGGACGCGCCGCCTCCCCATTCCGGAACCGCGCGGAAAGGTGAATTGATTTGCGCATCTGGATCGACGCCGACGGTTGTCCCCGGCCGGTGAAGGACATTGTCTTCCGGGCCAGCCAGCGCCTCAGGCTGGCCGTGGTCCTGGTGGCCGACCGCCCGGTGGGCCGGCCCAGCTCCCCCCTGGTCACCAGCATCGTGGTTCCCCGGGACATGGACTCCGCCGACCGCCATATCGCGGAAAAACTCGAGCCTGGCGACCTGGTCATCACCGCCGACCTGCCCCTGGCCGCCGCCGTGGTGGAGCGCGGGGGCCAGGCCATCAATCCCCGGGGCGAGACCTACACCGCCGAAAACGTGCGCGAACGCCTCTCCATGCGCGATTTCATGATGGGCCTGCGCGAACCCGGCGAACTCCTGGGCGGCACCCCGCCCTACGGCCGCAAGGACAAGGAACGCTTCGCCGCCGCCCTGGACCGCCACCTCAGCCGCTTTGCGGGCTGAGGGGAGGGCGGAGAGGGAAGAGATGTGGGGGGAGGACCTTTCTTTGGGGGCCAAAGAAAGGTCCTCCC
>CALERA010000211.1 GCA_937908275.1 uncultured Desulfarculaceae bacterium | reverse complement strand
CCGGGTCGCGATGTTGCCCGGCTCCAGGGGCTTGGTGAAGCTGGGCCAGCCGGTCTCGGAGTCGTATTTGTCCAGCGAGGAGAACAGCGGTTCGCCCGAGACCACGTCCACGTAGATGCCCGGCTGCTTGTTGTCCCAATACTCGTTCTTGTAGGGCGACTCGGTGCCGCTCTCCTGGGTCACCTCGAACTGCATCGGCGTCAGGCGCTGCTTGAGTTCCTCGCGGCTGGGCTTCACGAAAGGCTGGGGCGGCGGCACTGGCTGCGCGCCCAGGGTCCGGGCGGATTCCTCGCCCCAGACCTTCTTCAGGAACTGGTCGCGCCCCGAGCCGAAGCGGTAGTAGCGATAGCGGATAGGGTTCTTTTTGTAATAATCCTGGTGGTATTCCTCGGCCGGGTAGAAGGCGGTGTAGGGCCGGATCTCGGTGACTATGGGTTTGTCGCCGAACAGGCCCGAGGCGGCCAGGCGCTGCTTGGAGGCCTCGGCGATCTGGCGCTGCTCATCGTCGTGATAGAAGATCGCCGCGCGGTATTGCGGACCGCGATCCACGAACTGACCGCCGCCGTCGGTGGGGTCGATGTGCCGCCAGAGGTACTCCACCAGGTCCTGGTAGGTGACCTGCTTGGGGTCGAAGAAGACCTGCACCGCCTCCAGGTGATGGGTCTTGCCGGCGGAGTTCTCGGCGTAGGTGGGGTTGACCTCGCTGCCGCCGGAGAAGCCGGAATAGACCCGGGTGACGCCCGGCGCCTTCTCGAAATCCGCCTCGGTGCACCAGAAGCAACCGCCGGCAAAGGTCGCCACCGCCTCGCCAGGCTTGGGTTTCAGGTCCTGGGGGCTGACCGCCAGGGCCGGGCCGGCCAACAGCCATAGGCCACCGGCTAAAGCCAGGGCGCAGATACCGGAAAGGGGCAGCATCCGCAATGACATGGGGCACCTCCGCAGGGGGGACGCCGGCCGATTGCCAGCAATCATTGCCATTAATTATGGCGCTAGATTTAGCCTAGTTGTCAACTAGACTATCGGGGTCAGGCGTAGGCGCACGGGGGCACGGGGCGAGGAGAAGAGGCGTCGTGGTGCGGACGGCGATGGGCTGCGGGGTGGGAAGATGGGACACGTGAGGGTAGGGGGCGAACTGGCAGGGCGCAAGGTCGCGCTGGTACCTCTTGTCGCTGCGCGACCCGGACAACAAGTTGTCCGGGCCACCCAAGATGGCAAATACACCCTGGAGTCATTGCGAGGAGCGCAGCGACGAAGCAATCTCCCGAATTTATCTTGCCTTTTATGCGAAGGGTCTGCACCCCGAACGAGGCAATTTGGGAATCAAAGGCCAGGAATCATCATGGAAGGAAAGAGGGGCTAGCTTTCCCTGGTCTTCCCGGTCTTTTCCGGGTGGCCCGGACAGCTTGCCTGTCCGGGCGCCGCCAGGCGCAAGAGATGCCGGCAGGACGGTTGGTATTAGCGGGGCGGCGGGGCAGGGCGCGAGGCTGGGCCGTGACCTCTTGTCGCTGCGCGACCCGGACAACAAATACCATGTTGTCCGGGCCACCCGCTAAACCACTATGAGGAGATGAAGGGGTGCCCCATTTCACAAGTTTGAAATGGTGGCCAATAGATTGGCATATTAAGTGTCAGAAGTATTCGTTGAAAAAAACTAAGCTGACATGTAAGTCAGGACATATAATTGAACATTAATATATGTGATAGTAAGATAGAAAAGTAAACCATCCAGAGTGGGATATTTAGGCTTACTTTAATGCTGGTAGTGTAAAATTCGTAATAAAACCATACTGAAATTGGTATTAAAATGATGGTGCCAATAAAAATACAGTAAAACGAGGCAAGTGTTACAGCCCTGAATACGATGTATGCAGGAACAAGCTTTTTACAGTATAGGGAAATTAGCGCATATGGGACGAGAAATGACCACGCATTAAAGAATATGATTATCTTTAGAGTTGTTAATGTTGATAAATAAAAATTATCACTAGAGAGCCCAGCCCAACGAATAATGGATAACGCAATTGATATCATGATGTTGAAAAGTATTATTCTCTGCCACTTCTCTTGTGCTGGTCTCTTTGAGCTTATAATTGGGTGTGTGGACAACTGAAATATTGTTTCGATAATCGCAGATAGTATGGTTGTGTCCGATTCGAGGGGAAGGGGCTGTAAGAACAAATTATCATCGGTCTTAACTTGATTATTTTTTTCGGTTGGCATGTTGCGCACGGGCACTGGTTATATCCATGTACAGTTATATTTTGTAAACTGGGTATGATCTGAATTTATAGTAAAATATTGTAGTAGGCATACAGGTGCAAGCAAAATTTAAGTTGTCCGAATAATCCACGGAAATGTGACAATATTTTATTAGGAAAAGATATCATCACAGCATATTCTATGCTTACCCCCTCCACTTCAACTCTTCCGCCTCCAAATCCCGAATCCGGTCGCGCACGATGGCCGCCTCCTCGAACTTCAGTTCGCCCGAGAGGCGGTGCATCTCCTGGCGCAACTCCTTGATCAGCTTGGGCAGGTCCTCGGGCCGGCGGCCGGCCTCGTCCTCCACCGCCACCTCCACGTAATCCGAGGCGATTTCGTGGGGCAGCATGGCCCCGATGGCCTTGATGATGGTCTGGGGGGTGATGCCGTGGTCGGTGTTGTAGGCCTCCTGCAACTCGCGCCGGCGGCCGGTCTCCTCGATGGCCCGGGCCATGGAATCGGTGATCTTGTCGGCGTAGAGGATCACCCGGCCGCCCACGTTGCGCGCCGCTCGGCCGGTGGTCTGGATCAGGCTGCGGGTGGAGCGCAGGAAGCCCTCGCGGTCGGCGTCCAGGATGGCCACGCAGGTCACCTCGGGCAGGTCCAGGCCCTCACGCAGCAGGTTGATGCCCACCAGCACGTCGAAGACCCCCTGGCGCAGCTCGCGCAGGATCTGCACCCGCTCCAGGGTGTCGATGTCGCTGTGCAGGTAGCGGACCTTGAGGCCGTTTTCCTTCAGGTAATCGGTCAGTTCCTCGGCCATGCGCTTGGTGAGCGTAGTGACCAGGGCCCGCTCGCCCCGGCCGGCCACCTCGCGCAGCACCCCCATCACGTCGTCCACCTGGCCCGAGGCCGGGCGCACCTCGATGACGGGGTCCATCAGGCCGGTGGGGCGGATGATCTGCTCCACCACCGCCCCGCCGCTCATCTTCAGCTCGTAATCGGCCGGGGTGGCCGAGACATAGATCACCTGGTCCACCAGGGCGCTGAACTCCTCGAACATCAGGGGGCGGTTGTCCAGGGCGCTGGGCAGGCGGAAGCCGAACTCCACCAGGGTCTCCTTGCGCGAGCGGTCGCCGCGATACATCCCCCCCACCTGCGGCACCGTGATATGGCTCTCGTCGATGAACAGCAGCCATTCGCGGGGGAAATAGTCCAGCAGGGTGGGCGGGGGCGCGCCCGGGTCGCGGCCAGTGAGGTGGCGAGAGTAGTTCTCGATGCCGTGGCAGTAACCCAGCTCCTTCATCATCTCCAGGTCAAAGAGCGTGCGCTCGCGGATGCGCTGGGCCTCCAACAGCCGGCCGGTGCTCTCGTAGAGCGCGATGCGTTCGGCCAGCTCGGCCCGGATGGCGCTCATGGCCTCGTTGCGGATGGCCTCGGTGGTGACGTAGTGGCTGGCCGGGAAGATGGTCACGGTCTTGGCCCGGTCCACCGCCACCCCGCGCAGGGGGTCGATGAAGCTGATGGCCTCGATCTCGTCGCCGAAAAAGGTCAGGCGCACCGCCCGGTCTTCCTCGTAAGCCGGGAATATCTCCAGGTTCTCGCCCCGCACCCGGAAGGTGCCCCGGTGGAAGTCGAACTCGTTGCGCTCATAGAGCATCTCGATCAGCTTGCGGATCACCGCCTCGCGGCCGGGCTCGTCGCCCACCTGAAGGTGCAACAACTGCCCGGCGTAGGCCTCGGGCGAGCCCAGGCCGTAGATGCAGGAGACGCTCGCCACGATGATCACGTCCGGCCGGGTCAGGAGCGCGAAGGTGGCGGCGTGGCGCATCTTGTCGATCTGCTCGTTGATGGAGCTGTCTTTTTCGATGTAGGTGTCGCTGGCCGGGATGTAGGCCTCGGGCTGGTAGTAGTCGTAATAGCTGACGAAATACTCCACCGCGTTGTGCGGGAACAGGGCCTTGAATTCGCCGTAGAGCTGGGCGGCCAGGGTCTTGTTGGGGGCCAGGACCAGGGCCGGCTTGTTGGCATTGGCGATGACCCCGGCCATGGTGAAGGTCTTGCCCGAGCCGGTGACGCCCAGGAGCACCTGGTGCTTGAGGCCGTCGGCCACCCCGCGCGAAAGCTCGGCGATGGCTCGGGGCTGGTCGCCCTGGGGGGTGTATTCGCTGACCAACTGGAACACGCCACCGCCCGGAGCAGGGCGGGTGGCGTAGTACTGGGAGGTGTTTTCCTCGGTGTGGGGCATGGGGCTCCCGCGCGCGGCCGGGTTGGGGGGGACTGCCCGCCGGGCCGGTGCGGCGGGGTCTAGGAAAAGGTTATCTCGCCATAATAATCCGGCAAGTCCTGGCGGAAGCGCTTGGCGTACTGAGCCGGGAAAATCACCCGGCGCACCTCGGCCAGGCTGAACTCCAGGCTGCCGAAGACGCGCCACTCGCGCTCCATGTAGAAATTCTCCGAATCCTCGGCCGGCAGGCCCTCGCGGTAGAACTTCACCAGGCTGAAGAAGTTGTAGACCAGGGAGGTCCACAGCTCGCGCACCTCGGCCTGGTCCAGGCCGGGCATGTCCTCCAGTTGGCGGAAGAGCCGCCAGACCCGCTGGTGCTCGCGGTCGAACTGCTCGCCCCGGGTCCCGCCCGGTCCCCCGGCCGGGCCGGGGCTGCCGTTGGCCGCCACGTAGAACACCGGGTTGGCCCCTCGCTGGCTGAGGAAGGACTTGCGGAAGGCCAGGCCGAAACGGGAGAACTTGCCCATGTGGATGGCCAGGTCCGGCACCGGGATGTCGGAGAAGCAGACCAGGTTGGCCTTGTAAAACTCGTTGCCCGAGAAGCTCTTGTCGTCGCTGTAGCTGATGGCGGTGCTCTTGTCGGTGCCCAGCACCCCGGTGCGCAGGATGTCCACCAGCAGGGCGTACTGGCGCTCGTCCGCGTCGGGCAGGCCACCCAGGCGGCGGCCCACGAAGTGGGTCAGTTCATCGGAGACGTAGCGTTGCACCGACATCGCGGGCTCCTCTTGGTCTAGGCCGCCGCGTGCTGGCTGACGCCCTGGGCCGCAGCCTGGCGCGGGGAGAGGATGGCGCTGAAGCTGCCCCAGATATCCGGCCGCTCCGCCACCTGCCAGCCCAGGGTTTCGGCCTGGGCCAACTCGCCTTCAAAGGTCTTCAGGTCCACGTGGAACTTGGGCTCGGCCACCAGCAGCCGGCCCCCGGGGCGGGTGGCCTCCAGCACCTGGCCCAGAAAGTCGGCCAGGCTGGGCACCTCGTGCAGCATCCAGAAGCAGAGGCTGAAATCCACCGCCCCGGCCAGGTCGTCCAGCCCCAGGCTGTTTTCGGCGCAACGCCGGGGCTCGATGGCCTGGCTCAGGCCGGCCTTGCTGGCGCGGCGGCGCAGGGCGGCCAGCATTTTCTCCTGCAGGTCCACCGCCACCACCCGGCCGCCGGGACGGGAGAGTTTGGCCAGACCCAGGGTGAAGTAGCCCATGCCGCAGCCCAGGTCCAGGCAGGTCATGCCCGGCCGCACCCAGGGGGCCAGCATCACCTCCGGGTTGTGCACCAGACGGCGCAGGGGGTTGTCGAAGGTGTAGCAGAACCACCAGGGGCAGACGTGGGCCATGGTAGATCCCCTTTACAGTTTATCAATATTGAACCAGGTCAGTTATTTATTGAAATCAAGCAATCCTGTCTACCTCATCGGTAGATTTAGCAAAATATCAGTTCGCTTGTATATTCTGGAATGTCTGCACGGAATTTGGCACCGAAACTTTCCGGCAAGAATATGCGTACGACGTCTTTAATGTTAAATGGTAAGTTCCCAAGTATGCGCCATTCTCGTTCCATATAATAATTATCTGGGTCATTATGGCCTAAGCCCTCATCATAACACTTAATAAAAGAATAAATGTGAAAAAATAAAAAACCCGCTAGGTTGTCGATCTTAGGAAGGTTAACTTTTTCGCGCTTGCGGCGAGTGGACTTTAGTAGCATATCGCGGTATTCCTTTAATAGGTATATACCTTCAGCTATCTGCTTGTTGAAAATTTTATCTCTTCCAACGTTATCGTGTTGACCAAAATATTCAACCGAATTCCTTGCGACATAAAAAACTGGATTGGCTCCTTTAGTGATCATAAATTTTTTTGAAAAGGCCAGCCCAAATTTACTATATTTCTCCATATGAATTTCAAGGTCTTCCCTCGGGATATCACAGAAGCAAACAATGCCAGGCAGATATGAGTCATCATGACAAATTTGAGTTTCGTAGGACCAGTTAACTTCGCGCTTTTCAGATTTACCGAGTATCCCTTGCTTTAATATATTGACAAGTAAATCATATTGTTTCTCTTCGTACTCCTCATCGCCATTTAGGTGACGACCAACAAAATGCGTTAGGTCATCAGCGATGTACCTTTGAAGTGGCATATATCTAGCTCCTAGGCCTCCATGCGCCAGCGGGTGCCTTGGGGGGAGTCTTCCAGGGCCACGCCCAGGGCCTTGAGCTCGTCGCGGATGCGGTCGGCCTCGGCGAAGTCCTTGGCCTTGCGGGCGGCCTGGCGGTCGGCGATCTTCTGCTCGATCCAGGCCGGGTCCGGCCCCTGGCCGGCGGCCGGGGCCTCCTGACCTTGCAGGAACTCCTGGGGATCGTTTTGCAACAGGCCCAGGCGGCCTCCCAGTTGGCGCAGGCGGGCGGCGGCCAGGGCCAAGAGGGCGTCGCGGGTCTCGCTCTTGGCCTCGGAGACCAGGCGGTTGGCCACCCGGGCCAGGCCAAAGAGCGCGCCCAGCGCCGCGGCGGTGTTGAAGTCGTCGTCCATGCCGCGCTCGAAGGCCTCCACCTGCTCCACGATCTCCTGGTGCTTGGCCCGCTCGGGCTCTTTGAGCAGGGGCTGGCCCTCCAGCATCTCCCCGGCCGCCTCCTGGGCCTCGCGCAGGGCGGTGTAGAGGCGCTGGAGACCGGCGGCGGCGTCCTTCAGGGCCTCGTCGCTGAAATCCAGGGGCGAGCGGTAGTGCTTGCCCAACAGGAACAGGCGCAGGGTCTCGGGCCGGGTGTGCTTGAGGATGTCCTTGATGGTGAAGAAGTTGCCCAGGCTCTTGGACATCTTCTCGTTGTTGACGTTCACGAAGCCGTTGTGAACCCAGTAGCGGGCAAAGGGCTGGCCCGAAAGGGCCTCGGCCTGGGCCACCTCGTTCTCGTGGTGGGGGAAGAGCAGGTCCTTGCCCCCGCCGTGGATGTCGAAGGTCACGCCCAGGTATTTCTGGCTCATCACCGAGCACTCGATATGCCAGCCCGGACGGCCCGGTCCCCAGGGGCTCTCCCACCAGGGCTCGCCCGGCTTGCTGGATTTCCAGAGGGCGAAGTCCATGGGGTTCTGCTTGCGCTGGTCCACCTCCACCCGGGCCCCGGCCTGCATGTCCTCCAGGGAGCGGCCGCTGAGGTGGCCATAGTCGGCGAAGCTCTGCACCGCGAAGTACACGTCGCCGTCCACCGCGTAGGCGTGGCCCTTGTCCACCAGGCCCTGCACCGCGGCGATGATCTCGGGAATGTGCGCGGTGGCCCGGGGCTCCAGGGTGGGCGGCAGCACCCCCAGGGCGTTCATGTCATCGGTGAAGGAGTCGATGAAGCGCTGGGCCAGGGCCCGCCAGTCCTCGCCCAGCTCGCCCGCGCGCTTGATGATCTTGTCGTCGATGTCGGTGAAGTTGCGCACGTACTCCACCGCGTAGCCCCGGGCCTTGAGGTGGCGGTGGATGGCGTCGAAGGCCACGTAGCAGCGGGCGTGGCCGATGTGGGGATTGTCGTAGACCGTGACCCCGCAGACGTACATCCGCACCCGGCCCGGCTGGGCGGTGACGAAGTCTTCCTTGTTGCGGGTCTGCGAGTTGTAGATGGTCAGGCTCATGCGATCAAGCTCCCGAATATTGGCTCACCGCCGGGGGCGGTGGGTTGTCGCGCGCGATGCTGGCCAGGGCCAGGGCGGCCATGCCCTCGCCCCGGCCGGTGAAGCCCAGGCCCTCGCTGGTGGTGGCGGCCACGTTGACCGCCGGGGTCTCCAGGCCCAGCACCCGGGCCAGGTTGGCGGCCATGGCCGGGGCGTGGGGGGCGATCCTGGGGCGTTGGGCCATCAAGGTGACGCTGAGCGAGAGCGGCCGCCAGCCCTCCCGGGCCAGCAGCTCCCGCACCCGGTCCAGCAGGACCAGGCTGTCGGCGTCCTTGAAGGCCGGGTCCCGGTCCGGGAAATGCCGGCCGATGTCGCCCAGCCCGGCCGCGGCCAGCAGGGCGTCCATGACCGCGTGGGTCAGCACGTCGGCGTCGGAATGCCCCAAGAGGCCCAGCTCGAAGTCGATCTTCACCCCGCCCAGGATCAGGGGGCGGTCCGGCGCCAGGCGGTGTACGTCCAGGCCCTGACCGCTGCGGGTCTCGCGCGCGCCCAGCAGGTTCTCGGCCAAGGCCAGGTCCTCCCTGGTGGTGATCTTCAGGTTGCGCCGGTCGCCCGGCACCAGGCGCACCTCGCGCCCCAGGGCCTCCAGCAGCCCGGCCTCGTCGGTGGCCACCAGGCCCCGGGCCCGGGCCTCGGCCTGGGCCTGGCGAAACAGCTCCAAGTTTACCACCTGGGGAGTCTGGGCCAGCCAGAGCCGGCCACGGTCCAGGGTGGCGGCGATGGAGCCTTGGTCGTCGGCCTGCTTGACGGTGTCCACGCAGGGCAGGGCGGCGATGGCCGCGCCGCATTCCCGGGCCGCGGCCAGGGTCTGGGCGAAAATTTCGGGCCGGGCCAGGGGCCGGGCCGCGTCGTGCACCACCAGCCAGGCGGCGCCCAGCTCGGCCGCGGCGTTGGCTCCGGCGGCCACGCTGTCCTGGCGCTCGGCCCCGCCGGCCACCACCCGCACCACCTTGGCCAGGCCAAAGGGCGCGACGCAGCGGGCCTGGGTCTCGGCTTCCAGGCCCGGGGGGGCCACCACCACCACCCGGTCGATCGCTGGGGCGGCCTCCAGGGCCAGCAGGGTGCGGGTCAAAAGCGGCAGACCGGCCAGGGGCAGGAACTGCTTGGGCTGATCTTTGCCCATGCGCCGCCCGCTGCCCGCCGCCGGAACCACCGCCACCACCATTTCCGCCATGCAACGCCTCCACTTCAAGTCTTTCATGATATTACCGTCCCGCCCCCGGGGCAATAGCGGCCGGAAGCGGACCGTGGCTGCAATCCTTAGGCCATTGGTATATCATGGCCGAGAAGAACCCCCCGGAGGCGGGATGCGATGTCGTGGCTGATCAAACTTTGGATGCTCCTGACCGGTTCGCGCCAGAAGGCGATGCTGCTGGAAGGTCGGCGGCTGCTCAACGCCAGGCGCTTTTCCGCCTCGTTGGAGGTGTATCGTCACCTGATCAATGAATGGCCCGAACTGGTGGAGGGCTACGAGGGCCTGGCCGCGCTGTTCCAGGAGATGGGTCTGGCCGAGGAGGCCCGCAAGCAGCAGGCCATCGTCACCGCCCTGCAGACCCTGCGCAAAAAATCCGACGACGCGGAGTCCCACCTGCGCCTGGCCCGCGAATTCTACGACACCGGGCATTACAAGGCCTCGCTGCCCCACGCCGAGGCGGCCCTGCGCCAGAATCCGCGCCGGCCGGACGTGATTCGTCTGGCGGCGGTGGTCCTGCGCTACAACAACCTGTTCAAGCGGGCCATGGAGGTCCTGGAGCAGGCCCTGGTCCACGAGCCCCTGGCCCCGGACCTTTACGAGCAGCAGACCTTCAACCTGCGGGCCATGGGCAAGCAACTGGAGGCGGCCAAGGTCGGCACCCTGGCCAAGGCCCTGCGGTCGGTGGAAAAGAACCCGGGCGATCCCGAGGAGCTGCAAAAGGCCATCTACCAACTGGCCGTGGTGGGACGCCGGGCCCAGGCTTTACCCCTGGTGGACAAGGCCCTGGAGGCCAACCCCGGCATCACCGGCCTGTTCGCCCTGCGCGGAGAGCTTCTGCTGGAGGACGGCCGGCCCCAGGAGGCCCTGGAAACCCTGCGCCAGGCGGTGGATCTGGACGCCACCGACATCAAGGGGCAGAACCTGCTGGCCAAGGCCTATTCCCAGGTCGGCAACAGCGAACAGGCCATTTGGCATGGCCAGTTGGCCAAGCAGTTGGAAGCCGCCAAGGCCAATCCCGAACATATCGAGACCGAGTTGGGCATGGTGGGGGTGCTCTTGAAAAGCGGCCAGATCAAGCTGGCCTTGGCCCGGGCGGAGAAGCTGCTGCCAATCTACGGCGACGACTGGCGCTGCCACTACATCATGGGCCTGGTGCGCCACGCCCAGGGCAAACGGGCCGAGGCCATGGAGAGCCTGCGCAAGGCGGTGCACATGAACGACCGCTCGCCGGAGATATTCTTCGCCATGGCCCGGTTGCAGGTGGAGGCCGGACGGATGGAGGATGGCTTGAGCCAAGGCCGCCACGCGGTGAGCCTGGCCCCCCGCCAGATGTGGGTGCGCGAGGAGATGGCCAGCCTGCTGGAATCCATGGGCCTGATGGACCTGGCCCGGGAGGAGCGCCAACTGGGCGAGGCCATCACCCGCCGTCAGTCCATGTCTGATTGAGCCGGTTCAGCCCTTCAGGCCCAGGGCCGCGTAGAGTCCGGCCCAGTCCATCCCCTCCAACACCAGTTTCAGCCCGCGTTCGACCTTGGCCCCGGCCCGCAGGGGAGCGGCCTCGCGCAGGCGCTCCAGGCGGTGGGCCACGCTGAAGGTGTCGTCGCGCACCACCAGCACCGGCACCTCGTGCTCCTCGGCCCGGCTCAGGATGATCTCGCTGGGGTAGAGGTTGCCGGTCAAGATCAGGCAGGCCGCGCCGCCCTCGATGGCCGCCATCTGCATGTCCGGCCGGTCGCCGCCCACGATGCAGGCGAAGTCCCGCACCCCGCCGAAGAACTTGGAGGCATGGCGCACCTGCATGGCCCCGATGAAGAAGCGGGTGGCCAGGCGGTCGGCGAATTTGGCCCCGCTCAGGAGCTTGCCGCCCAGCATCTCCACCAGGTCCGCCACCGCCAGGGCGCCCAGGACCTGGTCCCGGGGCAGCCGCCCGAAGACCTTGATCCCCTCGTCCGCCAGGTAGGGCAGCACCGTCTCCTCCAGGGCGGCGTTCATCTCCTGGTCCAGGGAGTTGATCACCACCCCCAGCAGGCGCTCGCCCAGGCAGTCGCGGGCGTGCAGCAGGTGGTCGAGGTAGAAGCCGTTTTCGTAGCGATCCACCAGGAGCACCCGCGCCCCCAGTTGCTCCGTGACCTGGTAGCCGCTGATGCCGCAGACCGCGCCCGAGGCCAGGGTGCCGCCGCCGGCCAGGAGCAGCAGCTCCTTGCCCGAGGCCAGGTCCTGGCAGGAGGCGCGGATGACGGACATCAGGTCGCCGGCCTGGTGGCGCAGGGAGTGGGCCACCAGGTCCTGGGTGCGCACCACCGGGCAGCACTGCTCCGGGCTCTGGCCCAGGCCCAGGGTCTCGTTGATCAGCCAGGCGTCGGCGTCGGTGTAGGCGTCGTTGGCCTTCAGGGGATTGCCGCCGTAGGGCTTGCTGAAGGCGAAGGCCACCCCGTCGTCCTTCAGCCGCCGGCCCAGGCCCAGGCAGAGCAGGTTCTTGCCGGAATGGCTGGCGGTGGAGCCCACGTACACGATCTGCATGGTTTATTCTCCCTTCGCCGGAGTCAGGGCGATTCGGGCGTCCACGGCCATGGCCCCCTGGCCGCGGGGCAGAACCAGAAGCGGGTTGATGTCGGCCTCGGCCAGGTCCGGGAAGTCGTGGGCCAGGCTGGAGATGGCCACCAGCACTCCGGCCAGGGCGGCGAGATCGGCCGGGGACTCGCCCCGCACCCCGCGCAGCAGGGCGAAGGAGCGGATGCCCCGGATCATCTCCTCGGCCTCCACCCGGGCGATGGGCGCCACCCGGAAGGAGACGTCCTTGAGCACCTCCACGTAGATGCCGCCCAGGCCGAACATCAGCAGGGGGCCGAACTGGGGATCGCGCGACAGGCCCACGATGGTTTCGCGTCCGCCCCGGACCATCTCCTGCACCAGCACCCCACGCACCCAGGCGTCGGGCTGGACCCGGCGGATGCGGCTGGTCATCTCGTGGAAGGCCTCGGCCACCGCGCCCTGGCTGCCCAGGCCCACCATGACCCCGCCCACGTCGCTCTTGTGGCTGATGGCCGGCGAGTCGATCTTCATCACCACCGGCAGGCCCAACTCCCGCGCGGCGGCCACGGCTTCCTCGCTGGTGGAAGCGGGCAGGGAGCGGGCCACCGGCACCCCATAGGCCGCGAAGCACTCCCGGGCCTCGGTCTCGCCCAGGTTGCGCCGGCCCTGGCGGCGGGCGGCGGCGATGATGTCCGCCACCTTGTCCTTGTCCCCGGCCACCAGCTCCGGCTCCCGGGGCTTCTGGGTCCGCCAGCGGCGATAGTCCAGCATGCCGGCCAGGGCGGTGACCGCGTCCTCGGGGAACTCGTAGGTGGGCAGGCCGTGCTTCATGCACAGGTCGCGCCCCTCGTGCACCGAGTGGGAGCCCATCATGGCGGTGAAGACCGGCTTGTCCTTGATCGGGACCTGGGCCAGCTCCCGGGCCACGTCCTCGGCCTTCAGGGTGGCGGTGGGGGTCATGATCACCACCGTGGCGTTGACCCCGGGGTCGTCCTGGATCGCCTCCAGGGAGCGGCGGTAGAGCTCGGCCGGCGCGCCGCCGGTGATGTCCACCGGGTTGTAGACGCTGGCGATGGCCGGCAGGAAGCCGCGCAACTCGTCGGCCACCTCCGGCCGCAGCACCGCCAGGTGCAGGCCGTGGCCCTCGGCCGCGTCGGCGCAGATGATGCCCGGACCGCCGCTGTTGGTCAGGATGGCCAGGCCCGGGCCGCTGGGCAGGGCCTGGTGGGCCAGGGCGGTGGCCAGGCCGAAGAGCTGGCGCATGGTGTGGACCCGCAAGACCCCGCACTGGCGGAAGGCGGCGTCATAGGCCGCGTCGGCCCCGGCCAGGGCCCCGGTGTGGCTGCTGGCGGCCCGGGCCCCGGCGCTGGTGACGCCGCTCTTGACCAGCACCACCGGCTTGACCCGGGTGACCTCCTTGGCCACCTGCATGAAGCGCCGGCCGTCCTCCACCGCCTCCAGGTAGCCCAGGATGACCTTGGTCTCCGGGTCGGCGGCCATCATCTCCAGGATCTCGACCTCGGTCAGGTCCACCTTGTTGCCCAGGCTGATGAACTTGGAGAAGCCGATGTTGTTGTCCAGCGACCAGTCCAGGATGGCCAGGCCCATGGCCCCGGACTGGGAGAAGAAGCCCAGGCGGCCGGGCCGGGGCATGCTCCCGGCGAAGCTGGCGTTGAGGTTGGAGGTGGTGTCCATGATGCCGATGCAGTTGGGCCCGATCAGGCGCAGGCCGGGGTTGGCCTGCACCACCTCCTTGAGCTCGTTCTCCAGCTCGCGTCCCCGGCCGCCGACTTCCTTGAAGCCGGCCGAGACCACCACCACCGCCTGGGTGCCGATGGCCGCCAGTTCGCGCACCGCCTGGGGCACCAGCTTGGCCTTGACCGACACCACCGCCAGGTCCAGTCCCCGGGGCAACTGGCTGATCTCCCTGACCACCGGGGTGTCCAGGATGGTGTCGGCGTTGGGGTTGACCGGATAGACCTGGCCGCCGAAGCCACGTTTGACCAGGTTGTAGAGCACGTCGTAGCCGACCTTGCCGGGCTGACTGGAGGCGCCGATGACCGCCACCTGCCGGGGTCGGAAGAAGGCTTCGAACAACTTGATTCCCTCCCATCAGGGCTTGGTGGGGCGGATCTTTTTCAGAATAGCATTCTGGTCGGCGCTGGCAAATGGAATCTGCGCCGCGAACCAAGGCATCCGGGTGACGGGACGCCTGGGCCAGGGCGCGCGGGGGGCGCGGATGGACGGCGTCAAGCAGAGAGAGCGGGGCTGTTGGGGGTGGGCGGGCGGGGCTATTCGGCCTGGGTGCGGCGGCTGACCTCTTCGTGGTAGGCGGCGATCACGTCCTCGTGGCTGAGCATGCCCAACAACTGTTGCCCGCCGTCCTGGAAACGCACCACCGGGATCTGGTTGTAGCCCGATTGCAGGAAGCTGACCAGGGCGCTGTTGAGGTCCTGGTCCAGGGTCAGGCTCACCGGCGGCGCGGCCAGCTCGCCCACCACCACCAGGTCGCTCAGGGAGTCCTCGAACATCACGTTGCGCACATTCTTGAGCGGCAGCACCCCGATCAGGCGCTGGGCGTCGTCCACCACCGGGAAGACGTACTGCCGGGTGGAGGCGATGACCGCCCGCAGCTCGGCGAAGCGGGTGTCCGAGCGCAGCTTGACAAAGGCCTGTTCGGGCTTGAAGACCTGGGAGACGGTCATCTCGCTCATGACGTTGATGGTCAGGTCGCACTCGTGGGCCGGGGACTGGAACTTGTTGGCCAACTGCTTCTCGTAGATGCTGGAGAAGCGGTTGAACAGGATGGCGATCACCGAGACCAGCATCAAGGGCGGCAGCAGGCCGTAGGACCAGGTCATCTCCGAGACCATCAACAGCGCGCCCAGGGGGGCCTTGGCCACCCCGGCGAAGAACCCGGCCATGCCCACCAGGACGTAGGCCCCTGGCTGCTGCACGATCTCCGGAAACAGGGCGTGGCCCACGAAGCCCACCGCGCCGCCCAGCATGCCGCCGATGAACAGGGTGGGGCCGAAGACGCCGCCGCTGCCCCCGCTGCCGATGGTCAGGCTGGTGGTGACGATCTTGGCCGCCGCGGCCAGGAGCATCACCCAGATGGCCAGTTCGCCGTAGATGGCCAGTTGGAGGTAGCCGTAGCCGCCGCCAATGGCCTGGGGCACCACCAGGGCGATGAGGCCCACGCCCGCCCCGCCGATGGCCGGGCGGAAATGGCGGGGAACCTTGGCGAATTTCCTGCGGAAATAGTTGCGGGTGCCGTAGAAGAAATTGACGTAGAACCCGCCGATGGGGGCGCAGATCAGGCCCAGGACCGCGTAGGCGATCAGCTCGCGGGGATCGCGGAAGGCGAAGCGCGGGGTGGAGAAGATGGGCTCGAAGCCGAAATAGTAGGTGAACAGGCTGTAGGCGATCACCGAACTGATGACGCAGGGGATGATGGCCTCGGACTCGAAGTCCTCGCGGTAGAGCACCTCCACCGAGGTGATGGCCGCGCCCAGGGGGGCGCGGAAGATGGCCCCCAGGCCGGCCGCGCAGCCGGCCAGCACGAAGATGCGGCGCTCGCGGGTGGAGAGCTTGAGCACCCGGGCCACCCAGGAGCCGAAGCCGGCCCCGATCTGGGCGATGGGTCCCTCGCGGCCGGCCGAGCCGCCGGTGGACAGGGTGACGATGGAGGCGATGGATTTCACGTAGGGCACCCGGGTGCGGATGATGCCCTTGAGGTTGTGGAAGGAGTCGATCATGGCGTCCATGCCATGCCCCTCGGCCTCGGGCGCGAAGGTGTAGACCACGAAGCCGCTGATCAGTCCGCCCAGCACCGGCAGGATGAACAGCACCCAGGCCCGGTAGGGGGTCTCCACCGCCAGGTGGACCAGGCGCTCGCCGGCCGGGGCTGGGGCCGGCGCGCCGGCCAGATAGCCCAGGCAATACCAGCGCAGCCACTCCAGGCAGACAAAGAAGGCCAGGGCCCCCAGGCCCGAGACCACGCCGATCAGCACCGAGATGCCGATGCGCCGGGCCACGTCCCGCCCGAAAAAGGAGAAACGTCCGGAGTCGAGTTCGCAGGTTTCGGTGGGCGGATTGGGGTTGCGGTCGGCCACGGCGGGCTCCCAGCACAAAGGCACAGGCTGTTACAAGGGTGCTAGGTTACTCCCCGGGGCCTGGGCTGTCAACGCTTGGCCTTTCCAGGGCTTGGGCGGGCCGCGCCTAGCCCCAGACGATGACCTCCACCCGGCCGGGGCCGTGCACCCCCCGCACCATCACCGCCTCGATGTCCCCGGTCTTGCTGGGGCCGCTGATCAGGGTCAGGGCCGGCCAGCCGCCCGCCAGGGGATCGTCTGAGGCGTCAAGGCGCGCGGCCAGGTCGTCCAGGGACCAGAGGATGTCCCGGGCGTGGACCAGGGCCAGGTGCAGGGGTGGCAGGAGCGAGAGCATCCGGCCGCCGCCCGGGCGGGCCAGATGGACCAGGGCCCCCAGTTGGGCCACGGCCAGCTCCGGCCGGGTCAGGCCCGCGGCCAGGGGCTCGGCCAGGGCCACGGCTTGTTCGTCGCCGTCGCCGGCCTCCACCAGTTCGATGCCAACCCGTTGCGCCGCCGCCGGCAGCAGGGGGGTCAGCTCCGGACCCAGGTCGTGATGCCCCAGGCGGGTGACGCCCGCCTCCCGGGCCAGGACCAGGGCCGCGTCCAGGGCCTCCCCGGCGGTGGACGCCCGCCGGACCCCGCAGCCGCCGGCGGCCAGGGCCTCCAGCAGGGCCGCGGCCAGGTCAGGGGGCGGGCCGCCGGGCCGGGGCGGGATGGGCCCCGGGGCCAGGTCGGGCCGCTGGGGAAGCCTCGCCAGGAACTCGCGCCTAGTC
>CALERA010000210.1 GCA_937908275.1 uncultured Desulfarculaceae bacterium | reverse complement strand
GGTTAAAAGGGAAGACGGTGCGAATCCGTCACGGTCCCGCCGCTGTAAACGGGGACGAAAGCCGCGAACGATCGTCGGTTCCCAAGGGAAGCGCCGATTGTAAAGCCACTGCCGAAAGGTGGGAAGGCGCGGCCGGTAGGATGAACCGTGAGTCAGAACACCTCCCTGCTCGATAAAATAGATCCGCCTAGGCTTTCGCGGAAAGGCCGCCGGGCACAACCCTTGAGGTGCGCCCAATAAGGTAGGGTCTCCTCGGGGTGACCAAGTAAGACGGGTGCAGTCCCCCTGGTTCGTCATGAACCAGGGGGACTTTTTTGCTTGGTGGAGACCGCGTTGGCGTTGGCGTTTCCTGGCCATTTTCTGGGTTGCGGGACCGGGGAGATGGCTGCGCAACAGATGGCGCGCGGTTATTGGCGAACCGCGCCGGGGTCCACCAACCGGGAGAGAGGAAACAGAGGATGATCGGCGACACGATTTCATCAAGCATAACCAAGCCGATGTATTTGTTCCTAATTTTAGTAATACTGGGCTCATTGGCCCTGGCTCCGGCCTGGGCTGCGGCCGATGAGCCCAGCGATGGAGGCGTAGGCAAGCTGGGCGAGATGGTGGTGACGGCCACCAAGACAGAGCAGAACACCATGGACTTGCCCTTCTTTGTCAGCGTGGTCACCCGGGAGGAGATCGAGAACTCCGGAGCCCGCAACCTGGAGCAGGCCCTGCGCAGCGTGCCGGGCCTGCAGATCGGCACCCAGGGCAACGCCTATCCCCATATCGAGGTGCGCGGTTTTCGTGACACCAAGGATTTGGCGGTGCTGATCGACGGCATCCCCTTCCGCCAGGTGGACGGCTCGGCCGACCTGACCATGCTGCCCCTTAACCTGGTGGAGCGCATCGAGTTCGTGAAAGGCCCCTCCTCGGCCATCTGGGGTCGCGGGGCGGTGGCGGGGGTGCTGAACATCATCACCAAGCCCGCCGACACGAGCAAGCAGCAGACCAAGATGCAGTTGGGCGGCGGCAGCTTCAACACCTTCCAGGGCGACACCCGGGTGGTGACGCCCTATGACGGCGGCTATGTGATGCTGAACGCCGGCGGCTCCACCAGCTCCGGCTTCCAGGACCGCACCGACCGGGAGTCCTACAACGCCCTGCTGCAACTCAACCACAAGGCGGCCAAAAAACTGGACCTGGGCGTGCAGTACCTGCACAGCTACGTCTCCGCCGACCGTGGCTCCATCATCCCTCTGGTGAACGGGGAGCCGGCCTATGGCGTGAACCGCGAGTCCAACTATGGCCTTGACGGCGCCACCTACAACGGCCGCTATCAGGCGCTGAGCGTCGCGCCGACCCTGAAGCTGAGCGATGCCGTCACGGTCAAGGACGTGCTGACCTTCTCCGCCTTTGACCGCTACGCCACCGGCGGCATCACCATCACCCCCAAGACCAGCACCAAGGGCTGGTGGGAAACCGACTCCGACCAGACCAGCATTCACAACGACCTAAATTTCACGCTGAAAAACCAGTTCGGCCCGGCCGCCAACACCCTGCTGCTGGGCAACTATCTGGAAAAGGGGCAGCAGAAGTCCCATAGCCCCAGCTTCTCCGGCGCGCCCACCTATGGACCGCCGGATTGGCAGACGCCGCTGACCAACTGGAACAACCCGGCCAAGGGCATCCGGGGGGCCACCACCCGCAGCGACTACGACCAGACCATCGTCAGCTTCTACGCCCAGGACCGGGTCGACTACGGCCGCTTCGGCTTCATGGCCGGGGTGCGCTATGACAACTTCGACGAAGAGCTGAGCCAGTCCGGACAAAACGTGAAGGCCGAGCAGTCGGACTCGGCCTGGACGCCGCGTTTCGGCATAGACTATCTGGCCTACAAGGCCCGGGGCACCGAGCTGACCCTGTTCGCCAACTACGTGGAAGGCTTCCGCACCCAGTTCCCCAGCCTCAGCACCCGCAACGGGGTGACCCTGCCCCAGTTGCTGGACCCGGAAGAAACCACGAGCTATGAAGGCGGCGTCAAGGTCGCGGCCCTGGACGGCCGCCTCTTCGGCCAGGTCAGCCTGTTCGAGACCGAAAAGAAAGGCCCGCGTTCCTTCCGCACCAGCGCCGACGATTTCCTCTTCACCAATGCGCGCTCCCGGGTCACCGGCCTGGAGACCGAAGTGCGCTACAACCTGAGCAAGCTGTTCAGCCTGTGGACTTACTACACCTATCATGACGCCCACCACCTGGAGTTCACGGACTCCAGCGGCAATTCCTTCGCCGGCTACCGGGTGCGCATGTCTCCCCGCCACATGGCCGGAGCCGGCGTGAACTTCCACTGGAAGGATTTCAACTGGAACGTCTCGGCCATCTATGTGGGCGACCGCAACCTGCGCGACAACACCGTGACCGAACCCCAGAACCTGCCGTCCTACACCGTGGTCAACACCGCCCTGGGCTACACCTTTGGCAAGTACGAGGTGCAGTTCGTGGTGAACAACGTCTTTGACGAGTTCTACATCAACGACGATTTCTCGTCCCAGGACGCCGGCTGCGCGGGCGAGCCCCTGAACTTCTTCGTCTGGCTGCGGGCCAACTTCTAGCGCCCGGCCCGCGCCCTCACCCGCAACCGGGGATGACCGGCTTGTTGGCTGACACCTTGATTCGCAAATGGCTGATGGCCATCCTGGCCGGGCTGATCTGCTGGGCAGGTCAGCCCGGCCCGGCCCCGGCCGCCGGGCAGGACCCGGCCGTGCTGGTCTGGGCCACCAACCTGCACGACACCCGCCGGGCCGCCGTGGCCGCCTTCGAGGCCGAGCATCCCCATGCGCGCATCCGCATCCTGCCCATCGCCACGCCCTGGAAGCTCTACCTGCAATGCCTCTACGGCCAATGTCCCGATGTGATCACCTTTTTCCAGGTGGGGGCCTTCCAGACCTTCGCCCGCAACAACCTCCTCCTGCCCCTGCCCACCGAGCGCCCCTGGCCGCATTATGCCGCGCTGCGGGACTACGCCTTCCGCCGGGGCGACGGAGCCCACCTGGCCGAGCCCCAGGTGGCCTATCCCTACCTGCTTTTCTACAACCAGGACCTGGTGGACCCCGAAGCGGTGGCCGCGATCCGCACCTGGGACGACCTGACCGGCCTGGCGGTCTCGGCCGCCCGGAGGGCGGGCGACCAGCGCCGCGACGGCCAATCCGTCTTCGGCCTGGATGTCCATTCCGACCTGGTGTGGTTCCAGACTTGGCTCTGGCAGCGCGATGGCGAGCTGGCCGCCGGGGCCCAGAGCCCGGATAACCAGAAGGCCATGGCCGAAACCTTGGCCGCCATGGCCGCCTGGCGCGGCCTGCCGGGTCTGCTGCCACGGCCCCAGGACCGTCTGCACCTGCCTTCGCAGGGAGCCAGCCAGGGAGTGCTGGGCAGCCTGTTTCTCCAGGGCCGGGCGGTTTTCTACTGGTCTGGCAGTTGGAAGATGTGGGACCTGGCGCAACAGACGCGGGTGACCTGGGGGGTGCGCCCCATCCCTCGCGGGCCGCGCAACGCCCAGACCCTGATGGGCGGCAACTCCTTTGCTGTCTTTCGCGGCACCCGCCAGGCCGAGCTGGCCACGCGTTTCGTGCAACACCTGGCCAGCCGCGCGGGCCAGGAGGCCCACCTGGCGGCCGGCATCTACTTCCCCTCGCGGCCCGACCTGGCCGCGCCGCCGCCGGCCTGCGCGGTGCGCGGGGCCCTGCACCAGGGGCGCACCCAAGATTACGACCCGCGCCTCAACGAGGCGCTGCTGGAGGACAGCCTGCACGATGTCCTGGAGGCCCATCGCCTGGGACGCCTGGACGCGGACCAGGCCGCCGGGCAGATCGAGCGGGTCCTGCGCTCGGCCGATTCCGGCGATCGACCATGAGCGCGCCAGAAAAAACCGGGACCATCCTGGCCCTGCCCATGCTGGTGGGGGTGGTCTTGTTCTCGCTGCTGCCAGCGCTCATCGGTCTGGGCCTCAGTCTGTTCCAATGGACCCTGAGCGAGGCCCCGACCTGGGTGGGCCTGGCCAACTACGCCAATCTCTTTGGCCACGACCCCTTGTTCCTGCAGGCCGCGGGCAACACCGCCATCCTGGCCCTGGCCGTGCCAATCCAGGTCATGGGCAGCTATGCCGTGGCCCTGCTGTTGCAGCGGCGCGGCCTGGGCGCGCAACTGCTGCGCCTGGTGGTGTTCCTGCCCAGCGTGGTCAACCCCATCGCGCTCTATCTCCTCTGGCGCTGGATCTTCCAGGCCGACTGCGGCCCCCTGGCCCGCCTGGCCCATGGCCTGGGCCTGGTCGCCCCGGCCTGGCTGGACGACCCGGCCTGGGCCAAGCCAGCCTTGATGATCGTGATGTTCTGGGAGAGCGTGGGAGGCTTCACCATGCTTTTCTTCCTGGCCGCCTTCCGCCAGATCCCCCGCCAGATCCATGAAATGTCCGAGCTGGACGGGGCCGGGGGCTGGCAGCGCCTGCTGGTGGTCTACTGGCCCTGGACCCGCCGGGTGCTGGGTTTCAGCCTCGCCCTGGGCTACCTGGGCGCGCTGCACGGCGGATTCGAGATCGCCTATGCCATGACCGGCGGCGGCCCCCTGCACGCCACCACCACCCTGGCCTTCCAGGCCTTTCAGAACGCCTTCCAGTGGCAGCGGGCCGGTTATGCCGCGGCCATCGGCCTGGTGATGGCGGCCGGCGGTCTGCCCCTGGTGGCGCTGCGCATCCTGGCCCGGCGGGGTTCGCCCTGGCCGCGCTCCGGCGGGTCGGCATGAGACCCTGGAGCCAGGGCCTGGCCTGGGCCGGGGCGGCCGGGTTGTTGCTGGCGGTCTTCGCGGCGCCATTTTTGTGGATGCTGGCCACCTCCCTGACCGCCAACCAGGACCTCTTCGTGCAGGCGGGCGGCCAAGCCTGGCTTTGGCCGGAGCGCTTGACCTGGGGCAACTACGTGGAGGTCTTCACCAAGATTCCCATGGCCCGTTACCTGGCCAACAGCCTGTTCACGGCCATGGTCCACGCGGTCATCGAAACCGCGGTGGCCGCCGGCGCGGCCTTTGTCATGACGGCAGTGGGCGGGCGCTGGGGCCGCCGCCTGTTCTGGCTGCTCTTCGCAGCCTGGTTGATCCCCCACTCCTTCCTGGTGCTGCCCCGCTTCCTGGTCACGGTGGCCTGGCCCAGGCTGCTGCCAGCCAGCGAGTTCTGGACCGCCACCCGCTCCCTGGACCTGGGCTGGGGAGAGATGGTGCTGGGCAGCCTCCTGGGCCTGGATTCATTCCTGGGCATCATCCTGCCCGGTTGCTTCTCGGCCACCGCCGCCTTCCTCCTGGCCACGGCCCTGCGGCAGATGCCCCGCTCGCTGTTGGAAAGCGCCCGCCTGGACACCGGATCGGCCTGGCGAAGCTTTTGGGACATCTGCCTGCCGGGCATCCGCGCGCCCCTGGTGGTTGTGGGCTTCATGGCCTTCCATGGCGCTTGGCGCAGCTTCACCTGGCCCCTGCTCATCGCCTCCTCGCCGGAGATGCTCACCGCGCCGGTGGGGCTGATGGCCTTCCAGAACCTCTATCAGACCCAGTGGTCGCTGCTGATGGCCGGTGGAGTGGTGCTGACCCTGCCGTCGCTGCTCCTGCTGTTCATCGCTCACCGCCACGTCATCGACCAGGCCCATGTTTACGAGGGCGAATCCGATCCGCTGTGAGGAAAGACGCCATGCCGACCTTAAGTTTTGAGGCGGTCTGCAAGAATTATCCCGTGCGCCGAGCTGGATCCGTCGCGGCCTTGCGCGATTTTTCCCTGATCGTGCCGGACGGCAAGCTCACCGTGCTCCTGGGGTCATCGGGGTGTGGCAAGACCACCGCCCTGCGCCTGGCCGCGGGGTTGGAGTCCTGCGACGCGGGCCGCATCCTGCTCGACGGGCGCGACTTGGCCGGAACGCCGCCGGGCAAGCGACCCCTGGCCTTGGTCTTCCAGAACTATGCCCTCTACCCCCAGATGACGGCGGCGGAGAACCTGGCCTACCCCTTGCGCATGCGCCGGGTTGATCCCCGCGCCATTCAGGCGCGGATGGCCTGGGTGGCCGAGCTGCTGCACCTGAGCCCCACCGAGCTGCAACGCCAGCCCCACGCCCTTTCCGGTGGTCAACGGCAACGGGTGGCCCTGGGCAAGGCCCTGATCCGCGAGCCCGCGGTCCTGCTGCTGGACGAACCGTTTTCCAGCCTGGATCACAACCTGCGCCTGAGCCTGCGCGGTGAGCTGCGCCGCATTCAGCGGCGGCTGGGCAACACCATCCTGATGGTCACCCATGACCAGAACGACGCCGCGGCGGTGGGCGACCTGATGGCCGTGATGGACGCTGGCCGCCTGCACCAGGTGGACGCCCCCGAGGCGGTGCGCCGCCAGCCGGCCGACCGCTTCGTGGCCGGATTCATCGGCGCCCCGCCCATGAGTTTTCTGACCGTGGCCTGGGATGGCGACAGCGCCCGCTTGCCCAACGGACGCCGGATTCGTTTGCCCGGCCTGACCGCCTCTCCAGGGAGCTTGCAGTTGGGCCTGTGGTCCGAGCAACTCAGCTTCGGCGAAGCCGGGGAAGGCTTGGGCGCGGTGACGGTGATGGGCAGCGAACCCTCGGGGCCGGACACCCTGGTCCTGGTGAACCTGGCTGACCAGCCCCTGATGGTGCGGCAGGACGGCATGAAGGCTCCGCAGCCTGGCGAACGCAGAGGCTTGCGCCTGCCAGAGGAGTGCACCGTCTTTGCCGAGGATGGCGCGCGCATCGGCGTCCAGGCCGTAGGACGCGAGATCCTGTCCGTGGTGTTGGACTAAACGGCGATGCTACCAACCCCTGGTTTCTCGGCAATACGCTCGTCAAAGGCGAGCAGGTTGGCCACCCAACCATGGCGCGGCCTGGCCTCAAGCTGACGCGGGAGCCGTCATTGCACCGCAACCGACTCTCCGATTGCGGCCCGGCGACAAATCCGCCAACCTAAAAGCAGGCTCGCGCGCAACGCCGGGCTGGCCAGTCCCTCGGCAATCCAGCCAGGCAGGACCAGACGCGGCAACAGGAAATGATCGTGATGCGCGTTGACTTGTTGCGCTGGTTGGTTCCCTGGCTGGCCCTGGTGTTCTGGGGCTGCGCGCCCCTGCACGCGGCCTCCCCCGACCCGCCCCCGGGCCAGGTCCCAGCCCCCGCCCGCCAGGCGTCCAGCCCGGGCGAGACCGAGGCTGTCCCCCGGCAACCTCCCCAGGGCTCTTACCATTTCGTGTTGGTCAAGGTGGGCGAGATCGACCGCGCGCCCATGGCCTTCTTCGCCCACGACGGCCAGTTGGTGCTCAGCGGCATCACCCGCAACCAGATCCACGCCACCCCGGTCTGGACCTACACCCCGGGCGGGACGCTGGCGCGGGCCAGCCTGTTGCCGGAGTGGTGCGAGAGCGGGGCCGCCGGCTACAGCGCCGAGGGGATGATCCACCTGGCTCCCGAGGCCTGGCAGGGCATGGTGCTCTACACCGCCCCAGCGCCCGAGGGTCCCTGGACCAGGCACGACTTCGGCCACCTGAACCCCCATGCCTACAAGGACCTGAAGTGGGGCTTCGCCGCCCGGGACCCGGACACCGGCCGCCAGTTCCTGGGCTTTGGCAACGCCCACCATCCCGGGGTGGTGCTGCTCCGGGACGGCGCGTGGAAGCTCTTCGCCGCCACCCAGGAGATGCGTTTTCCCACCGGGATCAGCGACATCACCCAGGGGCTCAACGCCGGCTCCAGCCTGATATCCACCAGCACCTATGGCCAGAGCCGCCTGCACCTGGTCCGGCCCGACGGCGGCGTCCAGACCCTGGGGGAGTTCAACGCCTGGGGGTTCGCCCGGGTGGACAACGCCGAGGGGCTGGCCTACCTGGCCCTGGAGGACGGACGGGTGATGTGGTCCACCGTGAGCGATCTCTTCAACTGGCGGGAATGCCGCTACGAAAAGCCGCGCGGCCCGGCGCGGCGCATCGAGATCCTGGGCGAGCCCCAGCGCCACCCCCTGACCGGGCGCATGCTCTTTCCCACCCGCGACTCCGGGGCCGGGGCGGTGGGCCTCTACGAGCCGCGTTGGGTCAAGGGCGAACTGGTGCTCGTCCAGGTGGGCTGGCTGGACGGAGCCGGGGATTGGGCGGTGAAGCTGGCCGAGCTGGACGGCCGGATGTACCTGGGCTCCGGCCTGCGCAGCAACGCGCCGGAGGACCTCACCCCCGGGGGGGTGTACCGCCTGGAGCCGAGGCCCGGCGCCTTGCCTCCCGAAGACGGCTCCGGTAACTGAAGCCAGGCCACGCCGCCGCCACCGCGATCGGTGCTCTGGCTTTCAATCGCTCGCTGGCGGCCAGACCAGATTGGCCTGGCGCGGGCCAGGCATTACGGACCCTCGACCTCCCTGAAGACGAACGCGGTGCTGTGCGCGCTCCGGCCCTGGATGACGATCTGCCTCTCCAGGCGGATCCCGTGGGCCTCGGCGATCAGGGTGTGTTGGCCCGCCGGCACCTTGTCCAGCGAAACCGGGGTCTGCCCCACGGCCTGGCCATCCAGGTAGATCATGGCCGGCGGGGTGGAATCCACCCGCAGGGAGCCATGGCTGACCAGCCCGGCCTGGGCCTGGGCCATCTCCAGGTATTGCCCGGCATAGGGATGGTCGGGCAACACCGCCACCACACTGGCTAAAATCCTGGCCGCCTCCTGGTAACGTCCTTGGTTGAACAGGTTGACGCCCTCCACGAAATCAAGGCTGGCCTGCTGGTTGCGCTCGATTTCCTGCACCTGCTCGGCATGCGCCCGGCGGCGGGCCGGCAGTTCCGCCAAGCGCCTCTGGACCACCTCCCAGCCTGGCCGCTGTTGCAGGGCCTTTTCCCAAAGCTGGCGGGCCTGGTCGAAGTTGCCGCCCGCCGCCGCCAGTTCGCCCTGATCCAGCAAGGCCATGGCCGCGTCGTTCGCCGGTTCGGACGCCCAGGCCAGGGAGCCCACCAGGACCAGCGAGACCAGGAGCGCGCCCAGGGCGAACCCAAACTTGTTGGCCATGAAACCACTTCCGCGCATGACATGCCTCCTTCCGGAGATAGGGCTTGCTCGGCCCCGGGGGCGTTCCGCCGCTCGGCGATGCACCGGGTTTGATCGGTCGCGCGCCGCCACCAGGACCTCATCTCCTGGTTCCAGTATGGTGGGATCACGCGCGGCGATCAATCACCCATTAGGAATGGCCAGCGCCAGGTCCGCTCTTTTTCACTCGCGGGCAGGCCGCAAAATCGAATCGCCCGCCTTCTCCCCGGCAGATTATTCCCGGAGAGAAGGCGGGCGGGTTCATGCAAGCCCAGTCATTGCGCGGGAAGCCTGATGCGAAATCAGATCGCGGCCCGGCGCGGGGACAGCCTCAACTGGCCGGCATGGCCTGGGTGCCCAGCACCAGCACGTCCACGCTGCCTTCGTACTCATCGCCGCCGCCCGCGTCGCGGAAGTTGACCTGCAAGGTGACTTCGATCTGGGTGGCGGAGATCAGGGTGGCGCCGGTGGTCACCTGAATGGCGCTGATGTGATGGTCATCGTCCTGATAACTGAAGCTGAATGAGTTGATGGCCGTGGATACGGCCTCCACCGTCACCCCATCGGGGATGGTGATCGTCTTGGCGTCCGGGGTGTATTGCTTCTTGACGTCCGCAAACGTGAAATTGACGACACTGACAAACATGTTCGGCTCCTTATAGCCAGGTTCAGACTGACGGTGTGATCATCATCTCGCTCCGGTGCGTCACTCCTTGCGCTCGCCCACCACCAGGTAGATGGCGCTGGCGGAAAAATCCTGGTTGTAGTGGCCGTCGGTGAAGGCGACCTGCCCGCGCAGGACGTCCTTGGTCAGGAATGATCCGCCCACCCCGAAGCGTTCGATATGATGGTCCTCGCCCCCGTCGAAGCTTACTTCGAAGCTGCTCAGGCCGACCGCCATCTGGTGAACCGCGGCTTCGTTGTCATAGACCAGGGAGGCCGTCCCGCTGCCAAAGGCGCCGTTGCTGCTGATTTCCAGAGGAGACAACAGCAACTGCACCGGCTCCAGCGTCACCGGCTCCGCGATGCCCAGGACCTTGAAGAAATAACGCTTGATGGGATAGTCGATCTGGACGTGGTCCAGGTTCCGGCTGCCGATGTAGTAGCCGTCAAAGGGCGTGTCCGCCCCTTGGGGGGGCACCGTGGTGCAGGGGTCGCTGGCGTTCTGGACGTCCAGGGAGCTGACGCTGGGAATGAAGCAATTGTCAGGATAGGGATTGTCCACGTGGCCGTAGCCGCTGCTCTTGAGCGCGCTGGCCAGGGCCTTCCAGGTGTCCGCCGTGCCGCCGGGAGCACCGTCGTAGTTGTAGGTGTATTTGCTCTCGCAATAATAATCCGTCAGCAGCAGGCTCAGCATGCCGAGCTTGCTCCAGCTCTTGTCGTCCGGCGCTTCCGGCAGGGAGTAGGTGTCGCCGAAGGCGCACAGGTTGCCCGACCAGTCAATGGTCCGCACATGGTTGTCCACCGTCATCACGCCAGTGCAACTGCCGCAGGAAATGGCGATCTTCCGGGGCAGGCTGGGATAATTGCCCAGACCGGCCAGCTCGGCCATTAACTGGTCGTGTACGGAGTTGTTGAGCAGATAAGTGCCATCCACCGAGGAGCCCAGGTAGTAGCTGATCATCTGCTTGGCGCCGTTGGAGTTGAGCAGGTCGATCAACTGGCTCTTGTTGGCCGGCAACTTACCCAGGGCATAGAGCTTGCGGACAAAATACTGCACGCTGACCGGGATGTTGGCCCCTTGGTGCGGCGAGTCGAAGGAGAAATACATGGCCGCGTTGTGGTCCAGGTGGTTGGCCTCCATGTAGGTCAGGGCGTAGCGCACCACCAGCCCGCCCATGCTGGCCCCGCCGCAGATCGGTTGGCAGCGCACGCTCGCGGTGCCGTTGATCCGGTTGATGCACTCCACCGCCACATAGGCGTTGCTCTGGACATAGGTGCTGCCATTGCCATAGGTCAGCACCACGGCGTCGTAGCCCCCTTGGAGCAGGTCCGTGAAAAAGTCGAGCTGATTCAACATGCCATCGCCGATCAGCTCGTCGATGTCGTGACCGGGAAAGCCGTCGGCGATCAGGATCGGGCGGGTCAGGGCGGTGTGTTTCACCCCACTCTCGGAGCCATAGTAGACATAGGCCGTGCCGGTGGCGTAACTGCCCTGATAGGCGATGGTGGCGGTGAGGCTCCAGGTCTCGTCCGCGGTCAGGCTGCTGGTGCGGTATTCATTTTCGACCAGGAAAGTGAAGGCGGCCTCGCGCTCGCCCTCGGGATAGCGGCAGCGCAGGCGGATCAGCTTCTCCCCCGCCTCGGGGTAGCGCGCCTCCAGGGTGGAAGGCAGCTCCACCGCCCGCCAGCCCTGTCCGTCCGCCAGGTCGACTTCGGTCTTTTCCGGGGGCGTCTCGGGGTTGCTGAAAAAGAACTCGGGGTCGAAGCGGAACTTGACCGCCAACCCGCGATGGGTCGGCGGCAGGAGATCGAAATAACGGATCTTTTCCGGCAGTAGGGCCGTCGCCAGGAAGGCGGTGTGGGAGTCAAGATAGTTCCCGGGGGCGTCGGGCAGGGCCAGGGCCTCTTTTTTGCGGGCCGCTAGCCTGATCTCGTGCACCAGGCGCTTGTTGGGGGTCTGGTAGTCCAGACGGGCCACCAGGACCGGCACCACCCCCTGGGCGGCGAGCTCCTGGCTCCTGGCCAGCAGGTTCTCCGGAGCGGGCAGCTTGGCGCGCAGGTCCGAACCCTGGACGATCCCCTGTTGCAGGGCCTGGTAGCTGACCAGCCAGCCGGTTTGGTCGAGGGTCTGGATCGGACCCACCCCATCCAGGCGCGGCAGCGAGGTCAGGGTCAGGGCGTCGCCGTGAAGGATTCCCGAGGGCACGGACTCCACCCCCGCGCCTTGCTGCTGGGCGTTCAGGGAATCCAGGACGATCGGCGGTTGCGGTACGTAGGTCCAGAGCAGGGCCGTGGGCTGGCCGGCGCCGGATTCCGAAAAATCGTCGCGTTTGGGCATGGCTTCTCCTTGGTTATGAGGGACGCGTCCGCATCGCGGACTTGGCCGCGAGACCGACAGTGACACGCCTTGATCACGACAGGCTGATGGGGCGCCCTGGATGTTCGTGCATGGGTGGGAGATGCGTAGAGGAGCCCCCTTCTCCTCTCGCATTAGGCGCGGAGAACCAGGTTCCCCGGAGGCTTCCCCGCACCATAGGTCAAACGGGTTAGCCTGTCAATGTGCCTGCAATATCAGGATGATAGTTATCATTATCCCCAAACCGACAATAGCTATTGGTTATAAAGAGTTATGCCGCCGGGGCCGCCCGCCGGAGCCTGGCCGCCCGGGTGGCTTGGGAAAAATGGGGATCGGGAGGATGGGAGAGAAGCATCGGATGGGCGGTATTGGTCCGCGTCACCCGCCGGGCAATGAGAGACGCCGGCCGTCCTGGCCATTTGGGGTGTCCCAGGACCGGCCGGCGTGGTGCTCCCGCCGGAAGAACTCCCCGGAACTTTAGCTGGGCCCCATCTCCACCCGGGGCCCCTCGCCGGTGGCGGGGAAGCTGAACTCGATCCAGCCTCCATCCGGAGCCTTGCGGGTGTCGTACAAGGTCGCGCGTTGGCTGGTCTCTCGCAGGATGTCCGGGTTCGGCACGCCTTTATAGGCCTTGTCGGCGGTGGAAAGGGCGGCCAGGCGCGGGCGTTGGTCGCCCGGGACGTTCGGCAACACCTGGTCAAAGACTTCCCTGGGCGACCCGTTGGGGCTGCCATGATGGCCGGTCTTCAGGAAATGGGCCGGGCGCAACAGTCCGCGCCTGGACATGGTGCGCCAGCTTTTTTCCTCGGCGTCCCCGGGGAAGAGCAGCACCCAGCCGTTCCACTCCAATTCCAAGACCACGCTGGTGTTGTTCTGGGCCTTATCGATGGCGAACAGGTTTTCCAGCGCGCCCTGGGAGCGGTAGTGGAGCAGGTCGGCGAAATCCCCCAGGGAGACCCCGGGCGGTGGTTGCAACATGGTCCCGTCCGCGGCCAAGGGACCGGCCAGGCCCGGGGTGAAGGCCAGGGCGGGCGGTTGGATGGTCCCATAATAGACGCTGGCATCCTCCTCCGGGGCCAGCACCCGCACCGCCGTGTTCCGGAAGGGGCTCTGGTCGCGCAGGTCGGCCTGGCGATGGACGTAGAGCGGCGGACTGTCGCTCATGCCGCGGAGATAGTCCACGCAATCCTCGGTGGAGCGGGGGTTGTTCAGGGCCAGCAGGGCCAGCAGCCCCCCCGGCATCTGGGCCGCGTGCAGGGCCAGGGCCGCGTGGATCTGATCCAGGCTGGCCATGGCCAGGCGGCGCTTCTCCTTGGCCTCCGGGTGGGACTCGTAATAGCCGGGCTCGCAGGACTTGGTCAGCCAAACCTGGCGCGCGCGCAACTCCAGGCCCAGCTTGCGGGAGGCCAGCAGCGGACCCTGGACGTGGTCCAGGTGTTCGTGGGTCATCACGAAGAGGTCCAGGGGCTGGCCCGCCAACTGGGCGTGGATGTCCCGCATGGCCTGGGAGAGCACCGCATCGTCCGAGCCCGCCCCGCTTAAGACATTGCCCGCGTCGATGAGCACGCTCAGGTTCACCGGGTTGCCCGCCGGATCCATGTCGGGGATGCGCAGGAAAATCGCGTCGCCAAACAGGACGTTGTAGATGCGGACCTTAAGATCAGTCGTCATCGCTCCCCCCCACCATGTGCAAGAGAGCGCCCAGCCGCTTCAGGCGGGTCATTCCCTGCACCGTCTCCACATAACCGGAATCAGGGCCGATGATGCCCCGCTCGGTCAGGTTTTGCAGATAAGCGGCCCGCATCGCGCGGTGCTCCCGCGCGTCCCGGGACCCGGCCCGGGGACCCAGGGAGCCGTTGGTCAGGACCGCGTTGATGGCGCGGGTGTCCCAGGCGATGGCCAGGGTGGTTCCCTGGGCCACGCCGATCTCGTCCACCAGGCCATTGCCAAATTGCACCGTCTGGCTCTCGCGCCAGACGACCTTGAAGAGCAACTCCCGGAAGCTGGCCTTGCCGCTCTTGCGCCGCCAGGTGGTCTTGGTCACGTCCAGCCGGGGCAGGACCTTGATCGGCGCCCCGGCGGGGATGAACAACCGGTCACGATGATTTTCGGCAAAGCGATAGGCCAGGGAGTCGTGGGCCAGGAGGTCATCCAGCACCAGATCGGCCGGCAGCTCCCAGTCCGGTTTGACCCAGACCAAGTCGTCCTTGTGGGCGACAATGCCCCGCCGCTCGCATTCCTCCATCAGGAAATCGCGCTCCCAGGCGCTCCCGGGGTTGGAGCTGGAGTCGGCGGCGATGACCGCCCGGGCGTAGTCGGCGAAAGAAGACTCCCCCGGGGGCAGATAGTCCAGGGCGCGCAGGGCCATGCGCTTGAGCTTGTCTCCGGCCAGGAAGAGCGCCTTGCCCGAGACCTGGAAGGCGGCCTCCTCGCTGCCGCGTTGGGCCGGGTCAAGCCCGGTCAAGGCCTCCTGGCGCTCCTCGGCGTAGGCTTTCAGGAAAAACGAATACAGGGCGCCCGAGAGGACCTCGCTCAGGGCGTGGGGGCGTTTGTTGGCGACGCTCGCCATGGTCTTGTCATTGTGCAGATCGCGCAAGGGGCGGAAGCGGCCGCTGCTGGCCTGGCCGAACTGCTCGGCGATGGTGTTGAAGGCCTGGGACTGGGTCAGGTCGCCCCGGGTCAGGTTCATGACCCACAAGCGCAGCCGGTCGGAGCGAACCGCGAAGAGCATCGCGGTCAGGTCGGCGATGGCCTCGTGCAGGGCCAGGGCCTGGGGCGAGCTGGCGTCGTAGAGGTCGGGGGCGATGCCGTCCAGGATGGCGTGGGCCGTCTCGTGGGCCACGATGTCCGGCGAGAGGCAGGTGTAGACCCGCTCCTGTTGGTCGTTGAACAGGCCGTCGAACTCGAAGAATTGCAGGCTGCGGGAGCGGCGCTCGTAATAGGCGTTGGCCAGCACCCCGGCCCGGGGCACGATCAGAAGCTGCTCGCCGTCAAAGGCCCAGCGCAGCTTGCGGCCCAGGACGTCGGGCTCCTCGAAGAGCCTCATGGTGGCCAACACGGTGCTGAAGGCCGAGACCTGTTGGAAGTCCCGCGCCCGATGGTCGTTGACGTTGGCCACCTGGTAGCCACCCTTGGTTTTGCCGGGCAGGTCCAGGGGCGCGATGAACCTGGCCCCCGGGTGCAATTGGCCGCTCTCGGCGTCGATGTCCACCACCGCCACCCGCCGGCTGACCGGCCCGTCCAGGTAGGGCTCGTCCGCCTCCACCTCGAAGCCCTCCAGCAACCCGCTGCGCTTGCCCGGGGCCAGGGCCAGGGTCAGGTCGCCGGCCAGGTAGCGCAGCTTGATCTTGCCTGGCTTGCCGTTCGGCATGGCGGCCTACCCCTTCTGCACCGAGAACAGGACCGGTCCGCCGGGCCCCGGCGCGCCCTGATAGCTGAGCTGGTAGTGACCGGGCTTTTCCAGGCCGGGCAGTTGCATGCGCAGGTGGGGAACCTCCGGACCGGAGTAGCTGATGTTCACGGGATCGCCCACCACCGCGAAGGCCTTGTCCGGATCCTCGGTGAACGAAAGCGTCAGGCTGCCCTTGATCTCCGGGGTGGGAAGGTCCGGCACCAGCAGCACCTCGACCTCCTCGCCGCGGGGGATCACCAGGTCGTGAACGGAGAGGCGAACCCTGCTGGGGGCCAGCTTCAGCGGAGGCATGGGATAATCCTGGCCGAACAGCCGCCAGAACACGGCGTCGAACTCGTCGCCGGTGAACATGCTGGCGTGCTCGCCCCGGACCAACTGCTTCTGCTCCACCGGGCCGAAGGCGCTCCACATGGGCACGGTGCCGTCGCCGGCGTCCCCGGTGGTGGTGGGGATTTTCTCGGTGGAGGTGATATTGACCCGGGTCACGGTCTTGTGTCCGGTGGCCCCGAAGGTGAAGTAGCGAATGTGGGCCGGCTGTTGGCCAGCGGCGAGGCTGTCGTGGACGAACTTGGCCCGGGCCACCAGGTTGGGATCGAGCCCAATCTTGGTGGCGCTGGCGCTGGCGTAGATGTTCAGGGGCGCCAACCTGGGGGCGGTGATGTCCCAGCAGGCGTCCTCGCCCGGCGCGGGCAGGAGTTGATAGGCGGAGGGATAGCGCGGGTCGGCGGCCAGCTTTTTGATGTCGTCGCCGGACAGGCCCAGGCAGGAATCCAGCCCCAGGATCCGGGCCAGGGCCAGGGGTGCGCCCCGGTGCGGCGTGGCCAGGGTGAACAGGGCCTGGACCTTGCTGAACCAGGGCTGGCCGCGATAGGTCGGCGGCTCCAGGGTCAGGCGCGAGACCAGGCCGCCCATGCTGTGGGCCACGATCATGATGGAGCTGGCCCCGTTTTTGACCAACTGGTTCAGGCGATCGGAAAAGAGCTGGGCGGTGGGCTCAAGGTCGCGCCGCCAGTCGTAGAAAAAGATGTCCAGCCGGCTGTCCCGGTCGCCCTCGCGGTATCCGAGTTGGTTGAGGGTGGAAACTATCGGCTCGTAGACATTGAAACAGGAGACCTTGCGGATGATGTCGCTGGCGCGCAGGTCATCGCGCAGAAGTTGGTCCATCCGGTCGTAGCCGAAGATCACCTCGCTGGGTTTCGGGGGCCAGATTTCATCGCCCTGGGGGGTCTTGAGCACCGAGCCCATGATCCCGG
>CALERA010000209.1 GCA_937908275.1 uncultured Desulfarculaceae bacterium | reverse complement strand
CGGCGGCGATGATGGGGTACGGTGAGGTCTTGTGGACCTCCTTGTAGAGCACCGATCCGTCTTCATTGAAGTGGAAAACATACTGCGGCATAGGGTTTCCTCCTGCGCGGCTAGCTTTCGACCGCGAAATAGTGGCGGGTCTCGTTGTTGGTGTTGAAAGCGCTGCGGCTAATCTGCAAAGGGGTGGGGTCGACGAGTTTCATCCCGTTGTTGGGTTTGTAGCCGCCCAGGGTTGCACCGGTAGAAACCAGATACAGCCCGTTGTTGAACACCTTGGCCATGGTGACATCCACTGCGTTTATCGTAGCGTTCGCCACAAGGGCCGAGGTCATGGAGGCATAGCCGCGCTGCACCTTGCCATCGCTAGCCACGATGTCATAATCGACGTACATAGTGCCGGCAGCGTTGGCTCTGATGTGAACGATCAGTTGGGTCGTCGAGACCAGCTCAAGCGATACGTCGTAGTAATCGTTGGCGCTGTAGGTGTAGCCCAGCAGGCGCTCCACTACCCGGGAGAGATCGTTGACCCCGGCCACGGCTACGGGGACGGCGACAACTCCAATTCCGCCGAAGGTGTAGGAGACCGTCCCCGACTGGATCACCTTGCGGTTCGGGCGCAGCCTCATCACGACACCGCCTTGAAGAAGGCATCCACCATGTAGCAGATGCCGGTGTGATCGTCCGTGGCCCCGGTGCCGTCGCCGTCGCGCAGGATGCGCCCGCGCACGAGCTGATTGTCGGTGTGGAGGGCGGACGTGGGGATCCTGAAGGCGGCGTTCTCGACCGTGAGCAGGTTGGTGTCGCTCCGGCAGGAGAGGGCCTGCACGGCGTCCACGTCGTAGCTGGCCGCCACCGGGTCTTCACCGTCCTGGATGGCCAAGGCCTGGAACTTGATGGCCACGGTGCGCCCGGCCAGGGCGGTGGACTGCTTGAGCTTGAGCACGAGCTGGTAGTTCTTGGTGGCGTCGGGCAGGATGGCCTCGAAGTTGATGCCGGAGTCCGACCCGTCCACCAGGGCCACCACCCACTGCTTGTAGCCGGCGCTGCCCAGCTCCACGTCATAGGCGGGGTAGTCGGCGTCCGCGGCCACATTGACCAGGGGAACGATCTGGGCCTTGGTGGCGGCGTTGATGGCCCCGCCGCTGGTCAGCTGCACCTCGGCCCCGCTGCTGGCGTAGCGGTAGAAGGCCTCGGTCACCCCGGACACGTCCTTGGTGTAGAACGCGCCCTGGTCGGCGGCGGTGGCCGGGGCACTGGCCAACTCGGTCATGAGCTTGGCCCCAGTGTCGGAGCCCACGTTCAGGACTCCTCCCGTGGTGAGCTGAAGGACGGCGCCATTACTGGGGTAGCGGTAGAACAGTTCCACCACCCCGCTCACGGACTTGGCGTAGAACACGCCCTCTCCGGCCCCGGTCTCAGGATCGCTGGTCTGGGCCACCAGGATTCGCTTGGTGCCCTTGCCGTTGGCGTCGGTTTCGACGTCCACCCGGGTCTTGAGGGCGGAGAGGTCAGCGGCGTCGGCCAGCACGAAAGTCAGGGCCGAGTTCTTGGCGTGGAAATCGTCGTCGCCCAACAGGGCGATCTCCCCGACTTCCATATTGCTGGTGGCATCGCTCGCCTTGTGCAACGCGATGTCGCGGAAAACAGCCTTGGTGGCCGGAATGTTCCCGCCTCCTGGCTGCCAAGCGGCGTCTTTCACTTCTGCTGCGCTCCTTCCTGACCGTGGGGGACGAATAAATTTTCAATCAGGGATTAGCGGAGCAGAGGTGCCGCCCTGCTCCGCCCGGCCTACATGCTGGCCCGGAACAACTCCCTCCAGAGGCCATCGGCCTCGTCCCAGCGAAGCGCCAGGGTGTCTCCAGCACCAAGGGCGATCGAGGCCGCGCCCACCAGGGCCAGCCCGTCGCCGTCATCCAGCGTTACGGTGTTGGTGTCGTCGGAGCCCACGATGCTCAGCTCTTGTCCGTCGAACTGGCCGGCGGCGACCTGTGGAGTGCTGGTCAGATCCACCGCCCCACCATCGCCGGCCACTCGGACCGTCCTGGTCGAACAGGGGATGGCATCGCCAGCCGCCAGCGTCGCGCTTCCCGGGGCCTCCTTGGCTGACAGGATCACGGAGTTGGGCTCGCCGATCCCTGCGGCATCAGCCTCGTCATCCACCAGCGCGAACTCAGCGCTTCCCTCGTCATCGACGATGTTGATGGGGACGCCCTTGGTCAGGGTCAGCCCGAACCCCCCAGCCAGTGACAGAACATCCATCGGGGTCACCGCTTCGATGAGGGTGTTCCCGTTCAGGATCACAATGCCGAAGCCATTGGTCTGCTCGACCTGGTTCTGGAAGCTGCGGAAAATGTCCAGGACGTACCCGCGGGGTGCGGCCTCCATCTCCTGCTCGGGCATGGCGTAGAGGATGAGCGGCCCGGTCATGGTATCGCCGGCCAGGGCCACCCGGTCGGTCCCCACCCGGCGGGAACCCTCGAAGACCTCCACCGCAGTCAGACGGTTGCCTACCTGGACGCTCCCGGTGGTGGACATGCTGGTGGCCTGCACGGTGCCGGCGTTGACCTGATCGGCCTGGACCTGGCCAGCCCGCAGGAGGGGCACTTCCACCTCGTCGCTGCTCAACTTGCCAATGCGAACCCCGTTGGCCCCTCCACTCCACCAGCCCGGGAAGATCACGCAGGAGGTGGAATCGAACACCACGGAGCCGTCCCCGCCGAAGATCGCCCGGGCCGGGGCGAATACATGACCCAGGATGTTGACCACCACCCCGGCGGCCGGTTGGAGCGCGCCATCTCCGACGAACTCCAGCGTCAGGCCCGCCGGGACATCGACGCTGGCGCTGGCGGTCAGGGGCCCGGCCACCACCACCCGCGCAGGGCCGACCCCGGCCGCGGCCAGGACCTCCTCCAGGGTGGTGTAGACCTGGTGCCCTGCAGGGCCCGTGACGATCCCCAGATCGTCGTGCATTACGGTGGTGCGCATCAGCTACTCCTGGCCCAGGGCCTACGAGCAGGCCGGCTTACGGGTGAAGCGCAGTTCCAGGGCGGCCACGCCCACGTCCTGGGCGTAGGTGTCGCCCTCTGCGTCCTGGTCCCGGGAAAGGGACAGGATCACGGTTTCGCCGGCCGCCAGGTTTGCGATCGTCACATCCGCCCAGGCAGTTGCCAGGCGGTCGCCCTGGGCGTCGGACCTTCCTGCCAGGGCCGACGCAGCCGCGCTCCCCAGGGACGCACTCAGGGCGTCGCCATTGCCCAGCGAGCCGCCGGCCACGTTGAACACCACCCCTTCCGCGTCTGGGGCGGTCGCTTCGGTGATGAAGAACACCACACGCGCGCTCACCGGGACGGCCGGGTCCAGGTCCGGCGGGGCCTGCCAAAGGAAGAACACGTCCTCGTCGGCGGTGTCGCCTGCGAACTTGCGGACGGCCACGCTGTTGGTGGCGCTCAGGGCCGCCAGCGAGGCGGGGGCCGCGGCCCCATCCACCGCCAGGGCGATGGGCAGTGCCGCGTAGTCCACCATGGCCAGCTGCTTGAAGCTTTTGGTTGCGGCCCCGGTCGCCATGAGGACGTGGCCGGCGGTCTTGCCAGCCACGGTGGTATGGTCCAGGCTGATGGTGCCTCCCTTGGTGGCGTCGCTGTGGTCGTGGGCTCCCAGGTCGTGGCTGTGGTCTCCTCGGGCCACGGTCTCGGCCGTGCCCACCGCCCCGCTGGACGAGGTGGAGACCACCCCCGGCTCGGTTTCCGCGAAGGTCTGACCGCCAGCCAGGGTCCCGCCGTTCATGTCGTCCGCGTGGGTGTGACGCTTCACTCTGCCCATTTTGATTCCTTTCTACGGAGCGTTACGCCAATTAAGCGTTTCGTCGTATCCGTCTTCCATCGCCTCAAGCTCGGCCAACTCCTTGGCCATGGCCGCCTCGTCCTCGTGCTCGGGCATCGAAAAGAACTGTGACCCGATGCCGAACATCTCCGGCATGTAGGCCGCGCAGTCGGCCGCGTCATCCTTCTTGCCGGCAGGGAAGGCTAAAAGCTGGGCCTCTAGGGGCCCATGCACCCTGGCCTCCGGGTGGTGGTAGACCGCACCCATGCGGTAGAGCGGAGCCAGCAGGGCGATCCGGTCCTGCTTCTTGCCCTTGGCGTCCAGGGGGATCACAGGCGGGAACCCCTTCGCCGACAGGTAGTTGTTGAAGGGGTTGGTGATGAACTCGTGAAGGCTGGTCTGCTCCACCCCGATCTTGTAGGCCCCGTTCCTGACGGCCATTTCCCAGGCCGCCTCGTAGAGCTGCTCGGGGTAGAGTTTCTGGTTCAGCAGGTCCAGCAACAGAAAGCGGTTCGCCTTCGGGTCAAAGCCCCAACACTCGATGGCCGAGAAATCGCTGTGGAGCTTGATCGTCTTGGCCGGGTCCACGATCACGCACTTCACCAGCCGGTGGGTGCTTGTGTACTCCTTGGGATCCCAATACTTGAACAGGTTTTGGGTGAAAATCGCGTCTTCCCGGGCGATCGGAAGGTTCCGGTATTCCCGGAAGAACGAATCGAGCATGCCTTCCCGGCGATACCTCTCTGCCAGCGCATACACCTGATCGTCAGTCATGAAGTCGGGGAAGTTACTGCGATAATTGTCGTCACAAAGCTCGATCCGCACAGACGACCAGTCCGGTGACTCAAGGTGGTTCGCCAAAAGGCTGTTGGCGTGCAAAACCGTGCCGACAAAAAGCACCCGGGTTAGCTTGACGTCGATGCTGTTCATCAGGTCGGCGGCGAACCACTCTTTCGTGTTTTTCAGGTAGGGACCAGGGTCGCCAAGTCGGAAAGGCTCCGAATCCTCGCCGTCATCAACCAGGACGAGGTCGGGCCGGGAGTTGCCCCACAGCAAGCCACGGATTTGCTGCCCAACGCCACGCGACAGGACTCTAATTCCGCTGCTCGTGACGATATCCCCAGAGGACTCGGCCCAGGTCGGGCCCTTTAAATCTCCGAATACTTCCCTGATAAGCGCATTGCCGGTGAGTTCCCGCGCGAGATTCTTGACATGATCCGAGGCCACCGCGTTGGTGGCGCTCACGACCAGCACGAACCTGCATTGGCGGAAAGCCACCTTCCGCGCCACAAAGGCGATCGTGTCGATGCTCGTCTTGCCAAACCCGCGCGGGGCCGCAACGGCAACTCTCTGCTTGGACTCGTCGTCAAGCAGCTTAAAAAGCTCGTCATGCAAGGAGTTGAAGGGGCGGTAAAATCGCTCAGCCATGAACAGTCTGCAGAAAGCCTTGGTCGATCTCGAACACGCCGCGAGCGCCGGCCGAAGCCGCTCCCACCGCTCGTCGTGCTGCTGGACCTGGGCCAAGGCCATGCTCGCCCCGCCTACCGGGCCACGCCCAGGAACTCGATCTCGTAGTTGCGGCGCTTCTTGCCGCCCGGAGTCTCGCGCACCCCCATCTCCACCAGGCGACACTTGAAGGTCAGCTCGATCTCCGCGCCGCCCACCGTCAGACCGTTCAACGCCGGGACATCCACGTCGTTGATGTAGAGCCGCGGGGGGTGCGGCGTGAACTCCACCGGCTCCGCGTTCTTGGAGGCCTTCTCCTTCGGCGGGACCAGGCTGGTGAACTCCTTCGCCTTATTGACCACCACCGCCATCAGATTGCCCTCCCCATGCCGGCGAACGCCGGATCACCCTCGCGCCTCAGCTCCGCCAAGCGCGCCTCGGTCAGCACCGCCCCGCCGCCGGCACCGCGGTCGTCATCGCCGCCCCTGCCCTTTGCCTTGGCCAGGCGGTCCATGACCTCCACGATTGCCTTGAGCCCGATCTTGTCCGGGTCGATTCGACGCCCCAGGTAGGTCCCGTACTTCAACACCTCATACAGCCGCTCGTGGGCCATCTCGGCGCAGTCGTCCAGGGTGCGTCCGTTCACGTCGTCAGGAATCGGCAGGAGGGCGGAAACATCGCCCTCGGCGGAGCCCTTGGCGGGCTTGACCTTGTTCGGCGGGGCCGGGGCCTCGATCACGTAGCCCTCGGACTGGCGCAGCTTCAAATTGGCGACCCGGGCCTCAACCTCGGGATCGTGGACCAGCCGGTCGATGGGGGTCCGGCTCCGGTAGCCCAGCTCGCGCTGCAGCTGCGCCGGGGCCCAGCCAACCGACAGCCGCAGGGCCACGTACTCCCGCAACTCTCCCTTGGTCAGCTTTTCCCACTTCGACTTTGGCTTGTGGGCCATCCTGTCCGCCCTCACTGTGAAGCTCGGGTAACGCTAGATGGCCCCAACTGTGAACCATGCTTTACAGCACTGTCAACCAGAAATTTCAGTGTAAACAAAATAAGACACTTCCCGCCGTGGAGAGTGCCCCATAACTGTCTGATTTATCTAGGATGCGCCAGAAGGTTGACGGGTTACACCCAAAACCATCCACAGTGAGGCCTACTCACGCGCCAAAAATATGCCGCATTTTGTGAGTGTGCTTGATCGCTTGGCCCAGACGCGCGCTCCCCCCTAGGCCGGGGGGTGGCGGCCCGGCCAGGCGGCACTCGGCCGGGGGATCGGCGAGGAAGGGGGCCGGGGCTGGAGGCATCACCACATTTCACCACGAGCAGCCACGACGACAAGCTAAGCGCCCGCCACGCCTTGACTATCCATGCATGGCCTCCGGCCTGCTACGCCGGCGACCTGTCGGAATCCGGTCACTTGTTGGCTGCATCGGAACCAAGAGTTCTGGTGATGCAGCACCGCATCGCGCTCGGTATCCTGCCCGGGCCTGACCTCTGCTGCTGAATCCTACCGCCTCGTCTTGGTCGTGCTGTCGTGGTCGTGCTGCTGCTGCCATCCTCTCTGCTGCGCCCTGCTGCCCGCTGGTGCTGGAGGATGAGCGTCGGCCGTGGTCCACCCGCCTTGCTGGTGGCTGCGTCCTGCCGTGGGGTCGGGCGTGGAGAGGGGGAGCCCAGCGGCCGTCCTGCGGGCGGCCTGGGGCGTCGCCTGTCGGCTCCGGTGGTGGGGTGATCGCCTCTTATAGGGGCCTGTGACGGTGGGGTGTGTCAAGGGAAATCGTATCCGCTTGGATAGTGTCATCTTTTGGAGACAGTTTTGGTGGGCTGGGAGTTGAGACTGGCTTGCATAATGCGCCTGGTGGTGGGCTGCTTGATGGGCTAGAGCGGGACGCCAGACAACGGCACTTACGGTTTTATTACATTAATATTGCTTGCAATATAATTATTTTCATAGACAGCATATTTTTATTATTGACAACAGATAAAATTGATTGGTAAGCTGGCATCAATAAAACAGCCCCGGCCAGAGTTGCCGCTCTAACCGGGGCCTGACCACAAACCCGATGATAGGAGCATCGAGGCCATGGCTGAAGAGCAGCATAGCACTGGCTATAACGGGTGGTCAAACCGTGCCACCTGGGGTGTAAACCTCCACATCACCAACGATCAGAACGCCTACGGACAGGCCCTCCAGTTCGCCCGCGAGACGCCGCAGGATTACGACCTAGCGGACATCCTGCGGGATTGGATGCTGGAACTCGTTGATATCGCCCAGGAGCGCATCCGGCCCGAGTTCGTCCGGCTTTTGTGCTGGGACATGTTGCACGTGGCCTTCGAGGATGTGAACTGGATGGAGCTTGCGCGGGTTATCCGCTCCAACCTGGCAGAAGGGGTGGAGGTGTAGCATGCCTAGCGTGCTCATCTTTCGGGACGGCTCGGGCTATTTCAACCGTCGCCAGGAATTGTTCCGTCATAAGGGCTTGTGGCATGCTCGCCGCTTTGTGACTCCTCTTTGTGTGGTGGTTCAAGACGGGGAGGCAGCGGCGATCATCTGCGGCCACCACGGTGAAACGCGGTTCATGCAGCCCACGATTGTTTGGGGTGAGCGGGAAGCCACTGGCCCGTTCTCGCCGGCCCTGCTGGGCCTGGAGTAGATGCAATGAAGATCATCAGCCGCGAGATTTCGGACGTGCGGGAGAGCGGCCAACGGCGCACGCTGCGTATTTTTGATGTGGTGGGCTGCGGGCCTCACGGGGTGGTGGAGATAAGCCCTTCGTGGGCCTGGTCTGTCTCCTTGGTCTACGGGGATAGCCTGCTTGTTTCTGCGGCCACCACGCGGGCAATCGTGGGCATCATCAACAAGACGCTGGAGGGCTGAGTCATGGGCGCGAAGGTAGTTGTCAAGGTACTGCGTGGCCTGGTGGAGAGCGTCGAGGGACGAGGCCTACCCTGCCCCATCGACGTGGTGATCAAGGACTACGACATCCACGGCGACGCGCGGATTTACACGGACTCTGACGGCAAGGAGTACCAGCGTTACACGCTCGAACTGGAGCCGGCCGCCAGCGAGGCGATGAGCGATGATATCAAGGCCAACCTTCGCCTGATGCTCGTCTTCTACCGAGAGGCGGTGATCTTCTACCGGGAGGAGGCGGCCCGCATCAAGCGCGGTGATCCGCTCCGCGACCCCGCCATCAACCGCCCCGATTGTGCCGAGGTCATCTTGAGGACTTACCGGCTTTGCATTAGGACCATGTTGGGGCTGGAGGAGTGAGTCATGGCCTACGAGCGCGAATACCGCGTCACTTGGGAGATTGACGTTTCCGCCGACACCCCGGCCGATGCCATAGAGCGGGCGTTACAAATGCTGGCCCCGGCCGACCCGGGCCGCTGGACCTACAAGGTCCAGGACCACGAAACGGGCGAGGTTGTGCAGGTTGATCCAGAGGGGGAGGAGGTCTAGCCATGGGTGGGCTGTTCACGCCAGAGAGGCCAAGCCCGCCCAGCTTCCAACCGCGCCACGAGTTCCCCGACCCTGACGACTGGAGCGTGACGCCCGGGCGCCTGGCGGACATTTGGGGGGAGATGTGGGGCCATGTCGAGGAGGCCCAGGCCGAGGTCGCGGATCAGGTCGCAGCCCTGGAGGCTGAGCTTGCCCATCTGCGAGAGGCCAAGGCCAGCCGCCAGGAGGTCCAGGAGCTTAGAGAAGTGATCACCGGATGGAAGGCTGCGGCCGAGGCCCTGCACCGTCATTATAACTACGCGGCCGAGCTTTACTTCGAGGCCACGGGGGAGGTTATCCAGGCCCGGGTGCAGCGGGAGTTGAACCTGGACGAGGACGACGCGGACCATCTGGTGGTGCACATCGGTGAGGAAATGTGGCCGGAACGCCCGGCGATCGAGCACAACCACGCCTTGACCCTGGAAGCGATTTATGGCCAGGTGGTGGAAGCGTTGCGGCGGGGTGGATTCCTGGACCAGGCCCAGGAACAGAGGCAGGAGCCGACCCAGGCCGCGCCGACCCGGGCGCTTGGCCGCGCCGACCAACTAGCTCTGTTCGGGGCATAAAGCCAGGGGAGCGAGCAATGGTGACCAAGCGGGAAAAGATACTGGAAGCGGCACTTATTGAGGTTGTCCAGGCTTTCGACGCGCCCCGAGAAGGCCACATTAATCGGGACACGATTTTGTGGCCTGCCGTACAGCGGGCGCGCAAGCTAGTTGGTATACCCAACCCCGCCAGACAAAACACACTCACTGACCCATGTCCTAGCTGCGATGGCTGGGTCATTTGGGAATTTGGTGACTTGGAGGGGGATTGCGTGAATTGTGGACTGCCGCGAGTATGCCGGTGGCCAAACAGTAGAGAGGGGTTCCTTCTTTATGGCTAACCAACAACGCCAACCCAAGCCCGGCCGTGGCCGTCCACGCAAGCCGGTGGCTGAGGGCACGACCAATGTCCAGGTGTCCAACATGCCCACGGACTTGTGGGCTCAAGCCAAGATCCAAGCGATCAAGGAGGGCCGGGACACCTACCTGCTGGTGCAGGACGCGCTGCGGGAGTACCTGGAGCGGAAGCGCCGGGAGGAGTTCGAGGCGAGCAAGCCGGTTTACGAGTAGCTGAGAAAATTTCGGCAATCGAATCGCTAACCTTTTGTGCTGCCGTTAACTTTACTGTGCTCACAAATGCGGAGTGGATGTACCACTCATCTTGGGGCCAGTTTTTAATGGCTGAGTCCCTTGCCACTCTCAATTCTTCCGGGTTGAAGCGGCGGTATCCGTCGCTCAACCTCAGGAAGAACTTTAGCCAGTCCATCGCGCGCTCCTAGAGTGATTCCCTTCTCTTTTCCCCCATCTCGCGCAGTTCACGTTTTAGCTCCTTATCGCCCCGAGCGGTGCAAAAAAGAGCCACAAACGTCACCACTAGACAGCAGGCTTGAACCACGAGGAAACCTATTGCAATGCGTTCCCACATCAGAACGGGATATCGTCGTCGCCGTAGGACGCCGGGCTCCCGGCCCGGCCGCCGCCCGCGCTGCCGTTGTTGCTGGTCCTGCTGGTCCTGCTGGTGCCATCCTTGGGCCAGTATTTGGCCGTGGTTGCCTTGATCTCCGTGAGGTAGTGCCTCTGGCCGTCCTTCTCCCAGGAGCGATAGGTCAGGGTGCCCATTACGGCGCACCTGTCGCCCTTGTGCGCGCCCTGGGCCAGATCCTCGCCGTCCGGTCCCCAGACGACGACCCGGTGCCACTGGCTGATATCCTCCCACTCGCCACTCTGATTTTTGCGGCTTTCGGTGCTGGTGGCCAGGCTGAGGGTGGCATAGGGCTGCCCTCCCTGGGTGAATTTCAGCTCCGGGTCTCGTCCCAGGTGGCCATCCAAGGCCACCACGTTAACGCCTTTTGCCATGCTGTTTTACCTCCAGTAGGCCCAGGGAATCACGTGCGCGCCCGCCGAACTGCGTCCCTGAACAACTCGGACCCCGCCCACACTCCGCAGGGCACCCCAGGAGTTTCTCCGCAGAGTAACGACTTGGCCCGGCGGCATCCCGGCCGCCCGCGCCACCTCCGATGGCTTCACGACTGAGGGATCAACGACCAGAAACTCCATCTCTCTCACCTCTTGCTCCCTTCTGGCGGTGGCCCATTGACCACGCCTTGCGTACAGAACACGCAGGGGATCGCCCAACCCCTGAGCGGTTCGGCCTGGTAGAGCGCGCCGCACCGGTTGCAGGCGGCCCACAGCTCGCAGGCGATGCCGGCGAACCGGGCCTGGACCAGGATCGGCGGCGGCCCGGGCTCGCTCTGGGGGCGAGCGTCGCGCGCCTGACCCACTAGGTGCTCTCTGGCGCTGGCGGCGCGGGGATGGGCAGCCACCGCTCGGCGCGGAGTATATCGCTCGCATCAGCAACCATCCCCGGCGGCAGCGGGACAGCGCACATGATCCATTTGCCGTCCCGTTGCCAGGCTATGACCCAATACCCCGCATGGGTGGGCGCGGAGAGCCACGTTCTCCGCGCTGCCGGCGAGACCATTTCGTTGACATCAACGGAATGGTCGGCCTGCGCCAAGAAGTAAGCCCGCCAGCAGTCGGCACAGTCCTCATGCCCACCCTCATACCCGCCCTTCAAGCACTCTGCCTTTGGCTCATCTGGGCACGTATGGGAGCCTCCCTTCTCGCAAGCCCACGTCAGCGAATTGTCTAGGCGGGTGATAATGGCTTCTAGACGCGCAACTTTTCCCAGTAGCTCGTCTCGCTCATTCGCCAGGTCATGAATGGCGTTCCCATAGGAGCGCACCGCCGTGCGATAGGCCCGGGCGTTGCACAGGCTCGCGGCCAAGCTGGCGATCGTGGCCTGGGCCTCGTCTCGCTCTTCCTCAAGCGCCGCTATCCGTGCGGCGGCGTTGCCTTCGCTGCCATCGTCTACGGGGCGCGGGAGGTGATACTCCGAGAGGAGCTTTTCCTTCAACTCGGCTAAAACCTTTTCCGCGTCATGGATCTCAAGAACGGTTTCCAGCCAGTTTTCAGTCGCCCCCTCATCGTCGGGGCGGTAGTTCTTAGGGCCAAACCGCTCCATCTTGCAGATAGCCTTAATCACCTCAGAGCATTCTTCGATTGCTCGCGTTTCCGGTGTGCCCACCAGTCGAAACTCTTCATGCATCGTCGCCCTCCTCGGCAGCCTCTCGGCTGCGTAAAATGACCCAGGAGCACTTACCCCTATCAACCACCCTCGCCCCGGCCCGATCGCCTGCCCTGGCCAGGCTCAGGCCGCAGACGGGGCACTAGAAGAGTCCTGCTGGGCCGGCCGGGGCAGCCGCCGGGTCCCAGAACCGAACACATGGGGCATCAAACACCAGGTCCACCCGGCCCACGGCCCCGCCCCGGTGCTTGGCGATGCCAATTTGGACCGTCTTGTCCTGGCTCATTCGGTCGTAGTAGGCGGGGCGGTAGAACAGCAGCACCAGGTCCGCATCTTCCTCCAGGCTCCCGGACCCCTTGAGGTCTGCCAGGATTGGGCGCTTGTCGTCTCGCCGCTCCACCTCGCGGGAGAGCTGGGCGGCGGCCACCACCGGGACATCCAGGTCCATGGCCAGGGCCTTGAGGCCGGCGCTGATCTCGCTAATATCCTCGTGCCGGGTCCGGGTCTGGCTCATGATCTGGATGTAGTCGGCCAGGACCAGGGCCAGCCCGCGCTGTGCCTTGAGGTAGGCGGCATGGCTAGCGATGGAGCGCAGGGCTCGATCGCCCCGCTCGCGGACCTGGAGCCACCACAGGGGAGCGCGCTCAAGTTCGCGCCGCCGGTTGTCGGCCGACTGGTGCTCGGCCAGGGTCGTGCGTCCGGCTGACCACGACTGCGTGTTGATCTGCCCCTCGGCGCAGACCAACCAGTCCACCATTTCAGCCGGGGGCTGCTCCTTGGTTGCGAACAGCACCGTCCGGCCCTGGCGCATGGCCACATTGGCGGCCAGCCCCAGCATCCAGGATGTCTTTCCCATGCCTGGGCGTCCAGCCGGCATGATGAGCTTGCCGGGCCGGAGACCGCCCAGTCGATCATCCAGTGCCGGCCAGCCGGTGGGTATGGCCCGGGCATCCCTGCCGCCCGACTGGCGCCGCTCCTCATAGGCCGCGTAGACCCGGGGCAAAAGGTCGGCCGTCGCCTGGATGCCGCCCATCTGCCCGCCCTGGGCCGCCTTGTTGATGAGCTGCTGGGCCTCGGCCAGGGCCTCGTCGGCATCGTGGGCGGTGGTGGCCACCTCGATCACCTGGCGGGCCGCGGCCACCACCTGGCGCAGTCGAGCCTTGCCCCTGACGACCTGGGCGTAGTGCTCCAGGTGGGCGGGACTCAAGATCACGTCCGTGAGTTGGGCCAGGTAGGCGGCCCCGCCGATAGACTCCAGCTGCCCGGAGTCCGCCAGCCAGCCCATGACCGTAATTTCGTCCACCGGTTCGCCGCGGTCCCAGAGCATGACCTCGGCCAGGAACACCTGGCGGTGTCGGGGGTCGTAGAAGTCATCAGGCTCCAGGATCGGGGATACCTGGGCCACCACCTGCCGGCCGTGAGCCAGGATTCCTCCGACTACGCCCCGTTCGGCGGCGAGGTCATTGGGAGGCAAGATCGTCTGACGCTGGCTATTGGCCATCGAACGCCCTTTTGTTGGGAAGCTGCATGGGTTGGTCGAAAATGCTGGAGCCACCCCTGGGCCTGGCCTGGCCACCGCCCCTGCCGTCCGGGGCCGGCGGGGAATAATCAGCCTCCCACCGCTCCTGGTTCAGCCAAGTGGTGGCCATGGGCGGCCGGGGCACGAACGCCCCATCCACCCGATGCTCCCACTGGTGGCGCATGGACTGGACTCCGGCCATGATCTGCTCATGGCTGGCCTTGCTCCTGGCCCGCTGGTAGCTCACCAGGGCCTTTTTCTTCGAGACGTTCAGGCGGGACTCGGCGGGGAGAGCGGTCCAGAAGGCTTCAAAGTCTGGTTTCAAGTCCTGCGCTTTTGGAGCACGCGCAGTCCGAGGAGCCGCAGGCGGATCGGACAGTGTGTTTATTTCCTGCTCTTGCTCCTGTTCCTGCTCCTGAACGCGCGCGCGCGGATCGGGGATGCGTTCCCGCAACGCTTCGGTTAACTGTTTACAGAACGGTTGGCGTAACCGTTCGCAAGCGGCTACAACTTCTGCATAAATCTCGCTGTGCCTTGGCATGGTGGCGAGCGCCTTAAGCGCGGCCTTGGCTGCGTTGGGGTTCGCTAGGCCCTCCTTTTCGAGCTGCCCCCAGACCAGGACCAGGGAATTGGCCGGATCATAGACCACCATCGGAGTGCCATCTTCTGGCCGCCTGGTGCTGACCAACTCGTCCATGGCCGCCCTGAATCGAGGCAGATCCCACTGGATGTCCGCCGTGGCATAACCATCTGGCAGGTAGTAACAGCACAGCGCGTTGTTGTGCGGGCTGGTCAGGAGGTACTGGTAGAGGGCCCTGGCGTCCTCACTCATCGACCGGAAAGTGCGGCTCTTCCAGAGCAGTTGATCGACCTTGCGGAAGCTCATCGTACTCCCCTATGAAACCAGGTATCCCGCACCCGGGCTGGGCCACCAAATGGCCAGGGCTGATGCGAACGGTGCATTTGTCTTGCTGCCATTGAAGCGGAGCCGACGGCGGAATAGGTGGACGGTTGTCCCAGCAACGAAGTCGTGCCACCATCCTGTGTCTGTCTTTGCCGGGATAAGGCCCACCACCAAGGCATGGCCCGCTGCTGCCTCCTCGTAAGCTTTCTGGATCCAGGCCTCTATGCCTCTGCCGTAGGGAGGATTCATCCAGCACCGCCCGCGCCAGGGCTGCGCCAGTCCGTTTTCCTCTGGCGAAAAGAAGCGGGGGCATTTGGCATTTTGGCGGGTAGCGCAGACATCAAGTTGAAACTCGAACACGATGTTTAGCCTCTGGAACAGGGCAAGTGGGGTTTCCCAGGCATCGTCTGCTCGGGATTGATCGGTCCAGAATTTTAGCGACTGGCCAGTGGCCATCTATCGCTGCTCCCCGCGGTGTTCTCGCGCCACCTTGAGCAGCCAGGGGCGGAGCCGCGACCCAATCTCTAGGTTCTGGCGCAAGGACGACTTGGCCGGGGTGTCGCCCGTGTCAATCATGAATTTGCAGAGGACAATACATCCGTCACAGATAAAAACATTGCCCGGACCAGACACCAGTGTGCGCACATCATTGCGTGTTGCACCACAGAAAGAGCAGGCATAGTTTCTATCGTCCGGCCACATTGTCGCCTCGCTCCTCGATTACAATGCGGACCTCTTTGCCTCTGGCCTCGCGGTACTTCGCGGGGATGATGGGGTTCCAGCAACAGGGAGTGAACTTGTCCTGCCAGTGTCCTCCCGGACACTTTTCATGGCCGCAGTTGAAGCAAGCCTTTTTTAATCGCCTCCACGGGCACCGCACAGTGGTCCAGCACTTGCGGCCCAGCTCTAGGCCCTCAATGCCGTAGAAAGTAGTCTTTAGGGATAGGACCAGGTACGGCCCTTTGGCAGGCAATTTGAAGTTCCCACCACCAATAATTGTGGTGTCGTACTGGAGGAAAGCCGGGCTTAAGGTGTTAGCCACGCGATAGCCGAGCAACACAGTTTTAGCCCAGGGCTTATCTATATTTAATGGCATCTTTTTGTAGACGTGCGAGAAAGGGATGGTCAGCATGGGGATTGCCTTTCTTTTTCAGCCTCAGCACAGCAAGCAGGACAGCATTGAGGCGCACCGCATATCGGGCAGTTGTCAATACATTCATGCCCGCAGTGTTCACAGTGCTGGCCATTTAGACGCCAACTCCTGCAAGCCCACTTGTCATATATCTTCTCATCCCAATTCATAACCACGCCTCTATTAATACAAAATCCCCTGCACCAAATATCCAGGCTCCAGGCCGGAATCCATCAACCTCTTAGCGTCAGCGCAAAACCATTTTGGATGCTTGCACCGGCTCAAAACCGGGCAATACCAGCAGCACCGTCGAGCCTGGCGTCCCATCTCGGCGCAGGCGAGGCCATCTCCAGGACGGCAAGTCTTTGGGGGAACGACGGGAGCCCGGTTCATCTCGCTCGCGTAAGTCCTCGCGCAGCATCCCGGTTGGCCAGGACCGACCTTGTAGATGTGGCAGCACTGAATTTTTTGAAGCCCAGGCATGATAAATCACTTCGGGCAACCGGTAAAAAAGCCGCCCCAATACAGGAGCGCGACGAGGCCGGCTTGGGCGATAAGCGAGTATCCAAAGTGATGCTTAGTCGTTCGAGGCTGCCCGTGCTTGGCCAGATCAAATCCCAAACAAAGGGTCACAAATCCCAAGTAGATTAACTGCGGCCATCCGAGAGTCATGGTGTTCCCTTTCGTTGCTTGCCTGCCATCGTCAGGCCCGGGGCAGCGCCCCCGGACGAGCCCGGCGGGGACCATTTCAACGGCGTCGTTAAGATGGTCCGCACCGCCAGGCTTTCGGCGACCTACTTCACCGCCCATGCGGGCTTAAGCCCGAACCTGGCCCACTGGAGAACGAAGCCCAGGAACGGCCACATCCGGTCATGGATGCGCCCGCTGGCAAGCCTCACGCCCAGCTTGTGGTCGTAATTGGCCGGATCCACGCAGCTCGACACCTCGTACTGCACGAAGCCGGTGATGGTGGTTGCCTTGACCAGGGTGGTCTTGGGGTCGAGTTGGGTTGCCTCAAACTCGCCCACGAACTCGTCAACATCCTCCCGGGTGATCCTGGTGGGGTCCTGCAGGGCCAGGTAGGACGCATTGAACACGTCGGCCGGGCTCCATGAGGTGTAACCGTCCGGGTAAACCACCTTGTATCCCGGCTTGCCGTCCCGCTCTTCGGGTTCGGCCTGGACCATCTTGACTCCGATGTAGTGGGTCAACGCCTGCCTCCTTCTCCTTGGTTACGCCGCCAGCGGCGGGCTGTTGAAGATCTCCAGCGTGTCAGGGTCCATGAAAC
>CALERA010000208.1 GCA_937908275.1 uncultured Desulfarculaceae bacterium | reverse complement strand
GCGACCACCGAGATCTACACTCTTTCCCTACACGACGCTCTTCCGATCTCTGGCGCCCATCGTGCTGCTGCTCAACGCCCTGCGCGGCCACGAACACTAGGAGGCGGAAGGACCCGGCGAGACGGCGAGTAATCGGAACTGAAGAAGGGAACCCCGATGGACGAGCGCATCAAAGCGGCCCTGACCGAGATCGTGGGGCCGGAGGGCTTCACCGAGGCCCTGATCGACCTGGTCTCCTACGCCACCGACGCCAGCGAGCACAGCCGCCGGCCGCTCTGCGCGGTCTGGCCCACCACCACCGCGCAGGTGGCGGCCCTGGTCAAGCTGGCCAACGCCGAGAAAATGCCCCTGATCCCCCGGGGGGCGGGCACCGGCCTGTCCGGCATGGCGGTGCCCCACCAGGGCGGCATCGTGGTGGACATGGCCCGCATGAACCAGATCATCGAGATCAGCATCGAGGACCGGGTGGCGGTGGTGGAGCCGGGGGTGGTCTACGCCACTTTGGAAAAGGCCCTGGCCCCCCACGGCTTCGTCTTCCCCCCGGACCCGGCCAGCGGCAAGGCCGCCACCCTGGGCGGCAACCTGGCCACCAACGCCGGCGGGGTCAAGGGGGCCAAATACGGCACCACCAAGGACTACGTCCTGGGCCTGACCGTGGTCCTGGGCGACGGCCAGGTGATGAAGACCGGCACCCGGGCCATCAAGTCCTCCTCGGGCTATGACCTCACCCACCTGTTCGTGGGCAGCGAGGGCACCCTGGGCATCGTCACCGAGATCATCCTCAAGATCGCGCCCAAGCCGCCCCAGGCCGCCACCGCCACCGCCATCTTCGACGACCTGGCCGACGCCGGCCGGGCGGTGACCCAGATCATGAGCAGCGGCATCATCCCCAGCGTGCTGGAGATCCTGGGCCGCGAGACCATCCAGGCCATCAACCAGAGCACCGACCTCAACCTGCCCGAGGTGGACGCCATGCTCCTGGCCGAGACCGACGGCTACACCCAGGCCGAGTGCGAGTTCCAGATCAACAAGGTTATCGAGGTCTTCCAGAATAACAACGCCCGCGAGGTCAAGCGCGCCACCGACCCCGACCAGGTGGCCGAGCTCTGGAAGGCGCGCAAGAGCTGCTATCCGGTGCTGGCCCGCCTGCGGCCCAACTTCGCCCTGGAGGACATCACGGTGCCCATGAGCAAGGTGGCGGCCATGCTCAAGGGCGTGCAGGAGATCGCCGCCCGCCACAACGTCCAGATCGCCACCTTTGGCCACGCCGGCGACGGCAACCTGCACCCCCAGATCCTCTACGACGCCCACGACCACGCCGAGAAGGAGCGGGTGGAGGCGGCGGCCGGCGACCTGTTCAAGCTGGCCATCTCCCTGGGCGGCACCCTCACCGGCGAGCACGGCATCGGCCTGTCCAAGGCCGCCTACATGACCCTGGAGCACGACCCGGCGGCCATGGCCTCCATGCGCGCCATCAAGCGCCTGTTCGACCCCAACAACATCCTGAATCCGGGGAAGATGGCGCTGGACGCCTGATGGGGGGTAAAGTTCCTTGGCGGCGGCTTTAGGCTCGGCCCGCGCCGCCATCGCCAACGGTCAGCCGGCCCTTTCGGGCCAACGAGGACGAGAGTCAAGCATGGAAGCCAAGTACGATTTCACCCGCAAGTATCAAGACCAGATCATCAAATGCTCCCGCTGCGGCTTTTGCCAGGCGGTCTGCCCGGTCTTTGGCGCCACCCTGCGCCCGGCCTACAACGCCCGGGGCAAGATGCTGCTGCTGAAAGAAGTCCTGGAGGGTCGCCTGGAGCTGAGCCAGGAGATGGTGGAGACCCTGTTCCAGTGCACCACCTGCGCCTCCTGCGCCCACAACTGCCCCTCGGGGGTCAACGTGCCGGAGATCATCAAGGCCGTGCGCCGCGACATGGTCAACATCGGCACCTGCCACCCGGCCTTCACCGGCATGAACGACGTCCTGGCCCAATACGGCAACATCTACGCCGAGGAGGACCAGCCGGACTTTGACCACGAGCGCAGGGAGAAGGCCCCGGTGGCCTTTTTCGTGGGCTGCGTGGGCCTCTACCGCGAGGACGAGGCCACCGAGGCCACCCTGGCCCTCTTGGACCACCTCAAGGTGGACTACACCCTGATCGACGAGGTCTGCTGCTCCGGGGTGCTGGAGGACGTGGGCTACAGCATCAACCCCGACCTGGCCAAGAAGAACATCGAGACCATCCTGGCCACCGGGGCCAAGACCCTGATCACCGGCTGCCCCTACTGCTACCGCACCTTCCACTTCAAGGAGCAGTACAAGCCCCTGCGCGACTCGGGCATCGACATCGTGCACGCCAGCCAGTTCTTCAAGGACAAGGACTTCGGGGTCACCAGCGACAAGGTCGTCACCTACCACGACCCCTGCGACCTGGGCCGTCACACCGGCATCTATGACGAGCCCCGGGCCACCATCAAGAAGGTCGCGCCCAACTTCGTGGAACTGGCCAGCAATCGGGCCAACTCCCTCTGCTGCGGAGCCGGCGGCGGGGCGCGCGGGGCCTATCCGGCCAACTCCCTGGCCATGGCCCGGCGGCGGCTGGAGGAGGTGGAGGCCAGCGGGGCCCAGGTGCTCCTGACCGAGTGCAACTCCTGCGTGCACAACCTGGCCAACGCCAAACAGCGGCGGCAGAAGTTCCGCGTCATGACCACCGCCCAGTTCATCAACGAACTGCTGGAGGACGCCTAGCCCGAGGCGGGAGCGGCGCTCCCGCGCGGCCAGCGCGAGGAGCTGTCCGCGGCCCCTCGCGTCATTGCGAGGAGCGCCAGCGACGAAGCAATCTCTTTTTGATTCCCAAGACTAAGAGATTACTTCGCTAGGCTCGCAATGACGGAAAAGTTAAGATTGAAGACGGGTTGCCTGGTTGGTCAGGTGACGTTGACAGTCAGAAGTGACCTCTCTCTGTCATTGCGAGGAGCGCAGCGACGAAGCAATCTCTCCTTTTCCGAAGAATAAGAGCTTGCTTCGCTATACTCGCAATGACGGGGGACAAGAGCCGAGAAGGGATTGCTTCACGGGGCATGCAATGACGGAGCGAGGCCAGCGAGGAGGGGGCGCTTCGTCCCAATGGCCTTGATGGCCCGAATCTGGTACCCTGGGACGGATCATAGCGAGCAAAACCCCGGCTTATTCAACATGTTGGAACGAACCAGCCCATGGTTAACGGTACGATGAGGAGGCAGTGATGGACATCCAAGGCTACAACATGCCCGAGGACCTCTACTACGACGAGAACCACTTCTGGGTCCGGGTGGAGGGCGGCGAGCTGGTGATGGGCATGGACGACTTCGCCCAGAAGCTGGCCGGCGACATCGTCTTCGTGCAGTTGCCCGACGAGGGCAAGAAGCTGAAAAAAGGCGGCAAGCTGGCCAAGGTCGAGAGCGGCAAGTGGCTGGGCAAGGTCAACAGCCCGGTCAACGGCGAGCTGATCGCGGTCAACGAGGCCCTGGAGAGCAAGCCCAACCTCATCAACCAGGACTGCTACGGCGCGGGCTGGATGTACCGCATCAAGGCCGCCGACAACGACCTGGGCGACCTGGTCCACGGCGCGGACGCCCTCCAGAAATGGATGGCGGCCGAGCTGGACAAGTACGCCGACAAGAAGTAGCTCCCCGGCGTCCGCGCCCCGTCCTGGCGGCGGCGCGGACCCGGACCCCCAACCGGGTCCGGCCTGGCGAATGGATGGCGCGCGGGGCGCGCCAGACGCCCCGGCGCCAACCCGGCCTGACTCCGCCCCTGATCCGGAGAAGGTGAGGACGTGGCCAACACCCTCTACACCCGCAAGCAACTCCTGGAGTTGGACGCCTGCACCGGCTGCCAGGCCTGCGCCGACATCTGCCCGGCGGTCAGCGCCGCCGGCGATGGCAAGCTCTCCGGCGTGCACCGCCTGGCCTGGATGCGCCAGGCCTTCAAGGGACGCGGCGGGGTGCTGCGCCGGCTTTTCGGCCAGAAACCGCCCAGCGACGAGGACTGGGACCGCTTCTCCGCGACGGTCTACCGCTGCACCCTGTGCGGCAACTGCCAGGAGGTCTGCCCGGCCGGCATCCAGCTCAAGGAGATGTGGCTCACCCTGCGCCAGGAGCTGGTGCAGAACCAGCACTATCCCGAGAAGATCAACCTGATCCGGGAGAACCTGGAGGAGAGCCACAACGTCTTCAACGAGGACAACTCCGAGCGGGCCGACTGGGTGGAGGACCTGGACGAGGAGCCCGAGGACGGGCTGGTCAAGGACCAGGCCGACTGGGTCTACTTCACCGGCTGCGTGGCCGCCTTCTTCCCCCTGGCCCAGCAGGTGCCGGTGAACCTGACCCAGGTGCTCCAGGCCGGCAAGGTGGACTTCACCCTCCTGGGCGAGGAGGAGTGGTGCTGCGGCTTCCCGCTCCTGGGCGCGGGGCTCAAGGACGCCACCGCCGAGATCATCGCCCACAACCTGGCGGCGGTGCGCGAGAAGAAGGCCAAGGGCGTGGTCTTCGCCTGCCCCTCCTGCTACATGATGTGGCGCGAGCACTACCACGCCCAGGGCCTGGAGCTCTACCACTCCACCCAGTTCCTCCAGCGCCTGGTGCTGGAGGGCAAGCTGCCCTTCAAGAAGCTCAACCTCAAGGTCACCTACCACGATCCCTGCGACCTGGGCCGCGGCAGCCGCGAGTTCGACGCCCCCCGGGCGGTGATCAAGGCCATCCCGGGGGTGGAGCTCCTGGAGATGGAGCGCAACCGCGAGCAGTGCCTCTGCTGCGGCGGCGGCGGCAACCTGGAGATGATTGACCAGGAGCTGAACAAGGGCATCGCCAAGCAGAAGATCGACATGGCCCTGGCCACCGGGGCCGAGGCCATCATCACCTCCTGCCAGCAGTGCGTGCGCACCATGGCCACCTACTGCCGCCGCAACGAGGTGCCGCTCAAGGTCATGGACATCAGCCAACTGGTGCGCAAGGCCCTGGACGTGGAAGAAGATTAAGAGCGGGGGGAACCTTTTGTGGACAAAAGGCTCCCCCCGGACCCCCCTCCCAAAAACTTAGGGCGAAACGGCTGACGCCGTTTCGCCTCGGGTTTTTCGGGGGGTGATAGCCAAGCCAAGCGAAACCGCCTGGCGGTTTCGCGCCAAAAGTTTTTGGGAAGGGGCCTGGGGAAACCCTTTTTCCCAAAAAGGGTTTCCCCAGTGTTTTCCCCCCCGAGGACCCACCCCCATGCTGCTTTATGACCTGGGCCGGGTGGCCTGGGAGCACAGCCAGTTGGTCTATCACGCCTTGGCCGAGTTGGGCCGGGAGGCCCTGGTGTTGTGCGCGCCGGACCGGCCTTATGTCTGCCTGGGCTATCACCAGGACGCCCGCCTGGAGCTGGACCTGGATCATTGCCAGGCAACGGGCCTGCCGGTCTTCCGGCGCGAGGTGGGCGGCGGCGCGGTCTACCTGGACCCGGACCAGACCTTCTGGCAACTCGTTATTAGTCCAGACAATCCGGCCGCGCCCCGGCGGCGGGACGTTTTCTACCGCAAGTTCCTGGGGCCGGTGGCGGCGGCTTACCAGGCCCTGGGGGTGGCGTCCGAGTTCCAGCCGGTGAACGACCTGGTGGTGGCCGGGCGCAAGATCTGCGGCACCGGGGCCGGCGAGGTGGGCTCCTGCTGGGTCTTCGTGGGAAACCTGATGCGCCGCTTCGACCAGGCGGCCATGGCCCGGGTCTGCCGCTGCCCGGACGAGGCCTTTCGCGCCCGCTTCGCCAGGGCCATGGCCGGGCACCTGACCAGCCTGGAGCGGGAGCTGGGCGCGGAGCGGGCGGCGGCGGTGAGTGACGCCGGGCTGCGCCAGGCCCTGGCCCGGGAGTTTGGGGCGGTGCTGGGTCCCCTGACCCCGGCCCGGCCCGACCCCGAGCTGTGGGCCGAGGTGGAGCGCCAGGGCCAACGCATGCTGTCCCCGGAGTGGCTGATCTTCCCCCGCAAGCCTCGCCCCGGACGCACGGTCAAGGTGCGGGCCGGGGTCTTCCTCTGCCGGCGGGAGCTGGACACGGCGGCCGGCCGCCTGCGCCTGGATTACCTGCTGCGCGATGAACGCCTGACCGAGGTCGAACTGCGCGCCGAGGACGGGGCGGAAACCGGGCCGGAGCTGTCCGCCCTGGCCCGGGCCTGGGAGGGGCGCGGCCTGACGGAGTTGGCCGAGACCCTGGCCGCGTCCTGGCCCACCAGCCTGGGGCCGCTCCCGGAGCCGGCGGCCCTGGCCCGCCGGCTGGCGGCCTGACCACCACCACGCCGCCCGGCCTAGCCCCCTTGCGCCTTTGCACCGCGAAAAGCTAAGATGGCCCTGTCGTCTTGCCCAAGGCGCGAGAGGGGGCCCCATGGCGGATCAGGCGACGGCGCGGCCGGCCGGCGGTTATCGCTGGCTGGTGTTCCTGTTGTTGGCGGTCGGTTACCTGTTGGTCTATTTCCACCGCACCTCCCCGGCGGTGGTGGCCCTGGACATGATGAAGGATCTCTCGGCCGGCGAGGCCCTGATGGGCTTCCTGGGCTCGGCCTATTTCTATCCCTATGCCGCCATGCAGCTTCCGGCCGGCCTGCTCAGCGACTCCTGGGGTCCCCGGCGCTCCATCACCGTGTTTTTCCTCCTGGCCGGCGGGTCCTCCATCCTCTTCGGCCTGGCCGACAGCGCGGGCATGGCCATCTTCGCCCGGGTCCTGGTGGGCCTGGGGGTCTCCATGCTGTTCGTGCCCACCATGAAGACCATGACCCGCTGGTTCAAGGTCAGCGAGTTCGCCACCATGGCCGGCATCCTCCTGGCGGTGGGCGGCCTGGGGGTGCTGATCGCCGCCGCGCCCCTGGCCTACCTCAGCGCGGCCCTGGGCTGGCGGGGCAGCTTCCTGGCCATCGGCGGGTTGACCATCGTCCTGGCCGGGGCCATCTGGGTTTTCGTGCGCAACACCCCGGAAGAACTTGGCTTCGCCCCGCCGGAGTCCCCGCTGCCCCGGGCGGCGGGCGGCGCGCCGGCCCCGAGCCTGCTGCGGGGCATGGCCTCGGTGATGCAAGCCGCCCGCTTCTGGCCCCTGGCGGCCTGGTTCTTCTTCACCTGCGGCATCTTCTTCTCCTTCGTGGGCCTCTGGGGAGGCCCCTACCTGATCCAGGTCTACGGCCTCAGCAAGGGCCAGGCCGGCGGGGTGCTCAGCATGGCCGCCGTGGCCATGATCCTGGGCAGCCCCTTCCTGAGCTGGCTTTCCGACCGCTGGCATTCGCGCAAGAAGGTCCTGATCCTGGCCTCGGCCGGGATGCTGTTCCTGGTGCTGCCCCTGTGCTTCTGGCCCCAGGGCCTGAGCCTGACCATGCTCTACCTCTGGTGCTTCCTGCTCTCGCTGTTCAGCAGCGCCATCGTCTCGGTGGGCTTCACCTCCAGCAAGGAGCTGTTTCCGGTGGCCATGGCCGGCACCGCGGTGGGCATGGTCAACCTCTTTCCCTTCCTGGGCGGGGCGGTGATGCAGCCGCTGTTGGGCTGGCTGCTCAAGCTGCACAAGTCGCCGGACGGCAGCCTCTCGCCCGAGGCCTACGCCCAGGCCTTCATGGTCTACCTGGGGGCGGCGGTCATCGCCTTTGTCGCCTCGCTGCTCCTGACCGAGACCGCGCCCCAGGCCAAGACCTGATTTGCTTGCCAGACCGTCCGCCTGGGGTAAAATCTCCGGGAGACAGCAGTGGTTGCTCACTAATTATGCTCCGGAGAGCCCCATGGATATTGACAAACGCGTGGCTTACGCCCGGGAGGTGGTGGGCAACGATCCCCTGGCCACCTACCTGGGCCTGACCGTGGAAGACGTGGCCGAGGGCCGGGCCGTGGTCAGCCTGATGCCCCAACCCCACCATCTCAACGCCCTGAACATGGTCCACGGCTCCACCATCTACGCCCTGATCGACCAGGCGGCGGCGGTGGCGGCCAACACCCTGCCCGGCGGGGCGGTCCTGTTCGAGACCAAGACCAACTTCCTCAGCAGCGGCGCGGCCGACCAGAAGCTCTTCGCAATCGCCCAGGCCGTGGATCGCAAGAAGCGCCTGAGCCTGTGGGAGGTCAAGGTCACCGACGACACCGGCCGTCTGGTGGCCCTGTCCCAGGTCATGGCCTACCATCAGCACAAGGAGACGAGCTGAGCTCCATCCCGGCTCCGCTTGCGCTTCCCCCCGCCTGGCGTCATGCTTAGGCCATGAACTGGTTCTGGCTCATATTCCTGGGCGTGTACGGGAGTTTCCACGCGGTGCTCTTCGCCCGCCTGCGTCCCCTGCTGCCCGCCGGTCGGGGCTGGGGCCTGGGCCTGGCCGGGCTCTTCCTCCTGCTCCTCCTGGCCCCGCCCGCCGTCCGCACCCTGGAGCGCGCCGGTCACGACTTCCCGGCCATGATCCTGGCCTGGATCGCCTTTGTCTGGATGGGCCTGGCCGGCCTGGGGGTGCTCACCTCCCTGACCTCCTGGCTGGTACAGGGTCTGGGCGTCCTGGCCGGCCGCCTGGAACTCTGGACCCCGCCCGCCGGCTGGACCCGGGCCTGCGCCGCCGCCGCGCTGGGCCTGGCCGTCCTGGCCACCGGCTATGGCGTGGTCGAGGCCAGGAGCCTGCGCCTGGAGCGGGTGACCATCGCCACCGACAAGCTCCCTCCCGGGATGGACCGCCTGGTCATCGCCCAGGTCAGCGACGTGCACCTGGGCCTGCTCAACGGCCAGCGCATGCTCTCGCGCATCGTGGAGATGATCCGCGCCCAGCACCCCGACCTGGTGGTGTCCACCGGCGACCTGGTGGACGGCAACCTCTTTGGCGAGGACGGCCTGGCCAACCTCTGGGCCACCCTGGACCCGCCCCTGGGCAAATACGCCATCCTGGGCAACCACGAGATCTACGCCGGCCTGGGCAACTCCATCTCCTTCCACCAGCGATCCGGCTTCATCCTCCTGCGCGATCAAGGCCTGACCGTGGGACCCCTCAACCTGGCCGGGGTCGACGATCCCGCCCTGCGCCTGCCCGGGGCCGGCCCCGCCCCCACCCATGAGGCCAAGGCCCTGGCCGGACTCGATCTTTCCCGCTTCACCCTGCTGCTCAAGCACCGGCCCAACCTGGACCCCGCCGCCCTGGGCCGGGTGGACCTCCAACTCTCCGGCCACACCCACCTGGGACAGGTCTGGCCCTTTCGCTACGTCACCGGGGCCATCTATCCCATGCAGGACGGCCTCTACCCCCTGGACCACCACCCCAGCCTCTACACCAGCCGGGGCACCGGCACCTGGGGACCACCCATGCGCATCGCCGCCCCCCCGGAAATCACCATCATCGAACTCGTCCGCCGCTAGGCGGCAGAGGATGGGGTGGGGAGAGAAGAGATGCGGGGGAGCCCTTTTTGCCGCGCAAAAATGGTCCCCCCACGCCCCCTCCTAAAAAATCTGGCGAAAGGGCTTTCGCCCTTTCGTCCCGGGGTGAGGTGACAAGGCTGCGCGATTGCTCCGGTGAGAAGGGTTCACAACCGCATGTCGGGTATGGCGCACAAACTGTCCGCTCCACCACCAGGCCTTCGTTTTGGCGCGCACAATATAGGAAACAGGGTCATTGCGAGGAGCGCAGCGACGAAGCAATCTCCCGAATTCATCCCTCCCTGCCTTCCTCCCCATCATGGCCACCAGGCCGGCCCAGCCAAGAGATTGCTTCGCTTCGCTCGCAATGACGGACGAAGGAGATAGGTGTCATTGCGAGGAGCGAAAGCCACGAAGCCATCTCCCGAATTAATCCCTCCCCGTCTTCCTCCCCCTCTTGGCCACCAGGGCCTGCCTCCCTACCCAGAGATTGCTTCGCTTCGCTCGCAATGACGGACGAAGGAGATAGGTGTCATTGCGAGGAGCGCAGCGACGAAGCAATCTCTCCTTGGCTTTCTCCCTAATAACCACGCCAACCCCCCCGCCGCTCCCCGCCGCCTCTCCCCCAGTTTTCCCGCTTGACTTCCGGCCTTCCGCCGCCGCATTATTGACGTTAACGTCAACTGTAACTATCAGCGAGCAGCCATGCCGAGCAAGCCAGCCCCGGCCCGGGAGCGGCGTTACTCCATCTCCGAACTGGCCTCCGAGTTCGAGATCAGCACCCGCACCATCCGTTTCTATGAGGAAAAGGGCCTGATCAGCCCCCGGCGCAGCGGCGGCAACCAGCGTTATTACGACAAGCGCGACCGCGCCCGGCTCAAGCTGATCCTGCGCGGCAAGCGCTTCGGCTACAGCCTGGAGGAAATCGCCGAGATGATCGGCATGGCCGACGTGGACCTGGACGAGGCCGGCCAGATCCGGCGCAGCCTGGCCTACGGCGAGACCAAGCTGGCCGAGATTCGCCAGCGCCTGGATGAATTGCGCCTGCTGGAGCAGGACATCCTGAGCGTCAAGGCGCGGCTGGTGGCCCGCCTGGGGCATTTGGAGCGCGGCGGGCTGGCGGCGGATCGGGACCGCAAGGGCAAGTGAAACCACGCGGCGCGGGGGACGCCGGGAGACGCCAACGGGGAGCCAACCAAGGAGAGGGACGATGAACCTGGTGCAGATGCTGGAGCGCAACGGACGCAAATTCGCCCACAAGGACTGCCTGCGCTATGCCGGCCATGGCTGGACCTTCGCTCAGGTGGCCCAGGGCGCCCGGGCCGCGGCCGGGGTGTTGCAGTCCTGGGGGGTGGCCCCGGGCGACCGGGTGGCCATCATGAGCCAGAACACGCCGGGTTTCGTCATCGCCTTTTATGGCGCGCTCAGCGCCGGCGCGGTGGTGGTTCCCATCAACCACAAGCTCATGGCCCCGGAGGTGGATTACATCCTGGGCCACAGCCGGGCCAAGGTCTTTTTATTCGACGGTTCCCTGGCCCCGGTGGCCGAGAAGATCGCCGCCCCAGTGAAAAAGGCCTGCCTGGACAGCGCCGTGGCGGGGCATGAGCGCCTGGAGGACCTCCTGGAGACCGCCCCGACCTTCAGCCCGGTCAAGGTGAACGACGACGACCCGGCCGAGATCCTCTACACCAGCGGCACCACCGGCAAGCCCAAGGGCTGCCTGCACTCCCACCGCAACGTGATCATGGCCGGCATCACCGGGGCCCTGGCGGTGAAGATGGACCCCAACGACCGCCTGCTGATGGCCATGCCCATCTGGCACTCCTCGCCCCTCAACAACTGGTTCATGGGCGCGCAGTACCTGGGGGCCGCCACCATCCTGGTGCGTGAATACCACCCCCTGCACTTCCTCCAGGCGGTGCAGAACGAAAAGTGCACCGTCTACTTCGGCGCGCCCATCTCCTACCTGATGCCCCTGCAGATGATCCCCAATTTCGCCGACTTCGACCTGTCTTCCATGCGGGCCTGGATCTATGGCGGCGGCCCCATCGCCGCCGACACCGCCCGCCGCCTGACCGAGGCCTATCGCAGCGACAACTTCTACCAGGTCTACGGCATGACCGAGGCCGGCCCCACCGGCACCACCCTCCTGCCCGAGGAGCAGGTGGCCAAGGCCGGCTCCATCGGCAGGACCGCCCTGCCCGGGGCGGAGCTGCTGGTGATGAAGGACGAGCAGCACCCGGCCGCGCCCGGCGAGGCCGGCGAGATCTGGCTCAAGGCCGATTCCATGATGCAGGGCTATCTGGACGACCCGGCCGGCACCGCCGCCGCCTTCCACGACGGCTGGTACCGCACCGGCGACGTGGCCCGGCTCGACGACGACGGCTATCTTTTCATCGTCGACCGCACCAAGGACATGATCGTCACCGGCGGGGAGAACGTCTATTCCAAGGAGGTGGAGGACGCCCTGTCCGCCCATCCCCAGGTGGTCGAGGCGGCGGTGGTGGGCCGGCCCAACCCGGAATGGGGCGAGACCGTGGTGGCCTACGTGGTGCCGGCCAAGGACGCCGCCCTGGAGGCCGAGACGCTCAGGACCTTCCTGGGCGAGCGCCTGGCCAAGTACAAGATTCCCCGTGATTTCGTGCTGGTGGACGCCCTGCCCCACACCCCCACCGGCAAGATCATGAAGTTCAAGCTGCGCGAGGAGCAGGGCTAGCCGCGCCAACCGATCAGCCACCCCGGCCGGGCCGCCGGCCGGGACTCCAGAGAGGATCGTCCGATGTTTGATTTCATGCTGAACAAGGAGCAGCTCAAGCTGCGCGACGAAGTGCGCGAGCTGGTGGGCTGGGTGCCGCGCCAGATGATCCTGGACATGGACCAGGACAAGATCACCTTTCCCAAGGAGTTCCTGCAGGAGGCCGGCCGGCGCAACCTGATGGGCTGCCGCTATCCCAAGCAGTGGGGCGGCCGGGGCCTGGACTGGGTGAGCACCAGCATGGTCATGGAGGAGGTGGGCGTGCTGGGCTACATCTTCGCCTGCACCTTCGGGGTGGGGGCGGAGCTGGTCTGCGACGCCATCATCCTGCACGGCAGCGACGAGCAGAAGGAGCGCTACGTCAATCCCCTCCTGGCCGGCCAGACCTTCGCCGCCGAGTGCCTGACCGAGCCCCGGGGCGGCAGCGACTTCTTCGGGGCCACCACCGTGGCCGTGGACCAGGGCGACCACTTCCTGCTCACCGGCCAGAAGCGCTTCATCGTGGGGGCCGAGGGCGCGGACTACTTCCTGGTCTACGCCCGCACCGACGCCCAGGCCCCCAACCACAAGGCCCTGACCGCCTTCATCGTCGATCGCGGTCCCGGGGTGGAAACCAAGTACCTCTACGGCCTGATGGGCTGCCGGGGCGGCGGCGCGGGCCGGGTGGTGTTCAAGGATGCCAAGGTGCCCAAGGCCAACGTCCTGGGCAAGATCAACGGCGCCCTGGCGGTCTTCAACACCATGATGATCCCCGAGCGCCTGGGCACCGCGGCCATGACCATCGGCGCGGCCCGGCCGGCCCTGGAGGTGGCCACCGGCTACACCACCCGGCGCAAGGCCTTTGGCAAGGCCATCGCCGAGTTCCAGGGGGTCAGCTTCCAGGTGGCCCAGGCCGCCATGCTCATGGACGCGGCCCGGGCCATGGTCTACGCCACCAGCCGGGCGGTGGACGCCGGCGTGGAGCCCAACCGGGTGCGGCGCATGGTCAGCCAGACCAAGAAGTTCGTCACCGAGTCCTGCCAGCAGGCGGCCCACAACGCCATGCAGGTCATGGGCGGCATCGGCTACACCAACATCTTCCCCGTGGAGCGCATCGTGCGCGACCTGCGCCTGGCCTCCATCTGGACCGGCACCAACGAGATCATGTCGGCCATCACCGCCAGCGAGTGGTATCGTGAATACGCCCAGGCCAGGGCCCCCCGCGACCATGAGATGGACGCGGCCGCCTCCGACGCGCTGGAGGAAAAGGTCTACGAATAGCCCCAGCGCCCAGTGCCTGGGCTGGCGGATACGGAGTGGCGTGCCGCCACGGGCGTATACGGGGTCGCGTGCCGCGACAGGCATAAACGGGTCGGCCCAGTGCCTGGGCCGGCATAAACGGGTCGGGTGACGCTGGGCCAGGCACTGCCCTCGCGCGCTCCCGTAGATGACTCGCGCGGGGCGAAACCGAGACGGGCGAGGATAAACCCCGCCCCTACGAAATCAGGAAATATCTAGTCTTCATCGGGCGGGGTTTATCCCCGCCCGTTTCTTGTGGGAAAAGGCCACTACGGGAGCGGGCAAGCTTGGTTCAGGACTCAGCGCCACCCGACCCCCGTATACGCCCGTCGCGGCACGCGACCGACCCGTATACGCCCCGCCGGGGGCACCCGGCTAGGGGCGTGTGGCCTTGCCGCGTTTCTGCTGATACATCTTGCGGTCAGCCTCGGCCAGCAGGTCCTCCAGGGGGCGGGGTCCAGCCGGGTCGTAGGTGGCGGTGCCCACCGAGAGGGAAAGGCGGTAGGAGCCGGGCCGGCCCTGGTTGTAGCTTTCCAGGGAGTGGCGCAGGCGCTCCAGGATGGGTTGGGCCTGCTCCTCGTCGGCCTCCATGGCCAGGGCCGCGAATTCGTCGCCCCCCACCCGGCCCACCACGTCCGACTCGCGGAAGGTGTCGCGCAGGACCTGGGCCGCGCCGAAGACGGCCCGATCGCCCTCGCGGTGGCCCAGGCTGTCGTTGATCATCTTCAGGTCGTCCACGTCCACGAAGAACAACAGCATCCGCCGCCGCATGCGCAGCGCGGTCTTGATCTGCTGGCGGGCCAGGGTGATGAAGCCGCGCCGGTTGTAGAGGCCGGTCAGTTCGTCCTCCAGGGAGAGCGAACGCAGCTCCTCGCGCAGCTCGGCCAGCTCGCTGATGTCGCGCAGGCTGGCTAACAGGGCCGGCTGGCCCTGCCATTTGGTGGTCACCACCCGCATGGCCGCCACCAGCTTGCGGCCGCCCCGGGAGATGAGACACATCTCGCTGTTGGTTTCCGGGGCCAGTTCGAAGGGAAAGGGCGAGCCCACCAAATCGGCCGCGCCGCGGGCCAGCATCCGCTCGGCCGAGGGATTGACGAACAGAACCTTGCCCTGGGGGTCGGCCACGATCATGCCGTCGGCGTTGCTGAGAAAGATTTGGCGCAGGTTGAGCTCCACCGCTTGGAGGGTCTGCTCGGTCAGCTTGCGCTCGGTGATGTCCAAACCCACGCACTGGTATTCCAACACCCGGCCCTGGGGATCGAAAAAGGCGCGGTTGGTCCAGGCCAGCCAGCGGATTTCACCGCCGGGGGTTTGGTGGGAATGCTCGCTGCGTCCCACCGGCAGTTCCGGGGTCAGGCCCTTCTGGAATTGGTGCAGGCGCTGGCGCTCCTCCGGGGGCAGGAAAGTGAAGAGGTTGCTGCCCACCATCTTGGCGACGGGGGTGCCGAAATAGCGGCAAAAGGCCTGGTTGGCGAAGGTGATGGTGCCGTCGGGCAACAGGCGGCAGATCAGCTCGGTCTGGTCGTTGACGATGGAGCGGAAAAAGTCCGACTCCACCCGCAATTTCTCCAGGCTGGCCTGGCGCAGACGGGCCAGGTCCAGGGCGCGGGTCAGGCCGTTGGCGTCGAACTGACCCCAGGTCAGGCAATCCTGGACCCCCAGGGCCAGGGCCGGGGCCACCAGGGATTCCTGGTCCGGGGCCAGCAGCAGGATGATGGCCAGGTGGGGCGCCAGCCGGCGCAGCCCGGTGATAGGCTCCAGCCCGGCCCGTCCATCGCCGTCCGGGGACAACAGCACCGCCTCGGCCAGGGGCAGTTCAGTGGTGGCCAACTGCTCCCCCCAGATCCCGTGGGGGCGCAGGCGATAACTGCCGGCCCCGGTTTCGGGGATCAGGCGGTCCAGGGCCGAGAGTTGCGGTTCGTCCAACCCCAGGCAAAGTATGGTCATGGTCGGCTCGTTCACGCCCCACCCCAAACAAGAATTGTCACGCTGGTATATACTTTCTCGCAAGGCATTGTTATCGGCAAGGCGAAAAAGACATCGGCGGGGCCGATGTCTGCCCCTGCCCGCCGTAAATGGGCACTTTGGACAAAGGGAGACCGCAGCGTGACCTTGATGGAAAACTTAGGCCTGGCCGTGGCCCTGGGTTGTGACGCCTTCGCGGTGGGCCTGGGAGTGGGCTGCCGCTTTTTCGGCCTACGCCAGGTTTTTCGCTTGTCGTTTCATTTCGGTTTTTTTCAGTTCGCCATGCCGGTGGCCGGCTGGTTGCTGGGACAGGGGGTGGCCGAGTTCACCAGCCAGTGGGGTCCATGGCTGGCCTGCGCGGTATTGGTCTTTTTGGGCGGGCGCATGATCCGCGAGAGCCTTGCCCCCCAGCCGGAGGAGGACGGTGACCGCTGCGGCGACCCCACCCGGGGCTGGAGTCTGTTGATGCTCAGCCTGGCCACCAGCATCGACGCCCTGGGGGTTGGCTTCAGCCTGGGTCTGGTGGGCGGCGAGATCGGCCAGGCGGCGGTGATCATCGGCCTGGTGGCGGCGGGCATGACCTGGGCGGCCATGGCCCTGGGCCGCCGCCTGAGCGCCCGCTTCGGCCACCGCATGGGCCTGGCCGGCGGCTTGATCCTGATTGCGATCGGTGGCAAGCTGCTCCTGGGATGACATCGGGAACCAGCAAGGGGGAGGGCGGCATGGAGGTCTTGGCCATCAACGGCAGCGCCCGGGGCGGGCGCGGGGTCACCGGCCGGCTGCTGGCGGCCCTGGGAGAGGGCTTGACCGCCGGCGGGGCCAAGCTTCAGGTGTTGGAGGCGGCCAAGCTCAAGGTCGCGCCCTGCATCGCCTGCCTGGCCTGCATGTTCAAGACCCCCGGGGTCTGCGCCCAGCGCGACGACATGGACCAGGTGGTGGAGGGCCTGCGCCAGGCCAGCCTGCTGGTCCTGGCCGCGCCGGTCTACACCGACGGCTATCCCGCCCAGTTGAAGGCGGTGCTGGACCGCATGATCTGCTGCCTCCAGCCCTACCTGACCCGGGACCCGGCCGGCCGGGAGCGCCATCCCCTGTGGTGGCCCATGCCCCGGGATTTCCTGCTCCTGGCCACCAGCGGCTTCCCCGAGCCGGCCACCTTCGCGCCCCTGATCGCCAACTTCCGGGCCCAGGCGGCCAACTTCTTCGCCCGTCCCCTGGCCGAACTCTGCCTGCCGGGCTCCATCGCCCTGCAGATGCGGCCCCAGGCCCTGGAGCCCCACCTGGAGCTGCTGCGCCGGGCCGGCCGCGCCCTGGCCAGCGAAGGCGAGCTGGACCAGACCCTGACCGCCGCCATCAACCGGCCGCCCCTGAGCGTGGATCAATACCTGGAGATCGGGCGAGAGTACGAGGCGGTCTGCCGCCAGCGCCTGGCCAAGGCGGGGGCCGGCAGCTAGCCGGGGAGCTCTAGTAGCGACCCCAGACCAGGCTCTGGTGCAGCCAGCCGGTCTCGCCGTCGTCGTGCTGCACCTTCAGCCAGTCCTTCCGGCGCTCCAGCACCTTGAAGGGCACGTAGCGCTTGGCCTTGAGCACGATCTGGCCCCTGGTGCTGGGCTGGTCGCGGATGTTGGCGATCTCGGCCTTGACCACCACCGCCTTGACCTTGCCCAGCAGCGAGCGATGGACCCAGGCCCGGTATTTCTCGAAATCCTCCACCCGATACCAGTTGCCCTTCTTCTGCAGCACCTTCACCGGATAGTAGCGGCCCATGGTGAACAGGATGTCGGCCTTGGTGGAGGGGCTGCTGCGGAAATTGGCCTCCTTGGAGGTCACGGCCAGGATGCGGCTGGCGGCCTGGACGCTGGCCGGGCCGAGCAGGATGGTCAGGCCCAGGACCAGGGCCAGCAGGACGGCCGGGATGCGGGTATCGGTTTTATCAGGCTTTAGACCAGTCATGCGATAGCCTTCCTCCATTTATGATTGGCGAGGAACCTTGACGGGGTCGGGTTACCTTGTTATTTATCACAAATAACTTTAGTGTTCTAATTAAATACTGATTCGCATTGCTACGCCCGCCAGGCTCAGGGTTTGAACCCGGGGGAGAGTTGGGAGTGAACCTGACCGGATGCCGCCCGCCTAGCTCCATTTGGCCTCGCCTGGCCGGCCTGGGACCGGCGGTGGCGCTGTTGGCCCTGACCCTGGCCCTGGTTGGGTGGGGTGTCGTGGGCGCGGGCGCGATGGCGGCGGACGATGGCGATCCTGGCCTGGTGCGCTTCGTGGGGTTCAAGCCCAACCAGCCCGAGGTCTGGGAGGAGATTTATCGCCTCTTCGCCCGCGAGCATCCCGGCCTGCGGGTGGAGCCGGTGGTGGGGCCGCACTCCTCCACCGCCCTGCACGACCTGTTGACCCAGAAGCTCAAGAACCGCAGCCCGGAGGTGGACGCCTTCCTGATGGACGTGATCTGGCCGCCGGAGTTCGCCTCCGCCGGCTGGGCGCGGCCCCTGGATGACCTGTTCACGGCCGACGACCGGCGGGACCTCCTGCCCGGTCCGCTCCTGGCCAACACCTGGCGGGGCCGGCTCTACGGCGCGCCCCTGTACCTGGACGCCGGCCTGCTCTACTACCGCCGCGATCTCCTGGCGCGCCATGGCTTGGCCCCGCCTAGCACCTGGGACGAACTGGTGGCCCAGGCCCAGACCATCGCCGCCGCCGAGGCCGCCCAGGGCCGGCTCATGGCCGGCTATTCCGGCCAGTTCAAGCAGTACGAGGGCCTGGTCTGCGACGTGCTGGAGTTCGTCTACGGGGCCGGGGGCTGGGTGCTGGACGAATCCGGCCGCTGCGGCCTGGGCCAGCCCGCCAGCCTGGCCGCCCTGGAGTTCCTGCGCCGCCGCCTGATCGGTCCGGTGGCCCCGCGCGGGGTGCTGACCTACCAGGAGCCGGAGTCCCTGGCCCTGTTCGTCCAGGGCCAGGCGGTCTTCCTGCGCTCCTGGCCCTACGCCTGGTCGATCATCAACGACCCGGACCGCTCCCGGGTGGCCGGCCGGGCGGGGCTCTGTCCCCTGCCGGCCCTGGCCGGGGGCCGGAGCGTGGCGGTGCTGGGCGGCTGGCAGGTGGGGGTCAGCGCCTTCTCCCGCCGGCCCCGGGCGGCCCTGGCCTGGGTCCGCTTCCTGGCCAGCCCCCGGGTGCAGAAAATCCTGGCCCTCAGGGCCGGCTGGGCCCCGGTGCGCCGCAGTCTCTACGCCGACCCGGACCTGGCCCGGCAGCGACCCTACCTGGGCCAGATGCTGCCGGTCTTCGCCTCGGCCCGGCCCCGGCCCCAGAGCCCCCTCTACCCGGCCCTGAGCCATGTCATGCAGCGCTTTTTCCACCGCGCCCTGGCCGAGCCCGACAGCGACCTGGCGGCCCTGGCCACCCGCGCCTGCCGCCAGGTCCAGGCCCATGCCGCCCTGGCTCAGGAGGCGGGACAATGAGCCTGGCCGCCCGCGACCAACGCCTGGCCTGGGGAATGCTGACCCCCAGCCTGGCGGTGGTGGCGGCCTTTGCCTTCTATCCCATTCTCAGCTCGGTCTGGCTCAGCCTGCACCGGGTGGTGCTGGGCCTGCCCGGCCTGGGCCGGGGCTGGGTCGGGCTGGACAACTACCGCCTGCTCCTGGGCGATCCCGCCTTTGGCGAGGCCCTGCGCAACACCCTGGTCTTCGTGGCCCTCAGCACCAGCCTGGAGGTGCTCCTGGGCCTGGTGATGGCCCTGCTCCTGAACCGGGCCTTCCGGGGCCGGGGTCTGGTGCGGGCGGCGCTGTTGGTGCCCTGGGCCCTGCCCACGGTGGTGGCCTCCCAGATGTGGCGCTTTCTGTTCAACGATCGCTACGGCCTGGTCAACTACCTGCTCTACGGCGGGGCCCTGGGCCACTACCAGGCCTGGCTGGCCGAGCCGGGCTGGGCCCTGGCGGCCCTGGTCCTGGCCGACGTCTGGAAGACCAGCGCCTTCGCCGCTCTGCTGATCCTGGCCGGCCTGCAGGCCATCCCCGACCAACTCTACGAGGCGGCCCGGGTGGACGGGGCCGGCCCCTGGCGGCGCTTCACCCTCATCACCTGGCCCCTGCTGCGGCCGGCTTTGTTGCTGGCCCTGTTGTTCCGCACCATGGACGCGCTCAGGGTCTTTGACCTGGTCTTCGTGATGACCCAGGGCGGGCCGGGCGGGACCACCGACGTGCTGATGTTCCACGGCTACCAGAAGATGTTCGCCGAGGGCTTCCTGGGCCAGGGCGCGGCGGTCTCGGTGGTGGTCTTCCTCTGCGCCCTGGGTCTGGGCCTGGTCTATCTGCGGGTGCTGGGACGGGGGGCGCTGGGGGAGGGCAGGGCATGAGGGGCGGGGCCGGGAGAGTCGCCTTCTGGGGCCTGGCGGGGCTGCTGCTGGCCTGGAGCCTGGGGCCGTTCCTCTGGTTCTTGCTCACCAGCCTGAAGACCCCGCTGGAGGTGACGGCCATGCCGCCCACGCCCTGGCCTTCGGGTTCGCTGGATTTCTACCGCGCCGCCTTCGGCCGTCACGACCTGCTGGGCTTCATCCTCAACAGCGCCGTGGTGGCCGGCGGCTCCACCCTGATCAGCCTCGGCCTGGCCTGCCTGGCGGGCTACGCCCTGGCCCGGCTGCCCCTGCCCGGCCGGGGCTGGATCATGGCCGGCCTGCTCCTGGTGGGCATGTTCCCCCAGGTGGCCCTGGCCGGCCCGGTCTGGGAGATCCTGCGCGGCCTGGGTTGGCTCAACACCTATCCGGGCCTGATCCTGCCCTACGTCACCCTGACCCTGCCCCTGGCGGTCTGGGTGCTGACCGCCTTCTTCCGGGGCCTGCCGGCCGAGTTGGAGGAGGCCGCGCTCTGCGACGGCTGCGGCCGGCTCCAGGCCTTCACCCGGGTGGTGTTGCCCCTGGCCGCGCCCGGGGTCTTCACCGCCGCGATCCTGGTCTTCATCTACGCCTGGAACGAGTTCTTCTTCGCGCTGTTGATCATGACCGACCGCGCCCGCCAGACCCTGCCGGTGGGCATCGCCCTGTTCCAGGGGCAATACACCATGCCCTGGGGCGAGATCGCCGCCGCCAGCGTGGTGGCCACCCTGCCCCTGGTGCTGCTGGTGCTGCTCTTCCAGCGGCGCATCGCCCGGGGGCTGACCGCCGGGGCGGTCAAGGGCTGAGGAGAAGGGGAGGGACGATGAGCGACGGCAATCCCGGCTTGCGGCTGGAGGGGCTGGGCAAGCGCCTGGGCGGGGTCGCGGTCCTGGACCGGGTCTCGCTGACGGCCGCGCCCGGCGAGCTGGTGGTGATCCTGGGGCCCTCGGGCTGCGGCAAGTCCACCCTGCTGCGCCTGGTGGCCGGCCTGGAGGAGGCCGACGCCGGCCGCATCCTGATCGGCGACCAGGAGGTGAGCCGGCTCTCGCCCCGGGAGCGGGACGTGGCCATGGTCTTCCAGAGCTACGCCCTCTATCCCCACCTGGACGTGGCCGGCAACCTGGGCTTTGGCCTCAAGGTGCGCGGCGCGCCCCGGGCCGAGATCGCCCAGCGGGTGGCGGAGGTGGCCGAGCTGCTGGACCTGGGCGAGTTGCTGCGGCGCCGGCCGGCCCAGCTCTCGGGCGGACAGCGCCAGCGGGTGGCCATCGGCCGGGCCATCGCCCGGCGGCCCAGGCTGTTCCTCTTCGACGAGCCCCTGTCCAACCTGGACGCCCGCCTGCGGGGACAGATGCGGGTGGAGCTGATGCGCCTGCACCGCCGCCTGGGGGTGACCACCCTCTACGTGACCCACGACCAGGTGGAGGCCCTGACCCTGGGCTCCCAGGTGGTGGTCCTGGCCCGGGGACAGGTGCAGCAGATCGGCCCACCGGCGGAGATCCACGCCCGCCCGGCCAATCTCTTCGTGGCCGGTTTCGTGGGCAGCCCACCCATGAACTTCCTGGCTGGCCGGGTGGAGCTGGCTGAAGGCGGGCCAGGGTTGCGCTGCCCGGAGGCGGAGCTGACCCTGGCCCTGCCCGCCTGGCTGGCGGATCAGGCCGGGGCCGAGCTGGTGCTGGGGGTGCGACCCGAGGGGCTGGTCCTGGGGGCGGATGGTTTCGCGGCCCGTCTGGAGCTGGTGGAGCGGGTGGGGGGTGAGGCTTGGCTGCACCTGGCCCGGGGCCGCCAGGTGTGGGTGGCCCGCGCGCCCGCGCCGCCCTGGCCCGCACCCGGCGAGACGCTGCGCCTGGCCCTGGCCCCCGGGGCGGCGCACTACTTCCGCGCTGGCCAACGCCTGGAGCCTCCGGGGGATGGCGCCTGAAGCGGGCCGGGTCCTCGCTTCGGGCCCCGGCTAGGCCTGGGCCTGGCTGCCGCCTGAACGGCGCTGGCGCTCCTGTTCCAGGAGTTGGCTGATCTGCTCGTCCGGCACTGGCCGACTGAAGAGATAACCCTGCATCTGGTGGCACTGGTTGGCGCGCAGGAACTCCAGTTGCTCCTGGGTCTCCACGCCTTCGGCCACCACCTGGAGGTTGAGGCTGCGGCCCATGCTGATGATGGTGTTGACGATGGAGGCGTCGCTGGGATTGCTGGTGACGTCCTGGACGAAGGAGCGGTCGATCTTCAGCGCCTGCATGGGGAAGCGCTTGAGGTGGTAGAGGCTGGAGTAGCCCCGGCCGAAGTCGTCCATGAACAGTTTCACCCCCAGGGCGGACAGCTCCTGCATGGTGCGGATGGCCTCCTCCACGCTGTGCATCAACACCCCCTCGGTCACCTCCAGCTCCAGGCAGGCCGGATCCAGGCGGGTTTCCTCCAGCACCCGGGCCACGGTCTGCACCAGGTTGCGCTGCTGGAACTGGCGCGGGCTGAGGTTCACCGCCACCCCCAGGTGGCGGTGCCCCTGGTCGTGCCAGATCTTGGCCCGGGCGCAGGCGGTGCGCAACACCCATTCGCCGATGGGCAAGATCAGGCCGGTCTCCTCGGCCAGGGGGATGAAGTCCGCCGGCGAGACCAGGCCGTAGCCCGGCCGCTGCCAGCGCACCAAGGCCTCCAGGCCCACCATCAGCCCCGAGTCCAGGTCCACCTTGGGCTGGTAGTAGACGATCAGCTCGTCGCGCATGACCGCCCGGCGCAGGGCCCGCTCCATTTCCAGGCGGCGCACCACCACCTGGTTCATGGCCGGGGTGAACAGCATGTAGTTGTTGCGCCCCTCGCCCTTGGCCCGGTACATGGCCAGGTCGGCGTTGGCCACCAGGGTCTCGGGCTCCAGGCCGTCGTGGGGGAAGATGGTGATGCCGATGCTGGCGGTGATGAACAGCTCCTGGTCGCCGATCACCAATGGTTCGGCCAGCGACTCCAGGATGCGCTCGGCCACCTGCACCGCCGCGTCCGGCTCGCCCACCGCGCTCAGGAGCATGATGAACTCGTCGCCGCCCAGGCGGGCCACGGTGTCTTCCTCGCGCACCCAGCGCACCAGGCGCTTGGCCACCTGCTGCAACAGCAGGTCGCCGGTGGCGTGGCCCAGGCTGTCGTTGATGGTCTTGAAGTTGTCCAGGTCCAGGAACAGGATCGACAACCCCCGGCCCCGGCGCTGGGCCTGGGCCAGGGCCACCCGCAGGCGGTCGTTGAACAGCATCCGGTTGGGCAGGCCGGTCAGGGCGTCGTGATAGGCCTGGTAGGAGATCTGCTCCTGGCTGCGCTTGGCCTCGGTGATGTCGTGGAAGACACCCACGAAGTGGGCGGTGCGGCCCTGGGCGTCCTTGATGGCGGTGATGGTCAGCCACTCGGGAAAGGCCTCGCCGTTTTTGCGCCGGTTCCAGATCTCGCCCTGCCAGTGTCCCTTTTCCTCCAGCTCGCGCCACATCTGGGCGAAAAACTCCGGCGGGTGGCGGCGGGAATTGAGCAGGCGCGGGGTGCTGCCCACCGCCTCCAGGGAGCTGAAGCCGGTGATGTCGCTGAAGGCCCGGTTGACCATCTGGATCACGCCCTGGGTGTCGGTGACCAGGATGCCCTCCACGGTGTTCTCGAAGACCCGGGCCAACAGGCGCATCTGCTCCTCGGAGCGGCGGCGGCGGGTGATGTCCTGCACCGCGCCCACCAGGCGCAGGCCCTTGCCGCTGGCGTCCTTTTCCAGCTCCGCCTGCTGGTAGACGATGCGCTCCTGCCCGTCCGGGCGCAGGATGCGGTGCTCCAGGGAGAGCGAACGCTGGAAATGGATGACCATCTCCAGGTGCTCGCGCACCATGTCCAGGTCCTCGGGGTGCACCGCGCGCAGGAAGCGGTTCAGGGTGATGGGGTTGTTGGGCGCGTCGATGCCGTAGATGCGGTAGACCTCGGCCGAGCAGGTCAGCACCCGGTTGGGCAGGTCCAGCTCCCAATTGCCCAGCTTGGCCATCTGCTGGGCCCGGGCCAGGCTGGCCTCGCTCTTGCGCAGGGCCTGCTCCGCCTCCACCCGCAGGGTGATGTCGCGCAGGGTCACCACCAGGCCGCTGGCCCGGCCGGATGCGTCCCTGAGGGGCGCGCCGCTCAGGGAGACGTGGACCAGGCGGCCGTCCTTGGTGCGGCGGCGGCCGCGGAAGCCGCTGACCGTCTCGCCGGCCAGGACCTGGGTGTAAAAAGCCTGGGTGGCGTCTTCCTCGTCGCTGGGGATGAAGCCCGGTCGCCGGCCCAGCAATTCATCCGGCTGCCAGCCCATGATCCGGGTGAAGGCCGGGTTCAGGTATTGGAAGCGCCCCTCCAGGTCGTAGATCACCACCGGGTCCGGCGCGCCCTCCAGGGCCGCCCGCAGGCGCTCCTCGGACTCGCGCAGGGCCTGCTGGACCTGGGCCTGCTCGGTGACGTCCTTGAGCATCCCCACCATGCCGATCACCCGGCCGCCGTCGTCCAGGTTGGGCCCGCCGCTCATGGCGAACAGGCGGGTGCCGCCGTCCTTGCAGGTCAGTTCGTCGGTGATGTGCTGGGTCTGCTGGCCGTCGCGGATGCTCTTGAACAGCCCGGCCAGTTTGTGGGCGGCCTGGGGCGGGGCGAAGTCCACGAAATAGCGGCCCAGGACCTCCTCCGGCGCGTGGCCCAGGATGCGGGTCCAGGCCGGGTTGACGTAGGTGAAGGCCCCCTTTTCGTCCAAGGTGTAGATGATGTCCGGCGCGTTCTCGCTCAGGCGGCGGAAGCGCTCCTCGCTGCGGCGCAGGGAGGCCTCGGCCGCCACCTGCTGGGAGATGTCGCGCACCACCGCCAGCAGGTAGGGCTGGCCCTGGATGTCCACCTGGTTGAGGCTGACCTCGGCCTCGAAATCCTGGCCGTCGCAGCGGCGGTGCCGCCAGGTGTAGCGCAGGGACTCGCCGGCCTGGGCCCGGGCCATCAACGCGCTGAAGGCCTCATCGGAGGGGCGGCCGTCGGGCTGGGCCTCCGGGGAGAGTTCGGCCGGGGCGCGGCCGATGATCTCCGGCCGGGTGCAGCGGAAGGTCTCCAGGCTGCGGGGGTTGCAGTCCAGAAGCCGGCCGTCGGCCAGGACGAAGATGGCGTCGCCGGCGGTCTCGAACAGGGTGCGGTAGTGGGCTTCGCTGTAAACCAGGCGGGAGAGGCTGGCCTCGTCGTCCCCGGCCGGGCCCAGGGTCGCCTTGATCCGGGCCAGTTCGACCTCGGCGGGGGCGTTTGACCCGGCGGGATGTTGGGCACCCTTCACGCGGCGGCCGGGGGGCAGGTTGTCCTGGGACATGCCGGCTCCGTGGCTTAAGAATTATTTGGAATGGGTGATTATTGCCCATACCCCGCGCCGATGTAAACAGACATTTCGGGTCGAAACCCAATATCATCCCAGGAATCATATGTTTTTCCGTCAGGACCACCCCCGAACCCGGCGCGCGCTTCAGCCAAACCAAGGTCGGCTCAACTCCAACCCGGCGGAGAACCGCCCTCTGCTTGTTCCAGACGGGGAAGCGCGGACGGAACTTCCCCTGATTTTCGCTTGGCTGAAAGGACGGCGGTGGAAAGGTGGAAAAGTCATTAAACCATCATGAATAATTAGGTAAACAGGCTGGGAAGCGTGGTTGACAACCCCTGGAAAAGTCCGGGCCGGCGGTGGAGAGGCAGGGGGTGGCATCTGGAATATAAGGGGTTCATGGTGGAAAACCCGGGATGGGTGGTGGAGTGGACGGGGTGGAATCGCGGAGCAAGCCGGCGCAGACGGTGGAGAAGCGGGGGTTAGCTTCACCTGGATGGTGGGAAGAGGACCGCAATCCAGGGGAGAAGTGGCGGCCTGGGCGGGCCGGGCAGGGGAAACGGTTGGGAGAGACCAAGGCCGATGGTGGAATCCGCGGAGTGAGGCGGGGGAGAAGGCCGCGGCGCACCGCGTTGGATTGGTGGAAATTTGACCCGGAGCACGGCCACGGCGGGGGAAAATCGGGGGCAAGCGGGCGCGGGGCGGGGGAAAAATCAGGGCTGGGGCCGCCCGGGATGGTGGAGAGCGCGGGGAAGAGGGCGGAAAAGCCTTGGTGCCAGGACGGCGAAGGTGACAACATGGTCGGGAAAGGCGATTGATCCCGGCGCGGGACGCCGGCGGCCCGGCGGCGGCCTTGGCCACGGGCGGGCGATCCAGCGGAGAGGCCAGCAGCGGGCCGCGAGGCCCAAGGGAGGCGCACGATGCGGATAGGAGTGCCACGGGAGATCAAGGCCGAGGAGTATCGGGTGGGCCTGGCGCCGGCCGGGGCGCGGGCCCTGGTCCAGGCCGGGCACCAGGTGGTGGTGGAGGCCGGGGCCGGCCTGGGGGCCGGGATCGACGACGCCGAGTACGCCGCGGCCGGGGCCAGCCTGGGCCGGGTGGACCAGGCCTGGGCCGCCGAGCTGGTGATCAAGGTCAAGGAGCCCATCGCCCCGGAATTCGGCTACCTGCGGCCAGGGCTGACCCTGTTCACCTATCTGCACCTGGCCGCGGCCCAGGAGCTGGCCCGGGAGCTGGCCCGCCGGCGGGTCACCGCCGTGGCTTACGAGACCATCCAACTGGCCGACGGCAGCCTGCCCCTGCTCACCCCCATGAGCGAGGTGGCCGGGCGCATGGCGGTGCAGGCCGGGGCCCATTTCCTGGAGCGGCCCCAGGGCGGCCGGGGAGTGCTGCTGGGCGGAGTGCCGGGGGTCCGCCGGGGCCGGGTGGCGATCCTGGGGGCCGGAGTGGTGGGCACCGCCGCCCTGAAGATCGCGGTGGGCATGGGGGCCGAGGTCAAGGCCCTGGATCGCAACCTCAAGCGCCTGGAATACCTGGATGACATCTTCGGCTCGCGGGTCACCACCCTGATCTCGCAGCCGGAGACCGTGGCGGCGACCGTGGCTGACGCGGATCTGGTGGTGGGCGCGGTGCTGGTGCCCGGGGCGCGGGCCCCCATCGTGGTCAGCGAGGAGATGGTCAGGACCATGCGCCCGGGCTCGGTCATCGTGGACGTGGCCGTGGACCAGGGGGGCTGCGTGGAGACCATCCGCCCCACCACCCACGCCGCGCCGGTCTACCTCCAGCACGGGGTGGTCCACTATGGCGTCACCAACATGCCCGGGGCGGTGGCCCGCACCAGCACCTTCGCCCTGACCAACATGACCCTGCCCTACGCCCTGGCCCTGGCCCAGGGGCCCCTGGACGCCGCCCGGCGCGACCCGGCCCTGGCCCAGGGCTTCAACCTCCAGGACGGGGCCTACACCCACCCGGCGGTGGCCGAGGCCCTGGGCCAGCCCTGGCGCGACCTGCGGGAGCTCTGGTAGGCCCCACCCGGGGCGCCGGGGGGAGCGACCCCGGCGCCCCGGGTGGGCCAGGCGCGGATGAATCCGACTATAATCTGTAATTGCTATAATAATACTGAGTAATTTGGCCTTGTTCCGGGATGTGGAGGTGGTGGTTGGCCGGTTTGGGGGGCTCGTGCGCTAAGGATCAAGGAATCTGTTCACTGGAAGCGGAGCGAGTTCTAGTCCATATTTCGGTTGGTTAGGCAGATAGTACTAACGCTTGGACTTATAAAATTACATTTGGCAGAAAATCGCCGAAAAATGGAGAAAATCCTTGATCTGTTGTGGCGTCAAGTTGATCACAAATGTGACTAAAACCAGAAGCCCAAGCCTGACTGCCAGTTACCCGGGGAGGGCAAAAAAAACCTAATCCTCGCCTGTTGCAGGTTTGTCACAAAAAATAGCAGTGAAACTGGGATGATACCTCTGTGGAGAAGTTTCAGTATCGCGGGCGCCCTTCCACGCTTGGTCCGCGTTGACCATCAGGGGGACGGGAGGTAAGGTTACCAACATCATTAGGCACTCCATGTATGCCTGCCAGGCTTCGGAATAGTTCACAATAATGACCAATTTTGCTCAGGTGAGGGGTCTTTTGTCAGCCTCGTATTGGCATAACTTGCTCGACTCTCTGCGAAACCAACTGGATCCCGAGGAATGCCAGGTGTGGTTGGAACCCCTGCGTCCCCTGGAAGAAACTACCCAGCGGTTGGTTTTGGGCTGCCCCAACGCCTTCCACCGCACCTGGGTGCGGGATCACTACCTGCCCCGCTTCAAACAGATCGCCAGCCAACTGCCCGGTGGACCCCAGGTCAGTTTGGCCCTGCTCCCCGGACCGGACGCCCCCGCCCCCCGGGCCCCGGAGCAGCTCAGCCTGCCCAACATCGAGCTGGACGCCCCCCGGCTCAACCGTCGCTTCCAGTTCACGAAATTCGTCTCCGGCCGGGGCAACGAGTTCGCCTGGGCCGCGGCCAAGGCCCTGGCCCAGGGCCAGCGCCTGTTCTCCAACACCCTGTTCCTGGTCTCCGGCACCGGCCTGGGCAAGAGCCACCTCACCCAGGCCGTGGGGCACCAGGTCCTGACCGACCAGCCCGGCTGCCGGGTGGCCTACCTCACGGCCGAGGACTTCGCCAACCAGATGATCGGCGCCCTGCGGGCCAAGCGCATGGAGGCCTTCAAGCAGCGCTTCCGCCGCTCCTGCGACGTGCTCCTGCTGGAGGAGGTCCAGTTCCTGGCCGGCAAGGAGAAGACCCAGGACGAGTTGGGCTACACCCTGGACGCCCTGCTGGACGCCGGCAAGCGCATCGTCTTCACCGGCAATTGCGCTCCCACCCAGCTCAAGGGCCTCAAGAAGGGCCTGGCCAGCCGCCTCTGCTCCGGCCTCACCGCCGCCATCGAGCCCCCGGACCACCAGACCCGGGTGGCCATCCTGCGCAACCTGGCCCGCGAGGAGGGCGTCAGCGTGGGCCAGGAGGTCCTGGAATACCTGGCCCAGCACGTCAACAGCGACGTCCGCCGCCTGCAGTCGGCCCTGGTGGGCCTCATGGCCCAGGGCAGCCTCACCGGCCGGCCCATGGACCTGCGCCTGGCCGGCGAGGTGCTGGGACACCTGGCCCTGGAGCTCAAGCGGATCAGCCCCGGCCAGATCCTCAGCCTGGTGGCCCAGGTCTACAACCTCGACCAGGCCGTGCTCACCGGCAAGAGCCGCAAGAAGACCGTCACCCGGCCCCGCAACCTGGCCCTCTACCTCTGCCGACGCCACACCGACGCCAGCTTCGCCAGCCTGGGCCGGGCCTTCAACCGCGACCACAGCACCGTCATGTACGGCGTGGAGCAGGTGGAGCGCGGCCTGGATTCCGACCCCAAGCTGGTCCAGGAGCTGGGCTATCTCGAACAGCGCCTGGGCCTGGCCAGCAGCTAGGAGCGGAGGGGGGATGTAGGGAACTGGGGGAAACCCTTTTCTTTGGGGCCAAAGAAAAGGGTTTCCCCCAGGCCCCCATCCCAAAAGAAAGCCGAGGGGGCCGGGCGCGTCTGTCGCCTGGCCCTGGTCGTTCAAGGGACGCCGGGACCGCCGGGCGTCAGAGCATGCCGAAGTAAAGCTGCTCGATGATCTGGAAGTTGCGCTGGATGCTGGCCTTGCCCTTGAGCACCGGGCCATGGCCGGTCAGCACCCACTCCAGGTCCAGTCCGGCCACCCGCTGGATGGAGTGCTTCAGGGCCGCGCCGTCGCCGCCGGGGAAGTCCACCCGGCCCACCCCCTGGGCGAATACCAGGTCGCCGGCGAAAAGCGCCTTGTGGCGCGGCCAGTACAGGCACAGGTGTCCCGGCGAGTGGCCGGGGGTGTGCAGCACCTGGAAAGTCTCCGGCCCCACCGTGAGATCACCCTCGCTCAGCAGGATGTCGGGCTGGAACTCGGGCAGGGACATGCCCAGGGAGGCGGCCAACCGCCGGCCCTCGCCCTCCAGGTATTCCATCTCCGCGGCCAGCAGCGCCACCCGGGCCCCGGCCTTCTGCAGGGTCAAGGCCGCCTCCAGGTGATCGGGATGGCAATGGGTGACCACCACCAGCTTGGGGCTCTCGCCCTGGTGGTCGCTGGCCAGGCCCAGCTCCACGTGCTTGTAGAGCCGGGCGTGCCCCGGGTCGATCATCACCGGGGCCGGGCCGCCCACCAGGAAGGTGTTGCAGTTGTTGGCCGTGGCCTGGGTCCAGGGATAGACGTAGAGGTCCTCGGCGAGTTTCATGGCCCTATTTTTCTCCGCGGATGGGGAAGGCCGTCGCCGCGCCTTGCCAGGGGCCGGCCTTTGCCGGCACAATGACCCCGGGGCGCAAGCCCCCCTAGCATGGTCCGAGACACCCCGCCCTGTCAATCCGCCCGCGCCGCGCGGCTTGAATACAGGGCTGGCGCGCGGGAGGCCCCCATGCCCGAACTGGAACTCAGCACCCAGGGCCGCGACCAGGCCCTGAACGTCACCGCCCCGGTGGCCAAGCTGGTGGCCGCCTCCGGCCTGGCCCGGGGCTGGTGCCGGCTCTTCGTGCCCCACACCACCGCCGGCCTGGTGATCAACGAGGCCGCCGACCCGGACGTGATGGCCGACGTGCTGGCCGCCCTGGACCGCCTGGTGCCCTGGCAGGGACCCTATCGCCACGCCGAGGGCAACAGCGCCGCCCACCTCAAGAGCATCCTGGTGGGCTCCAGCCTCACCCTGCCGGTGCGCGAGGGCCGCCTGGAGCTGGGCGCCTGGCAGGGGATTTTCTTCATGGAGTTCGACGGCCCGCGCCGGCGGCGGCTGCGGGTGGAGGTGGACCCGGTCTGAGCAGTTTTTCAGCGCGGGTCCTGGATTTGGTGCAGACTGTGGATAGCCCGCTCGCGGGTGAAGGCCCGGTGCGGGCCGAGGAGCGCTTGGGTGGTCAAGATCGATCTCAACGAGGCCCTGGACGCATTGGACGCGGCCCGGGGCCTGGACCGCGAGGACCTGATCGCCAACTCCCTGCTCAAGGCGGGCGTGGCCTACCTGGAGCGGGGCCAACTGGACCCGGCGGCCGAGGCCCTGGAAGAGGCCCGGCACTATTGCGTAAAGCTGGACAACCAGTTGGGCGTGGCCCAGGTGGACCTGCGCCTGGCGGCCATCGCACAGGGCCGGGGCGATCTGGCCGCCGCCGCCGGGCGGCTCAAGGACGTGCTGGAGGTCTTCGCCGCGGCCGGCGACACCACCGGCCAGGTCACGGCCCTGGAGCGCCTGGCCCAGTTGCTGGCCCTGGCCGGCCGCTGGGAGGAGGCCGCCGGCTGCCTGGAGCGGGCCCTGGAGCTGGTGGCCGGGGCCGGGGACCAGGTGGCCGAGGTGGTGCTGAACCAGAACCTGGCCCCCATGCTGCGCCGGGCGGGCAAGAGCGCCCAATCCCTGGCCGCCTACGAGCGCATGGGCCTGGCCGCCCAGGAGCTGGGCGACCACCAGCGTCTGGCCCTGGCCCTGGTGGGGGTGGGCACCCTGCAGGCCGAGGCCGGCTCCCTGGCCCCGGCGCTCAAGAACCTGGCCCAGGCCGAGGCGGTCTACCGCGAACTGGGCCAAATGACCCGGGCCAACCAGGTGCGCGAGGAAATCCAACGCCTGGAGGCGCGCGAGGCCTGAGGGCCCAGGCGCGCGAACAACGTTTCTATATGGAGGTAATCATGATGCGAAAACTGTCGCTGCTGGCCGCTTCCCTGTGCCTGGTGGCCCTGGCGGCCCTGCCGGCCCTGGCCACCGACAAGGTCGAGGCCGAGTTGAAACTCAAGGAGGCCGAGGTGGTGGTTCGGCAGATCATGCTATCGCCCGACAGCAACATCCCCTCGGACCTGGTGCGCAAGGCCAAGGCGGTGGTGATCTTCCCCGGCATGGTCAAGGCCGGCTTCATCGTGGGCGGTCAGTATGGCACCGGGGTGGTCATCGCCCGCCGGCCCGACGGCTCCTTTGGCGCGCCGGCCTTCTACACCATGGGCGGGGTCAGCGCCGGGCTGCAGATCGGGGCCCAGGCCGTGGACGTGATCATGCTGGTGATGAACAAGAAGGGCCTGGACGGCATCCTGCACAACAAGGTGAAGTTCGGGGCCGACATCGGGGTGGCGGCCGGGCCGGTGGGCCGCCGGGCCGAGGCCGGGGTCACCGGGGCCGACCTCTACGCCGACGTCTATTCCTATTCGCGGGCCAAGGGCGCCTTCGCCGGGGTCTCCCTGGAGGGCGCGGGCCTGGAATACGACGCCACCACCACCAAGGCCATCTATGGCAAGGCCCTGACCGCCGGGGAGATCCTGTCCAAGGGCGAGGTGTCGCCCCCGGCCCCGGCCACGCCCCTGATCAACGCGCTTAATTCCCTGGAAAAATAAGGCGATAACCGCCAGCGGCGCTCCGTCCCCCGCGGACGGGGCGCTGGCCGGCGGGGCCGGTCAGCACATCCCGCAACCCTTGGCCCGGTGGTCGTCGTACCAGCCCCGCACCAGGGCCTTGAGCTCCCCCCGGTCCAGGCCCAGGATGGCCCCGATCTCGCTTTTGGTGATCAGGGCGGTCATGAAGGCGAACTTGCAGAGATAGACCAGGGCGTCCCGGTCCTGGCGCTCGATTTTGCCCTCCAGCCACTGCCCCGCCCCCTGGGCCCGGATGCGGGCCGCCAGGCGCTGGCAGTGGAGGGCGATGCTGGGATGGCCGGGTTCGATCATTGTGCAACCATGGGGTGTATCCTGGGCGGGATGTTAACCATTAAGCGGGATTAGGGCAAGAGCGGGCACCCCTTTTTTGGTTGACACACTTCGGGGGGGTTCCTATAATCTGGCCCATTGTGAACAAAGGGATTAATCCAGTTCCCTTTTTTCGAATCACGGCAAGCAGGTGACCGATGACGCCTGACCGGCGCGACGCGGAGGCTTCCCGCGGCGGCCCGGGGTTGTCGGGAGCTTTTCACTGGTGGACGCCGGGGGCGGAATCCCCGGGCGTGGCCAGGCGATGCCGTCAGATGTTATAGAAGCGATCGTCCCAAAGAACTCATAGCGGAGGAACTTTTCCATGGCAAAAATGCATCAGACTCCGATGCTGGACGAGCTGGAGAAGGGGCCTTGGCCGAGCTTCGTTACCGACATCAAGCGGATGGCCGCTACCGGTAAAGACGCCTGCGCCGACCTTCTGGGCCAACTCGAGCTGTCCTTCAAGGAGAAGGAAGGCCACTGGAAGCACGGCGGCATCGTGGGCGTGCTGGGCTACGGCGGCGGCGTCATCGGCCGTTACTCCGACGTGCCCGACCTGTTCCCGGGCGTCGAGCACTTCCACACCGTGCGCGTGAACCAGCCCGCGGCCAAGTTCTACAAGACCTCCGAGCTGCGCAAGGTCATGGACATCTGGAATCGCCGCGGTTCCGGCATGCTCAACCTGCACGGCTCCACCGGCGACATGGTTCTGCTGGGCGCCTTCACCGACCAGCTGGAGCCCATCTTCGCCGAGCTGACCGCCAACGGCTGGGACCTGGGTGGCTCCGGCAGCGCGCTGCGCACCCCCTCCTGCTGCGTGGGCAAGGGCCGCTGCGAGTTCGCCTGCATCCACACCGAGGACATCTGCTACGACCTGACCGTCAGCTACCAGGACGAGCTGCACCGCCCGGCCTGGCCCTACAAGTTCAAGTTCAAGATCGACGGCTGCCCCAACTGCTGCGTGGCCTCCCTGGCGCGCTCCGACTGCGCCATCATCGGCACCTGGAAGGATGACATCCGCATCGACCAGGCCGCGGTGGCGGCTTACGCCGGTGGCGAGATCCCGGCCCAGGGCGGCGGTCACGGCCAGGACTGCAAGCTGGACATCCAGAAGGACGTGGTGGAGCTCTGCCCCACCCAGTGCATGTCCTTCGACGGCAAGACCCTGTCCATCAACAACAAAGAGTGCACCCGCTGCATGCACTGCATCAACCTGATGCCGCGCGCGCTGCGCCCGGGCACCGAGACCGGCGCCAGCATCCTGGTCGGCGCCAAGGCCCCCATCCTCGATGGCGCCCAGATGGGTTCGGTCATCATTCCGTTCATGCCCATGGAGGCCCCCTACGACGAGTTCAAGGAGTTCGTCGAGAAGATGTGGGAGTGGTGGGACGAGAACGGCAAGAACCGCGAGCGCATCGGCGAGACCATCCAGCGCCTGGGCCTCTACGCCTTCCTGCAGGCGGTCGAGATCGAGCCCGACCCGCGCCACGTCAAGGAGCCCCGGTCCAACCCCTACATCTTCTACAAGGAGGATGAGGTGCCCGGTGGCTTCGAGCGCGAGATCGCTGATTACCGCAAGCGTCACGCTCGCTAGTCCGGTTAAAGGAGGAAGATTACAATGGCAGACAGACTCACTGATATCGGACCGCCCAAATACGATCTCATGTGGCCGCCCATCGTCAAAGAAAACGCTGGCAAGTGGCTGTACCACGAGATCCTCGAGCCGGGCGTCCTGCTTCATGTTTCCGAGACTGGCGCCAAGCTGTGGAGCGTGCGTGCGGCCGGCACCCGCCTGATGACCACCATGCAGGTGGAGGACATCTGCAAGCTGGCCGACAGATCGGAAGAGCGTCGTGTAGGGAAAGAGTGTAGATCTCGGTGG
>CALERA010000207.1 GCA_937908275.1 uncultured Desulfarculaceae bacterium | reverse complement strand
TGTCCACCGCGATCCTGATCGCCGCGGCCGCGGTGCGCTTGCCGGTGCGGGTCTGGAGCATCCACAGGCGGCCCTGCTGGATGGTGAACTCGATGTCCTGCATTTCCTTGTAATGCTTCTCGAGCTTGTTGCGGATGCCCACCAGCTGCTGGTAGAGCTTGGGCATCTCGTCCTCGAGGGTGTTGACACCCCTGGCCACCTTCTTGGCCCGGTTGATGGGCTGCGGGGTGCGGATGCCGGCCACCACGTCCTCGCCCTGGGCGTTGGTCAGGTACTCGCCGTAGAAGTAGTTCTCGCCGGTGGCGGGGTCGCGGGTGAAGGCCACGCCGGTGGCCGAATCGTCGCCCATGTTGCCGAAGACCATGGCCTGGACGTTGGTGGCGGTGCCCCAGTCCTCGGGGATGCCGTGGATCTGGCGATAGGCGATGGCCCGGGGGATGTTCCAGGAGCCGAACACGGCCTGGATACCGCCCCAGAGCTGGTCCAGGGGCTCCTCGGGGAAGGGCACGCCCAGGGTCTTCTTGACCAGGGCCTTGAACTTGACCACCAGCTCCTTGAGGTCCTCGGTGGTCAGCTCGGTGTCCAGCTTCACCTTCCGCTTGGCCTTGACCTCGTCCATGATCTCCTCGAAGGGATCATGGTCCTTGTCGGTCTTGGGTTTGACGCCCATGACCACGTCGGCGTACATGTTGACGAAGCGGCGGTAGGAGTCGTAGGCGAAGCGCTCGTTGCCGGTCTTGGCGATCAAGCCCTGGATGGTCTTGTCGTTGAGGCCGATGTTGAGCACGGTGTCCATCATGCCGGGCATGGAGATGCGGGCGCCGGAGCGCACCGAGACCAGCAGGGGGTTCTTGGCGTCGCCAAACTTGGCCCCCATGGACTTCTCGACCCCCTTCAGGGCGGTCTCGACCTCTTTCTTCAGCTCGGGCGGGAACTTCTGTCCGTGGTCATAATAGTAGGTGCAGACCTCGGTGGTGATGGAGAAGCCGGCCGGCACCGGGATGCCCAGATTGGCCATCTCAGCCAGGTTGGCTCCCTTGCCGCCCAGCAGGTTTTTCATCTTGGCGGCGCCTTCAGCCTTGCCGTCTCCAAAAAAATACACGTACTTGGTTTTCGTCTTGGCCACTGAAATCCTCCCTAGGCCAAATGTGTGCTTCCACGGGCTGGGGGCCGAAGCCCAAGCATTCTCACCTATTTAGCATGGCACAATCGCATAGCGCAATAGGGGCTCGCCCTACTGCCTAATATTCCACAAAATTTATGCCCCAGGTTTGATGAGAAGGGCCAGGCATTGATGCAACCACTCGGGCAAGGGAGTCACTCGACCCGCGTGGGTGATGCAACCGTGGCAGGTGAAGCCGGTGACCAACTCCTCCTCTGCGGCGTCACCATTGGCCCGCAGTATGCGGTAGTCAAAACGCATGGAGGCTCGTTTGAGCCAGGACAGGCTGGTTTCTACTACTAAGGGGTCATCATAGCGCGCCGGATGGCGATAACGCAAGCCCGCTTCGGTGACCGGCAAGTGCATGCCCGCCGCCTCCAACTCGGCGTAGGGCCGGCCGGCGGCGCGCATCATCTCGGCCCGGCCCAACTCGAAAAAGCGCAGGTAGCGGCCGTAATAGACCACGTTCATGGCGTCGACGTCGGCCATCAGCGGGCGCAGTTGGGTGCGGTGCATGAGCGGGGCCTCCTTGCCGGTTGCGGTCACGAATGCGCGATCAGCCTGCGGCTGGTCACGTTAATGGCGTCGAGGTCGGCCATCAACGGGCGCGGGCGCGGGCGGTGCATGGGCGGGGCCTCCTTGCCGGTTGCGGTCACGAATGCGCGACCAGCCTGCGGCTGGTCACGTTAATGACGTCGAGGTCGGCCATCAACGGGCGCGGGCGCGGGCGGTGCATGGGCGGACTCCTGGTTGTCAGCGGCCATGAAAAAGCCCCCGGACCAAGGCTGGCCGGGAGCTGATGGTTATGGCGATCGCGGCCGGGCGGGAGCCTGACCCGCCGCCCGGCTAGCGCTCCAGCAGCAGGTCGATGAGCCGGTGGGCCTGCTCCACCCGGTAGCCCGTGGCCGCGGCCGCCGCCTCGTGATAGGCCGCGCCGCCGGCCACCGCCGCCCGGCTGTCCCAGAGCACGAAAGGCACCGCCTCCCGGGTGTGGGTCATCACCTCCAGGGGCGTGAAGTGGTCGGTGGCCAGGAGCACCCGGTGGGGCCCCAGCTTTTCCAGCCCGGCCAGCACCGGCCCCACCACCTGGGCGTCGAACTCGGCGATGGCCTGGAGCTTCAGGTCCAGCTTGCCGCTGTGGCCGGCCTCGTCCGGGGCCTCCACGTGCAGAAAGGCCAGGTCCTGGGTCTGGAGTCCCTCCAGCACCGCCGCCACCTTGCCGGCGTAGTTGGTGTCCAGCCAGCCGGTGGCCCCGGGCACCTCCACCGCCGTCAGGCCGGCCAGGATGCCCAGGCCCTTGACCAGGTCCACGGCCGAGACCGTGAAGCCGCTCAGGCCGAAGCGCTCCTGATAGGTGGGGAAACTGGGGCGGGTGCCCTGGCCCCAGAGCCAGATGGAGTTGGCCGGGTTCTTGCCGGCGGC
>CALERA010000206.1 GCA_937908275.1 uncultured Desulfarculaceae bacterium | reverse complement strand
GATCTCGATCTTCTCCGGTTCGGGCTCCTCGGGGAAGTTGATGAACAGGGAGAGTTGCTCCTTCAGGATCTTGGCCGAGAAGGCCACCGCATCCTCGGGCCGCACCGCGCCGTTGGTGTGGACTTCCAGGGTCAGCTTGTCGTAGTCGGTGATCTGGCCCACGCGGGCCTGGGTCACCACGTAGTTGACCTTGGTGATGGGCGAGAAGGCCGCGTCCAGGGCGATGACGCCAATGGGGTCCTCGGGGTTCTTGTTGCGGTCGGCGGTGACGTACCCCTTGCCGGTGGCCACGGTCAGTTCGGCGTCGATGCCGCCCTCGGGACCCACGGTGCAGATATGGTGCTCGGGGTTGAGCACCTCCACCCCGGGCGGGCACTTGATGTCGCCGGCGCGCACCACGCCCTCGTGGTCCTGCTTGATGGTCAGGGTCTGATCAGCCTGGCCCAGGTAGCGCAGGCGCACGCCCTTCAGGTTCAGGATGATGTCGCTGACGTCCTCCAACACCCCGGGGATGGTGGAGAATTCGTGCAGGACGCCCGCTATGCGCACGTTGGTTATGGCGGCGCCCTGCAGGGAGGAAATCAGGATGCGCCTGAGGGCGTTGCCGATGGTGTGACCAAACCCGCGCTCCAAAGGCTCGCAGGCGAACTTCGCGTAGTGGTTCGAACGAGATTCCTCGTCCACCTCCAGGCGCGAAGGCTTGATCAACTCTCTCCAGTTTCTCTCCATGCGAGTCTCCCTCGGGACGTTTCAGGCCATCAGGGGCTAGCGGGAGTAGAGCTCGACGATGAGCTGCTCCTGCATGGGCATGGTCAGCTCTTCGCGGGCGGGCAGGGCCTTGACGTTGCCCTGGAAATTGCCCGGATCGGCCTCCAGCCAGGCGGGAATCTGCCGACGGGCCACCGCCTCCATGGCCTGCTTCAACTGAGCGATCTCGCGGCTTTTTTCGCGTACGGCCACCACGTCGCCCACCCGGACCTTCAGCGAAGGCACGTTGACCTTCTTGCCGTTGAGGGTGAAGTGGCCATGGCGGACCCAATGCCGGGCCTGGGCGCGGCTGCCGGCGAAACCCAGCCGGTAGACGACGTTATCCAGCCGGATCTCGAGCAGCATCAGCAGGTTGTGACCGGTGACGCCGCGCACGCGGGTGGCGCGCTTGTAGGTCAGGCGGAACTGGTTCTCCGCCAGGCCATACATGCGCTTGACCTTCTGCTTCTCGCGCAGCTGCAAGCCGTAGTCGCTGAGCTTGCCGCGGCCCTGGCCGTGCTGTCCCGGAGGATAGGCGCGGCGCTCCACCGCGCACTTGTCGCTGTAGCAGCGGTCACCCTTGAGGTAGAGTTTCTGGGTCTCGCGGCGGCAGAGCCGGCAGACGGAGCCTCGATATCTGGCCAAGTTAATTCCTCCGAAAACGTCCGGCTAACGCGGGCGCTAAACGCGGCGCCGCTTGGGCGGCCGGCAACCGTTATGCGGTATGGGGGTGATGTCCCGGATCACGGTCACATTCAGCCCGGCCTGGCCCAGGGCGCGCAGGGCCGCCTCGCGGCCGGCTCCCGGTCCCTTCACGCTGACTTCCACCGTGCGCATGCCGTTGTCGATGGCTTTCTTGGCCGCATCCTCGGCAGCCAGCTGGGCGGCGAAGGGCGTGGACTTACGCGAGCCCTTGAAACCCTGCACGCCGGCCGACGACCAGGCCACCACGGCCCCGTTGGGGTCGGTGATGGTGACGATGGTGTTGTTGAAGGTGGACTGAATGTGAGCCACCCCCACCGGGATGTTCTTGCGCTCCCGCTTCTTGCCGCGGGTGGTCTTCTTCTGCGCTTTGGCCATTTACTTCTTCCTCTTACCCACCACCGAGCGGCGCGGGCCCTTGCGGGTGCGGGCGTTGGTGCGCGTGCGCTGGCCGTTGACCGGCAGGCCGCGACGATGGCGCAGACCGCGATAGCAGCCCAGGTCCATCAGCCGCTTGATGTTCATGGACACCTCGCGCCGCAGGTCGCCCTCGACCTTGAAGCCGGCGTCGATGACCTGGCGGATGCGGTTGACCTCCTCCTCGGTGAGGCGGTCGCTGCGCATGGTCGGGTCCACCCCGGCCGAGGCCACGATCTTCTTGGCCGAGCTGGGGCCGATGCCGTAGATATAGGTGAGCGCCACCTCGATGCGCTTATTGCGCGGCAAGTCGATGCCTGCGATGCGTGCCACTTATACGCCTCCTAACCCTGGCGCTGCTTGTGCTTGGGGTTCTTCTTGCACAGGACCCGCACCACGCCCTTCCGCTTGATGATGATGCAATCCTTGCAGATGCGCTTCACCGAAGCCCGTACCTTCATGGCGAAAATCCTTCTTCCGGCCGTGGCGGTTGTCGACCTCGGCCAAACGCTATATCATCGCCGCCGGCCCCAGGTCCGGGACCCACGACAAAAGCGGCCCGCAGCGGGCGACGGTCAAGTCAGGCTGAGTATCCTCGGCCCGTCTTCGCCGACGGCCACCGTGTGCTCGAAATGAGCCGAAAGTTTACCGTCAACCGTCACCGCCGTCCACCCGTCCTTGAGCACCTTCACTTCATAGCCGCCGGCGTTGACCATGGGCTCGATGGCCAGCACCATCCCCGGCTTCAACTTCACGCCCCGGCCCGCCTCGCCCCAGTTGGGCACCTGCGGCTCCTCGTGCAATCCCCGGCCGATGCCGTGGCCCACGAACTGGCGCACCACTGAAAAACCCGCGCCTTCCACTACCAGCTGGATGGCGTGGGAGACATCCCCCAGCCGATTGCCGGCCCGGCACTGTTCAATGCCGGCTTCCAGCGAGCGCCGGGTGGCGTCCACCAGGGCCTGGGCCTCGGGGCTGACCTCCCCCACCGTCACGGTGCGGGCCGAGTCGCCGTAAAACCCGTCCAGGAGCACCCCGAAGTCCACCGAGAGGATGTCGCCCTCCCGCAACGGCTCCTTGCGCGGGAACCCGTGGACCACCTCGTGGTTCAGCGAGCAGCACAGGGAGTAGGGGTAGCCCCGGTAGCCCTTGAAGGCCGGCAGGGCGCC
>CALERA010000205.1 GCA_937908275.1 uncultured Desulfarculaceae bacterium | reverse complement strand
GAGGGCCTGGAGCCGCCCCGGGACCGCGAGCGCCGCGAGGCCTACGGCTACTTCATGTCCAGCCGGTTCTACGACCTGCTGGAGGAGGACGGCGAACTGCTGGCCCTGGCCGACCGGCCCCTGGGCTCCAGCCGCGAGACCCTGTCGGTGGGCTTCCGGGGCCAGGACGAGTTCAAGCGCTTCCTGCTCTTCAGCCACGTCTACCGCACCCGGCGACGCTACAAAAGCGGCGAAGGCCTGACCATGCAGGTCAACCGCTTTGACTTCAACGCCTTCCTCTCCGGCCTGGGGGTGTATCACGAGACGGTGGAGGGCCTGTTGGGCGGGCGCAGCCTGCCCCGGGTGGACCCCCGGGAGCTCGACGACCTGGCCTACCAGGACCTGCCCCTGCCCCGGGGTTCGTCCCCCCGCCTGCTGGCGGCCTGGAAACGCTGGTTCGGGCCTTATTTCCACGAGCACGGTCTGGCCACGGTCCTGCCGGAGATCCAACGCCGGGAATGGCAGGAGCGCTACGCCATCGACGGCGAGTTCCCGCCCACCCAGGTGGTCTTCCACGGCCGCCGCCGCCGCCCGCCCCTGACCCTGGCCCGGCTGGAGTCCCAGGCCGGCCGCCGCCACCTGGTGGGCTGCGAGCGCCTGCTTCTGGCCGACTACAAGGACTCCCTGGACTACGTGCTCAAGGTGCTGGGGGTCCTGGACCAGGTGCGCCAGGGGAGCTTCGACCAGGTGCCGGGGCTGGAGTTGAGCCGCCTGCGCAAGCCCTTCGAGAGCGCCCACCGCCACCACCAGACCCAGGACGTGCTGGCCCTGCTGGACCTGGCCCCCCGGCTCAGGCGCCTGGGCGAGCGCCTGAACCCCGACGGCCTGATGGGGCCGCGCACCCCGGTGCTGGACAACCTGGAGAAGCTCTCCCTGCTGGGCCTGGAGGAAGGCCCCCTGAGCCAGCTCTACCTGATCGTCCTGGGCCACTCCACCATGACCCGGGTCACCTTCGGCAAGCTGCCCGAGACCACCCTGCGCCCCCTGACCGACGTCAGCCGCTACCAGAGCCTGGAAGAGGCGGTGGCCGTGATCCGGCTCTACCGCCTGCTCTCGGTGGCCGAGGCCGCCGCCGCCAGCGAGGCCGGCCTGAGCCCGGAGCAGGTGGAGGAGATGTTCAGCCTCTACGACAGCTCCATCCGGGTGGTCACCGACCAGGAGCTGGACTGGAACGACATCCTGGACGACCAGATCAGCCGCCTGGGCGGGGTGCAGGCCAAGGCGGCGCGCAAGATGCTCAAGCTTTTCGACCTGTTCGAGTTCCTGGAGCGCTGGCGCGACCTCCTGGGGGCCGGCCCCCGCACCAAGGAGGCCCTGGCCGACTACGATCCGGCCAAGCTGGCCCGCATCCAGATGGTCATCGAGCTGATGCAGCAGGCCGGACGTTTCGTGGGGCGTTTCTACGCCGGGGATTCCTCGGCCCGGCCCTATTTCTTCCGGGCGCTGTTGAACAGCGAACTGCACGGCACCGGCCGGCTCTTGCACCGCCTGGGCACCACCGCCGGCTTCACCCTGCTCTGGATCTGCGTACACACCAGCGAGCGGCGGCTGATCAACATGAACCGCCTGCTGGAGGTGTCGCCCAGGCTCCTGGACGAGCGCCTGGGCAAGCTGCGCAAGGCCCTGACCGACCTGGCCCCGGAGCTGCTGTCCCCGGAGTGGCTGGCCGGCCTGCGCGAGGAGCTCTCCCGCCGGGGCGAGGCCTATGTGCGCGACTCGGGCCTCTACCTGACCCAGGACCAGGAGACCGGGGCCCTGACCCCGCGTTTCGTGGACGTGGCCCACGAGTTGGCCCGGCTCAAGCGCGAGCTGACCCTGACCCTGGGCCAGTCCCTGGGCCAGGCCCCGGAGGAGCGCCTGGCGGCCATGGACCGCCGCGCCCACGAGGTGGGCCGCTTCCTGCGCGCCCAGGCCAGCGAGCGCCGCAACCCGCCTTCGGAGTTCAACGGCCCGGCCCTGGACCAGGAGCACCGGGGCCTGACCCGCCAGCTGGAGCACTACCTGCTGGAGCAGCTCTTCCATCTGCCCAATTTCGCCGAACATTTGCGTCGCCTGGTGGAGCAGTGCCCCCACCTGCTGGACCGGCTCCTGCCCCAACCCACCGGCCACCCCCAGACCGTCCAGCGCCTGGCCGCCGCCGCCAAGCTCACCGCCCTGTTCAGTCGCCGCCTGGATCACTTCCAGGACATGAAGCTGAGCCACGAGCAGGCCCGGGTGGAATTCGGCCAGGCCGCCACCGGCATCGTGGGGGTCTCGCCCCTGCAGTTCCAGACCCTCACCGCCAGCCTGAACCAGCTGCTCACCAGCCAGCCCCGCCTGGAGCTGCTGCTGATGCTGGCGGTGCTGCTCTACGACCCGGGCCAACCCCTGCCCCTGGGCCACCCCGACCTGGCCTCGCCCCTGACCCACCGCCTGGAGCTGCCCCGCAGCCTGCACCAGGACCTGGCCTTCCTGCTGCGCCACTATGACCGCCCGCGCCAGGCCATCACCGGCGAGGTGGGCCTGCTCTCCCTGGAGCCGCTCCTGAGCGCCCAGGACCCGCCCCTGGTGGAGGCCCTGTTCCTGCTCACGGTCGTCACCACCGCCGCCCGGGAAGAGGGCGTCCTGACCGAGGACCTCCTGGAGCGCCTGTTCGCGCTCCAGAACCAGCTGCGCAACCTCACCCGCAACAGCCAGAACGCCCGCTGGGCCCAGGAGCGCCTGGTGGAGGACAACGCCCGGCGGCACCTGGCCTGCGAGCACTACCTGGAGATCCAGCGCGGCGAGGCCCCCACCGCCAGCCTGCGCCAACTGCTGGAATCCACCCGCCTGCCCAATATCGAGCCCGAACGCGGCAACCTGCTGGAGCAGGGCCGGCTCAGCACCGGCCTGGACCGGCTCCTGCGCCTGCGGGGCCTGACCCACGTCAGCGCCCTGGACCTGACTCTCCTGCGGGCCGACGTGCCGGTGCCCTTCATCTACCGCCTCAAGGGCCTGCGCTCGGTGGGCATCACCCACTTCGAGCGCGACCTCTACGAGGGCCTGCGCCTGTATCGCGGCCTGCTCTCCCTGCCCAGCCAGTACCAGAGCTTCCTGCTGCGCTCCCTGTCCGACTCCAACCGCGAGGTGCGCCTGGCCAGCTTCGCCCAGGCCGCCGAGCGCCTGAACAACAACAACCAGGTGCGCCTGCTGCTGTTGGGCCTGGCCGCGGCGGCCAAGCTGGAGTTCGGCGCGGCCGGCAACGTGCTGACCGTGAACTTCCGCCCCCTGGCCCGGGTGATGGAGACCAAGTTCGAGCTGGTCAACGAGGCCCTGAGCCAGGTGGAGCCCTCGGCCCTGCTCAACAGCCCCCGGGGGCTCACGGGGCTCCTGGGCAGCCGCCAGGGCCTCACCCTGCACCCCGACCCCCTGGCCAACAGCGTCAGCGTGGACATGGCCGACCTGGCCCGCATCGACCGCAAGATCGAGGCCGTGCGCCGGGCCTCCACCCCGGTCAAGCTCAAGCGGCTGTATCATCAGGAGCTCAAGCGCCTGAAGCTGACCACCTACAGCACCCTGGATTATCAGCGGCGCCTGGAGGTGGCCTTCAACGAGAACCTGAACCGGTTGGGCGAGGCGATGATGGAGGCGGTGCGGGCCAAGCTGGCCCAGGAGCGCCATTTGGAGCACCTGGAGACCATCTTCCAGGCCGCCTGGGAGGAGGGCCTGGAGCTGCCCCTGTCCCAGGACCGGCAGCAGAGCCTGCGCGACCTGTTCGAGATGAACCTGGAGCGGCTGCGCACCCAGTTCCTGAGCCAGGTGGCCGGCCGGCTGGCCCAGGTGGAGGATTTCGCCACCCTGGACAACCTCTGGTCCGAGGTGCGGCCCTCCCTGGCCGCCCAGCGCCGCTGGCTGGGCAAGGACTTCGACCTGCAACTGGCGGCCCGCTTCGACCAGCGCGCCCAGGAGCTGCGCTCCCAGGCCTCCGCCGCCGTCTAGCCGGCCGGCCGGGGAGTTCCCCGACCGGCGGCCCGGACTTCTACTTCTGCGCGAAACCCTCCCAGTGCAGCAGGTCGGCCAGGGCCCGCTTGGGCACGTGTTGCAGGCCGGCCTGGTCGCGCCAATAGCGGATGGCGTCCCGGCCGGCCTGGCCGGGCTCCAGGTCCACCAGGACCGGCTCCTCGGCCGCCGCGCCCAGGGCCAGCACCGAGTCGATCTCCAGCCCGTCGGGCAGACCGATGATCTTGGCCAGGCGCGGCAGGTTGATGGACTTGAGCCAGCAGGAGGCCAGGCCCTTTTCCACCGCCAGGCACATGGCCGCCATCAGGGCCGCGCCCACGTCGTAGGCCCAGCCCACCGGGGCCTTGTAGTCCGGCCGGGCCAGGACGATCAGGTAGGCGGTGGGGCGCTGTCCCGGGCCGGGGGTTCCCACCGGATGGGTGTAGGCCGCCCACTTCAGGCAGTCGAAGACCTGCTGGCAGCGCTCCGGCTCGGTCACCAGGACGTATTCCAGGGGTTGCAGGTTGGCCGCCGAGGGGGCCACCCGCGCCGCCGCCACCAGCTCGGTCAGCACCTCGCGGGAAATGGGCTGTTGCCCGAAGGCCCGCACCGAACGCCGCTTGCCGATCGCCTCGCTCACTTGCATCGCGCGCCTCCCCTCAGAAGATAAGGGACCAGGCCAGGGCCGCGGCCCCGGCCAGCCAGAAGTTAAGATCCACCATGCCCTCGGAGATGGCCCCGGGCATCAGCCAGGCCCGGGTCAGGAGCACCTGCATCACCCCCAGGCCCGCCACCGGCAGTAAAAGCGCCCAGGCCAGGCTGGAAACCGGGGTGAGCAGCGGGGCCAGGAGCAGGGCCGCGGCCAGGCCCAGGGTCAGGTTCAGCAAAAGCCGCCGGGTCTTGGTCTCGCCCAGGAAGAGCGGGATCGTCTCCTTGCCCACGATCAGGTCGCCCTGCACGTCCAGGATATCAAACAGGGCGCAGCGGGCGAAGAGCAGCACCAGGGTGAAGGCGAAGGCCAGGGGCGTGGCCCAGGGGTCCAGGCGCTGCTCGGCCACCGCCGGCAACAGGGCCACCATGAAGGCCCAGGCCAGGGCGGCGGAGAGGGTCTTGGAGCCGGGGATGTCCTTCAGGCGCTCGAAGCCGATGCGCCGCTCCAGGCGGGCCGGGATCACCGGCACCGAGTAGAGCAGGCCCAGCACGCTCATCACCAGCACCAGGCCAAAGGGCCAGGGCCCCAGGCGGACGCAGACCAGGATCGCGGCCAGGGCCGAGAGCACCCCGGAACCGATCAGGAAGACCTGGTGCTGGGCCAGGAACTGGGCCCGGTCCGGCTCGTTGTACTGGCCGGCCTCCTTGTCCAGGAAATGATTGAGGATGTGCATGGCGTAGATGTAGAGGAAGGCCACCCCCACCAGGTCGGCCCGGGGCGCGAGCCCTTGCAGCAAGCAGGAGGCCAGGGTCATGCTGGCCGCGCCCAGGCCCACCAGGAGCTGGCTGCGCACCAGGAAGCGGAAGACGCGCCGCAGCCAGAAACTCAGGCCTCCCTCGCCCTGGCTGCGGATGGAGTCGATCTCCCGCACCACCTTCTTGATCATCCAGTTGGGGGTGCTGGCCCCGGCGGTCACCGCCACCGTGCCCAGGCGGGCCAGGGCCTGGTGGTCCAGGTCGGCCTCGGTCTCCACCAGGAAGGCCGGCCGGCCGCCCTGGGCGGCCAACTGGGCCAGGCGCTTGGTGTTTCCGCTCTCCAGCCCGCCCACCACCACCACGCCGTCCACCTCCGCCGCCAGGCGCAGCACCTCGTCCTGGCGGCTGTGGGTGGCCTCGCAGATGGTGTCGTGCACCTCCAGCAGGGGATAGCGGGCCTGGAGCCGCTCCACCACCCGGGCGAAGAGGTCCTGGCTCTGGGTGGTCTGGGCCACCACCACCACCTGGCCCGCCTTCTGCGGCAGGTCGGCCACCTCCTCCGGATGGCTGACCACCACTCCCTGGCCGGCGGCATGGCCCATCAGACCCACCACCTCCGGGTGGTCGGCGTCGCCCACGATGACCACCATGGCCCCCCGCCGGGCGGCCTTGCCGATGATGGCCTGCACCTTCACCACCCGGGGGCAGGTGCCGTCCACCACCTTGGCGAAGCCGGAGGCCTGGAGGCTGGCCTTGGCCTGGGGCGGCACCCCGTGGGCGCGGATGATCACCGTGCCCCCGGCCCGCGAGCCGGCGGGCGGGATCTCGCGCAGCACCTCCACGCCCTTGGCGCGCAGCAGGTCCAGGACCTGGGGATTGTGGATCAGGGGGCCGTAGGTGCAGAGCTCGGCCGGGTGCTCGTGGGCCTCGGCCAGGGTCAGCTCCATGGCCCGGCGCACCCCCATGCAGAAACCCGCGGTCCGGGCCAGGCGCACCTTCATGCCGCCTCCCGCTCCAGGCGCTCGAAAAGCTCGTCGGCCAGGGCCATCAGGCGCTCCAGGTCGGCGGCCATGCCCACCGCCCGGCGCAGGGAGGGCGCGCCGGCCCGGCCCTTGGTGTGGTTCATCAGGCATTGGCGGAAGAAGTGCACCGCGTGGCGCGAGCCGCCCAGCTCCAGGGCTTTGAAAGCGTGCTGCTTGTAGGCCGCCAGGCGCTCCCCGGCCGTGGGACCGCCCGCTTCCCGCCCGGCCCAGAGGTCGGCCGCCTGGCCGAAGACCCAGGGGTCGGCCAGGGCCCCGCGCCCGATCATCACCAGGTCGCAGCCGGTCTGGGCCAGCATGGCGTTGGCGCTGGCCGCGTCCTTGGCGTCGCCGTTGCCGATCACCGGCAGCGGGCACCAGGATTTCAGGCGGGCGATGGCCTCCCAGTCGGCCTGGCCGGCATAGCCCTGACGCACGGTGCGGGCGTGCAGGCAGATCGCCGCCGCCCCGGCCTTGACCAGGCCCGGCACCACCTCGTCGGTGGTGTCGGAGTCGTAGCCCAGGCGCAGCTTGACCGTCACCGGCCGCCGGGCATTGGCCACCACCGCCGCCGTCACCTCCGCCGCCCGGGCCGGATCGTCCAGGAGGGCCGAGCCGGCCCCCTGGCGGCGCACCTTGCGCACCGGGCAACCCAGGTTGATGTCGATGAGGGCGTAGTCCAGGCCCGAGGCCACCGCCGCCGCCCGGCCCATCAGCTCCGGGTCCGCGCCGAAAAGCTGCAAAGCGGCCGGCTGTTCGCCGGGCAGGGAGCGCATCAGGCGCAGGGTCTGGGGCTGGCGGCGCAGCAGGCCCACCGCCGAGATCATCTCGGTGTAGACCAGGGCCGCCCCGCCCTGGCGGGCCATCAGCCGCCAGACCGGGCTGGAAACCCCGGCCATGGGCGCGGCCAGGAATGGAGAATCCAATTTCAGTCCGGCTAGTTGCATGGCGTAAAGTCTACCGGAGGGGGGCGGGGATGTAAACCAAACGCCGCCGCTCAACCTCTTGACAAGGCATTGGCCCTGACCCATTCTTTGGTTTAGCACGACTTAACGTTTTCGCGCCGTTGAGGTGCTTGTTGCGCGATCCGTCCTGCCAAGTCCAAGCCGTCTTCGGTCCGGTGCCCAGCCGTCGCCTGGGCATGAGCCTGGGCCTGGACCTGCTGTTGCCCAAGACCTGCTCCCTGGACTGCGTCTACTGCGAGCTGGGTCCCACCACCCGCCTCACCGCCCAGCGGGCCGCCTACCGCGACCCAGAGGCGATCCTGGCCGAGTTGGCCCAGCGCCTGGGGGAGCTGGAGAGCCCGCCGGACCATATCACCCTGGCCGGCTCCGGCGAGCCCAGCCTGCATTCCGGCCTGGGCGCGATCCTGCGCCGGGTGCGGGAGCTGACCCCGGCCCGGCGGGCGGTGCTGACCAACGCCACCCTGGTGGGCGACCCGGCGGTGCGGGCCGATCTCTGTGAGGCCGACCTCCTGGCGCCCAGTCTGGACGCGGTGAGCGAGGCCGCCTTCCGCCGGGTCAACCGCCCGGCCCAGGGCCTGAGCGCCGCCGCCATGCGCGCTGGCCTGATCGCCCTGCGCCGAGAGTTCGCCGGCGAGATGTGGCTGGAGATCCTGCTGGTGGAGGGCTACAACGACTCCGACCAGGAGCTGGAGCTTCTGATGGCTGCCGCCCGGGAGATTGCCCCGGACCGGGTGCAGCTCAACACCGTGGTGCGGCCGCCGGCCCTGAGCGGGGCCAGGCCGTTATCCGATGCACGCCTGGCCGCCATTGCCGCCGCCTTCCCCCTGCCGGCCGAGGTCATCGCCCCGCCCCAGGCCCGGGGAGGGGCCGACCATGGCTCGCTGGCCCACCAGGTGGTGGAGATGACCCGCCGCCGCCCCTGCACCGTGGCCGACCTCATCGCCATGACCGGCCTGGGGCCGGAGCAGACCCGCGGCCTGGTGGACGATCTTCTGGCCCGGGGCCTGCTCCAGGGCGAGCCCTTCGGCGATCTGACCTATTACCGGGGAGTCTAAAGCGCCATGAACGCCACCCTGCCCACCTGACATTCAGCCAGATTCATACGCGCTGGGCAATGCCTGTCAAGTCCGGTTCAACTTCATTTTCCGCTTTTGGATGCCGAGGTTAGAGATGGACAGCGCCATGGATGACAATGCCAAGCCGGCCTGCGCCGGCCTGTACCTGGGCATGGACGTGGGCTCGGTGAGCGTGGACAGCGTGGTGCTGGACCCCGCCGGGCGGGTGATCTGGTCGGATTACACCCGCAACCAGGGCCGGCCGCTGGCCGCCGCCGCCCAGGTCCTGCGCCGGATCTTCGCCGAACACCCCCCGCAAAATTTCGCGGCCATGGCCGTCACCGGCACCGGGTCCGCGACCCTGGCCCCCCTGACCGGGGCCGAGCCGGTCAACGAGATCATCGCCCTGGCCCGGGGCGCGGCCCAACTGGCCCCGGAGGCCCGTTCCATCATCGACATGGGCGGCGAGGACGCCAAGCTGATCCTGGTCAGCCCCGACGGCCGGGGGGCCTTGCGCATCGACGACTTCGCCATGAACACCATGTGCGCCGCCGGCACCGGCAGCTTCCTGGACCAGCAGTCCCACCGCCTGCAACTGACCATCGAGCAGTTCTCCGAGGTGGCGCTCCGGAGCAAGAACCCGCCCCGCCTGGCCGGGCGCTGCTCGGTCTTCGCCAAGAGCGACATGATCCACCTGCAGCAGGAGGCCACCCCGGACTACGACATCGTGGCCGGGCTGTGCTTCGCCATGGCCCGCAACCTCAAGAGCAACATCGCCAAGGGCAAGACCGTGGTGCCCCCGGTGCTGTTCTGCGGCGGGGTGGCGGCCAACCAGGGGGTGCGCCGGGCCCTGGTGGAGATCATGGA
>CALERA010000204.1 GCA_937908275.1 uncultured Desulfarculaceae bacterium | reverse complement strand
CCTGACCAAGCCCTTTGACGGCCGCGAACTGGTGGCCAAGCTGCGCGCCCTGCTGGAAACCGCCGCCGCCCCGAGCCCGGCCGACGCGCCAGGCGCTCCCGCCGCTGTGGGCCCGGCCGTCGCCCCCGCTCCGGCGACCACGCCCGGCTCCATGGTGGGAGGCTCCAGCCCGGCCATGGCCCAACTCCTGGCCCTGGTGGAGCGGGTGGCCCCCAGCCCCCTGAGCGTGCTGATCCTGGGCGAGAGCGGGGTGGGCAAGGAGCTGGTGGCCCGGCTGCTGCACCAGAAAAGCCAGCGCCGCGCCGGTCCCTTCGTGGTGGTGGACTGCGGAGCCACCCCGGCCAATCTCCTGGAGAGCGAACTGTTCGGCCACCTCAAGGGCTCCTTCACCCACGCCCTGCGCGACAAGAAGGGCCTGATCGCCGAGGCCGCCGGCGGGACGCTCTTTTTGGACGAGATCGGCAACATCTCCCCGGAGATGCAGACCCGGCTGCTGCGCTTTCTGCAGGAGGGCGTGATCCGGCCCCTGGGCGGCAACCGCGAGACCCCGGTGGACGCCCGGGTGGTGGCCGCCACCAATGCCGACCTGCCGGCCCTGATCCGGCGCGGCGAGTTCCGCGAGGACCTCTACTACCGCCTGCGCGGCATCACCGTCCCGGTGCCCCCCCTGCGCGAGCGCCGGGAGGACATCCCCGGCCTGGCCCGGCACTTCGCCGCCGAATACGCCCGCGCCGCCGGCCTGCCCGCCCTGGAGATCGCCCCCGAGGCCTTTGACCGCCTGCGGGACCACCCCTGGCCCGGCAACGTGCGCGAGCTCAAGCAGGTGATCCAGGCCGCTGCGGTGCTCTGCCGCCAGGGGCGCATCACCCCGGTGGACCTGCAACTGGAGCCCGGCCCCGGCCTGGCTCCCGCCCCGGAGGGCGAGGCCCTCAGCCTGGAGGACCACGAGCGCCAGGCCCTGGAGCGCGCCCTGCACCAGACCGGCTGGGTGGTCACCCAGGCCGCCGAGCTCCTGGGCATCAGCCGCCGCGCCCTGCACTACAAGATCAAGCGCTACAACCTGACCCCGCCCCCCGGCCGCTGAGCGGCTGGGGGTTAGGATGGAGGTGGGGATTATTTGGGGGGACCCTTTTTGCTGCGCAAAAATGGCTCCGCCTCACCCCAGCCAGCCAAGCTGGCCGGGGACCCCGCCCCGCCCCCTCCTAAAAAGGCTCACCCATGCGGCTGCGCCGCATGGGCTGGGGGGCTGGTGTGGGCAGGGCGGTTTTTGCCGGCTCGGGGGGTGGGGTTGGGGAAATAAAAATCAAGGCTAAAACCGATTAAGCGCCTAGATTTATCGGGAGTTATTGTTTGCCACGCCGCGAAGCCGCAGCAATGTCATTTCCTGGCCCGGGGATTGCACCCACTGTTCCACTCAGCGGACCGGGAAATCCCCGCCGGGGATCGTCAAGCTTAGCTCGGGAAGATTAGCGTTAATTTTGTTGGCTTTAGCGCCATTCAGGGGTGACCTGGCCCGGGGAAAGCGGTAATATGTGAACAAGCGACTAGCATTGGCAAGCCGCTGATAAGCCGGGCGAAAAAGTTCGTACCCGGCGCTGCCCGGAACCGTTTGCGGGTTTGACACCCGCCATCTGGTGTGCTACTTTCGGGACGGTCCATATCTTGTGGATTTGGCGGGCTATCTTCGCCAGCCGCCACCCCATGGAAGGAGCCTCCCCTTGCTGGACCTCAAATTCGCGCGCGAGAACCTGGACGCGGTGCGCCAGGCCTGTGAAAACCGCCATACCCAAGTGGACCTGGCGGGATTCTCCGCCCTGGAAGAGCGGCGCCGGGAGCTTTTGCCCGAGCTGGAGAGCCTGCGCGCCCAGCGCAATGAGGTCAGCGCCCAGGTGGGCAAGGCCAAGAAGGCCGGCCAGGACCCCAGCCACATCTACGCCGAGATGAAGGAAGTCGGCAACCGGATCAAGACCCTGGAGGACGAGGTCAAGGAGGTGCAGGAACGCCTGGAGGCGCTTCTGCTCACCATCCCCAACCTGCCCCATGTCTCGGTGCCGGTGGGCGCGGGCGAGGAAGACAACCCCACGGTCGCGCTCTGGGGCCAGAAGCCGGACTTCGCCTTCGCGCCCCTGAACCACTGGGACCTGGGCGAGGCCCTGGACATCATCGATTTCGAGCGGGCGGCCAAGATCACCGGGGCGCGCTTCGTGGTGCTCAAGGGCCTGGGCGCGCGCCTGGAGCGGGCCATCACCGCCTTCATGCTGGACCTGCACACCGGCGAGCACGGCTACACCGAGATCCTGCCGCCGTTCATGGTCAACAGCAAGTCCATGACCGGCACCGGCCAGCTGCCCACGTTCGCCGAGGACCTGTTCAAGCTGAAGAACAGCGATTACTGGCTGATCCCCACCGCC
>CALERA010000203.1 GCA_937908275.1 uncultured Desulfarculaceae bacterium | reverse complement strand
GCTCGCCGGAGTCCGGCGACCAGCCCGCACCCAGCCGCTTCATCACCTCGGCCGGCGCGCGCCATCCCCTGGAGATATATCCCCTGGTGCGGAGCTGCCAGGGCCTGGCCAGCGGGGCCTATCATTACGACCCCCTGCGCCATGTCCTGGAGCCCATCGCCAGTCAACCCCAGGCCCTGGTCGAACTCCTGGCCGACAACCCCCATCACCTGGAAGGCCCCCACGCCCCCCAGGTCAGCCTTTACCTGACGGTCCGCCTGGGCCGCACGGCCTGGAAATACCAGTCCATCAGCTACAAGCTCATCCAGCAGGACCTGGGCGGCCTGTACCAGACCTTCTACCTGGTGGCCACCGCCCTGGGCCTGGCCCCCTGCGCCATCGGCAACCTGGACGCCCCCCGGGTGGGCCAGGCCTTGGGCTTGGACTGGCGCGCGGAGCCGGTGGTGGGCTGGTTCACCCTGGGCTGCCCGCCCCAACCGGCCCCCGCCGCGGGAGGCGCGACCTCATGATCCAGCCACTACCCACCCCGCAACCCCGCGAACTCAAGATCGAGGTGACCGGGGCCTGCAACCTGGCCTGCGCCTTCTGCTACCAGGACCAACGGCCCTCCAACCCGGCCCGTCACGCCCCGGAGGACCAGGTGTTGGGCTGGATCGACTGGGCGGTGGACAACGGCTGCCGGTGGTGCGCTTCACCGGGGGGGAGCCCACCCTGCACCCTGGCCTTCCGTGGCTGTGCAACTACGCCCACCTGCAAGGCCGGCGTCTGATCGTCAACACCAACGGCCTGGCCCCGGCCGCGCTCTACGCCAGCCTGCTGCGGGTGGTGGATTTCTTTTGCCTCAGCCTGCCGCTCCTGGATGCCGACCGCCTGGACCAGGTCAGCGGTGGACAAGGGGTGCTGGCCCAAAAACTGGCTTTCCTGCGCCAGGCCCTGGCGGCCGGGGCGCCGGTGGCCCTGCTCACCCCCCTGCTGCCGGAGAACAAGGGCCGGCTGGAGGCCTTCGCCCGCCTGGCCCAGGCCCACCCGGGCACGGTCTGGACGCCTTTGCGCCTGAAGCCCACTCCGCGCGATCCCCGGCCCTGGACCCGGCAGGACGCCCAGGATTTCGCCCAGGAGGTGGCCGGGCTCATGGAGCGCTATCCCCGGCAGGTGACCGGCATCCGCTGGGCCCTGCCCTTCTGCGCCGTGGAGCCGCTGGAGTTGGGGGCGCGGGTGTTCCAGGGCCGGGCCGAACAGTGCGGCCCCCAACGCAGCCTGGCGGTGGACCTGGAGGGCCGTCTGCGGGCCTGCTACGGCGCGCGGGAAGCCCTGGCCCCGGCCCCGCTGGCGGAGGTGCTCGCGGCCTTGAGCCAGCGCGAGCCGGCCACGCCCGAGGGCCTGCCTCCGGAGTGCCTGGCCTGCGACCACCTGGCGCGCTGCGCCGGCGGCTGTCGCAATCCCTGGGGACTGGTGGAGCACCAGGGCCATTGGGTAGACTACCTGGCGGACCTCCCGCCGCGCGGCCTCCCGGGCGCGGACATTCCCTAGGCGCGAAGGTGCAACTCTTGGCCGCTGTCGAAGAAGCCGTACGCCTGCAACTGCCACCCCGGGAAAGCCTGCTGCCCCTGGCCGAGGACGCCCTGCGCCGCCTCTCCCGCCACCACGGCCTGACCACGGTTTTGGAGGACATGCTGGTGGGGGCGGCGTTGGAGGCCTGCGAGGAGCTGCTGCGGGCCGGCCGGGCGGCGAACCTGGAGCGCCCCTTCGAACTGGTGCTGGATTTCGACGCCCAGGCCGCGGAGGTGGCCCTTGTCTACGACAGCCGCATCCCCCTCAATCCCCACCTGACCGAGCCCTACGAAGTCCCGGCCGCCAGCGCCGCGCCCGAGGGCATCAACCTGGACACCCTCTGGCTGCACCTGATCAAGCACCGCATGGACCGGGTCTTCTTCGAGGTGAAAGGCCCGGAGAGCCTGTTGCGCCTGGTCAAGCACCGGCGGGACGAGGGTGAGGAAAAGCGGCTTTGGTTCCTGGGCATGGCCCCCGCCCTGCGCCCGGGCCTCAACCTGCAATACTCCGGTCCGGAGCGCGCCCCCGGGGCGGTCCTGATCCAGGATTTCGACAGCGGCAAGGTGTTTCGCTTCGGGCCGCTGGAGGCCCTGGCCATCCGCCTCATGGACGGCCAACGCACCCTGTATGACATCTACCTGGCACTGGTGGAGGAAAGCGGGGCGATCTCGCCCCACCGCCTGGGGCTGCTCTACGAGGCCCTGGAATCGGCCGGCATGCTGGCCGTTCCGGAAGGGCCGGCCGGCGCGGCCCGCCCCCGGCCCTGGCGGCAACGCCTGCTCAACCCGGTCTTCTCGATTCCCCGGGCCGACGCGGTGGTGGAGACGGTCCACCGCTGGCTGCGGCCCCTGGTCAGCCCGGCGGGGTTCTTTCTTCTCCTGGCCATCGGCTTGTCCGGGGCGGTGCCCCTGGGCGGGATCATCTCCCGCCTGGACGCCACCGGGCTGCCCGACCTGGAGCGCCTGATCCGGCAACACCCGGCCTCGGTGCTGGTGGTTTATGTCCTGCAGATGCTGGCCGTGGCTGGCCACGAACTGGCCCATGGCCTGACCTGCAAGCACTTCGGCGGCCGGGTGCCCCGCCTGGGCCTGATGCTCTACCTGGCCTCTTTCATCTTCTTCTGCGACACCACCGCCGCCTGGAACTTCACCAGCCGCCGGCAACGCATCCTGGTTTCCCTGGCCGGTCCCCTGGTCACTTTCGCCTGCCTGGGGGGCTGCCTGTGGGCGGCCGGCCATTTCCTGGGCACGGGATCGTTCTGGGAGCCGGTCTGCCTGATGTCCGGCCTGCTCCTGGCCCTGGCCCTGGTCATGAACTTCAACCCCTTCATCCGCATGGACGCCTACTACATGCTCCTGGACCTGACCGGCATCGGCAACCTGCGCGAAAAATCCTTCCGCTTCCTGGGGAGCCAGATCCTGGGACGCTGGCGCACCAACCGGCCCGAGGCCATGGACCTCGCGGGAAACCGGCCCTGGATCTTCTGGCTGTATGGCCTCCTGGGCGGGATCGTGACCCTGGCCCTCTTCCTCCTGCCCTTCATCTACCTGGTGCGCCTGGTGCTGCGCGAAGGGTTCCACGGCGCCTGGATGATCCTGGGCCTGACGGCCTTGGCCCTGACCCTGTTCGGGCTCAGCCACAAGGCCATGACCAGGCTGCGCCTCCTGCGCCACCGGGAATACAAGCTCAAGTGAGACGTCCCGGCCGCCTCGCCGGAAGCGGCCCCGGGGGAACTTGCACTGGCTGGGCCAGGGCTGGCGTTTGGCATCAGTGGCGGCGCATGGCCTGGGGCATGCAAACCCGGCCCCCGGCCGAGAGCTCCTCCACCGCGATGGGGCAACCGTAGAGCCGCTGCAGGTTGTGGGGGTTGATCACCCGGGCCGCCGGGCCGTCGTCCACGATGCGGCCCTGTTGCAGGAGCAACACCCGGTGCGAGACCCAGAGGGCGTGATCCGGGAAGTGGGTGGTCTTGATGAAGGTGCGTCCGCTCTCGGCCAGGCGGTTGAGCTTCTCCAGCAACCGGATCTGGTTGCCATAGTCCAGGCCGTTGGCCGGCTCGTCCATGACGCAGATATCGGCGTCCTGGGCCAGGGCGCGGGCGATGAGGGTCATCTGACGCTCGCCACCGCTGAGCTCGGTGTAGGGCCGCTCCGCCAGATGGGCGATGTCCAGCTTGTCCAGGGCGGCCAGGGCCAGGTCCTGATCCTGCCGGGTGTAGCGGAACAGGAAGGGCTTGTGGGGCAGCCGGCCCATCAGGACCACGTCCAGGGCGCGATAGGCGAAAGTGGGACGGTGCAGCTGGGGCACGTAGGCCACCCGCCGGGCCAGGTCCCGGGCCGGGATGGCGGCCAGGTCCCGGCCCTCCAGGCTGACCCGGCCGGCCTGGGGCCGCAACAGGCCCAGCATCAGTTTGAGCAGGGTGGTCTTGCCGCTGCCGTTGGGACCCAGCAGGGCCACGATCTCCCCGGGCCGCACCGCCAGGCTCACCCCGTGCAAAGCCAGTTCGCGGCCATAGCCGAAGCTGACCTCCTCCAGGGCCAGCAGGTCCATCAATGCCAACCCTTCTTGGCGTTGCGCAGCACCAGGGCGAAGAAGGGGATGCCCACCAGGGAGGTGAGGATGCCCAGGGGAACCTCGCTGGTGAACATCAACCGGGCCAGGTCGTCCACCACCAACAGGTAGGTCCCGCCCAACAGGGCCGCCGCCGGCAGGAGCACCCGGTTGTCCGGCCCCACGATCATGCGGGCGATGTGGGGGATCACCAGGCCCACCCAGCCGATCATGCCGGCCAGGATCACGGTCAGGGCGCTGACCAGGGTGGCCAGTAAGATCAACAGCAGACGCAGCCGACCCACCCTCACCCCCAGGGAGCGCGCCTCCTCGTCGCCCATGCTCAGCACGTTCAGATAGTTGGCCAAAAGCAGCAACAGGGCGATCCCGCCCAGCATGGGCAGGCTCAGGGTCCAGACCGTGCGCGCGTCGGCCAGGGACAGCCCGCCCATCAGCCAATACACGATGGCCGGCAGGTGGTCGTAGGGGTCGGCCAGGTACTTGACCAGGGTCAGGAGGGCCGTGAACATGGCCCCGCTGATCACTCCGCCCAGGACCAGGAGCAGGAGCTTCTCGCCGCGATAGATGGCGGCCACCCCCAGGGCGGCCAGCACCGCCAAAAGCCCGCAGGCAAAGGCGCTGAGCTGCACCGCCAGCCAGCTCTGGGTGTAGATGATGCCAAAGGCCGCGCCAAAGGAGGCCCCGGCCAGCACCCCCAACAGGCCCGGCGAGACCAGCGGGTTCATGAACATGGCCTGGTAGGTCGCGCCGGAGACCGACAGCGAGGCTCCGATCAGCACCGCCGCCGCGATGCGCGGCAGGCGGATGTTGACCAGGACGTTGTGCAGGTCCTCCAGGCGGGGGGCCGTCAGGGACGAGCCACCCAGGAGCAACTCCCGGCCATAGGCCAGCAGGTCGCCCGGCTCCAGGGGATAGCGCCCCAGGCCCAGCGAAACCAGCACCGCCAGGCCCAGGAGCAGGCCCAGGCTCGGCAACAGGACGGCGGGTCTCACGGTTCCAGCAGCTTGGCCGCGGCGGTCGGGTCCGGCTCCACCCCCAGGAACAGACGGCAGAAGGCCCGGGTCTCGGCCACCAGATCCACCGGGTGGCGGGCGGGATAGAGCTGGCGGGCCAGCCAGTGGGCCCCCAGCAGGCCCATGAAGGAAGGCGGCCGATCGAACCAGTTGATGGGCCGAGTGGGGATCAGGTGTATCCGGCCGTCCCGCACCGCCCGCACCCGGCTCCAGCGCGGGTCCTGCTTCACGCTGGCGAAGAAGCCCGCGTCATGGGTCAGGATCACCTGGGGATCGTAGGCCAGGACCTGCTCCAGGGAGACCTGGTTCATGCCCGGGATGTTGGTGGCCTGGCAGTGGTGGGGGTTGACGCCGCCGCAGATGTTGATCAGCTCGGCGTGGAAGGAGCTGTCGCACTCGGTCTGCAGGCCCTGGGCCCCCTCGGCGTAGTAGACCACCAGCTTCTCGGCCAGGGGCAGTTCCTGGCGGAGGCGCTCCATGGCGGCCAGGGTCTGTTCGGCGTAGCGGGCCAGGGCCTCGCCCCGCTCCTGGCGGTTGAACAGCTCGCCCAGGAAGCGGAAGACCGCCGGGTAGTCGGAGATGCTGCCGATGCTCACCCCCACCACCGGCAGACCCAGGGGCTCCAGGGTCTGCTCGATCTTCCACTGCACGGCCTGGCTGCGCCAACGGAAGGAGACCACCACCTCGGGCCGGGCCTGGAGCAGGGCCTCGCGGTTGGCCATGCGTCCCTGGCCGAACCAGCCCCCCAACACCGGCAGCTCGAAGACCCTGGGGTCCAGGTAGCCCCGTCCGGCCTGGGACAGAGCCGAGTTGAGGCCCACCAGCAGGTCCGGTCCCAGGGCGTAGACCATGTACATGGCCGGGGGCGCGGTGGCGAAGACCCGGTTGATGCGCTCGGGCACCTCCACCTGGCGTCCGCCCATGTCGGTGATCATCCGGGCCGGGGCCAGGCCGGCCCAGAGCAGGCAGAGCAGCGCGGCCAGGGTCAGGGAGAGGAGGGAGAATCGTTTGCTCATCGTGCGTGCTCGTTACCGATCCCGGCGTAGCCCCAAGGCCAGGGCCGCGCCGGAATCGGTGGTTGACGATCCTAGAACTTCACGCCCAACTCGACGCCGTAGGTCAGGCCCACGTCCTCCCAGCCCAGGCGGGTCTGGTACTTCTCGTCGCCCAGGTTCTGGGCGAACAGGGTGGCCCGCCACTGGCTGCGGCCCATCTTGAAGTCGTAGGAGACGTTGGCGTCCACCGGCGAGTAGTCGCCCACCTCGTGGTAGAGGTTGTCCAGCGCGAAGAGGTTGGAGTCGTAGGCGCTGACGTGGCGCAGGGTCAGGTTGACCTGGAAGGGCTGGTAACGATAGCCCAGGCGCAGGGCCACGATGTGGTTGGGAATGGACTGGTCGTCGATCTCGTTGTCCGAGGTCTGGTAGGTGTAGCTCAGGCCGTAGGTCAGGCGCGGGGTGTAGATGTAGCCGCTGAGCTCCAACTCCGCGCCGGTGCGCTTGGCGTCGGCGTTGGTGTAGACGTTGATCAGGTCGCTGCCGCTCTGCACGCTGCCGGCGTATTGCTTCTGGTCCCGGATGTCATAGAGGTAGGCCGTGGCCGAGGCCTTGAGGGCCGGGTGCAGCTTGCCCACCAGGCCGGCCTCGTAACGCATCTGCTTCTCGGCGGCCAGGGCCTGGTTGTCCTTGGTCACCAGGAAGCTGTCCGCGCCCTGCTCGGTGAAGCTGACCCGCAGCGAGCCCTCCCAGATGGGGCTGAAGCGATAGGCCGCGCCGGCGCCCACGCCATAGGAAGGCTCGGCCCACTCGTCCTTGATCAGCACCGTGGGGGTGTTGTCGCTGGACATGTACTTGTTGATGCCGTTGGAGACATGCTTGTTGTCCACCCGTCCGCCCAGGTCCAGGCTCAGGTCCTTGGTCAGGGCGTACTCGTCGTGCAGGTAAGCCGAGTAGAGCTCCTCCTTGCGCTCCACGCCCTCGTAGTAGAGCTGGCCATCGGGGCAGTCCCAGAAGATGGCCTGGCCGCCGACCCGCAGGTTGTTCTTCTCGGTGGTGATGATGTGGTGCAGGTCGGCCTGCAGCACGTTGTCCTTCTGGTCGTTGTAGGTGTAGGTGGACTTGGTCCAGCTGCGGTAGCGCACCGTGGTGTCCACTTGGCCGGTGTAGACTCCCAGGGAGGTGTTCTGGCTGGGGCTCCACTGCTTGGCCAGGTTGCCGGTGGCCATCAGGGTGTTCAGGGGGTCGTACTCCCACTTGTTGTCATAGGTCTTGCTGATGGCCAGGCCGCGCTGGATCTCGCGCGAGCCGCCGTTGTAATAGAAGGTGCCTTGGGCCTTGAGACCCTGGTGGTCATAGCCGGCCTTGCCCAGGAAGGTGTCGGACTCGCTGGCGTTGTTCCAGCCGTCGCGGCCGTCGTCGTTCTGGTGGACGTAGCTGAGGTTGTAGTAGCCCTGCTCCAGCTTGTCGCCATGGCTGGCGAAGGCCTTGTAACGGCCCAGGTTGCCATAGCTGCCCTTGAGCTGGGTCTCCTGCTTGGTCGGCTTCACGGTCTTGATGATCACCACGCCCTGGATGGCGGTGCCGATGGAGCCCAGGCCGGTCAGGGGCGCCAGGGAAAAGATGCTGGAGTCGCGCACCACCTGGATGGACTGGATGTTCTCCACCGGGAAGGCCGCCAGCACCCGGCTGGACTGGGTCCAGGGGATGTAGGTCCCGTCGATCAGCAGGGCGAAGCTGCTGCCGCCGATGAAGTTGCCGCCGCCCCGGGAGCTGATGAAGTTCATGGCCTTGCGCCCCATGAAGGCGGTCTGCACTCCGGGGGCGTAGCTGAGCACGTCAAACACGTCGCGCGGCTCCAGGGCCTGGATCTGCTCCTGATCGATGCTCCAGGTGGCGGCCTTGGCGCTCTCGGGCAGGTGATAGGGGCTGCTGGGCGGCTCGTTGATCAGATCGCCCTGCACCGTGATGGGGTCTATCTGGTGGGACTGGCTCGCGGGCTCCGCGGCCCGGGCCAGGCCGCACGGGACCAGGCATAAACCAACCAGGATCGCAAAAATAAGTCTTCTCATGGGCGGTTGCTCCTGCTGAAAAAGCTTGCGGGGTGATGCTTCGGACCCCACGCGCGGCCCTTCTTGGGCTCGGGTGAATGACACAGGCGGCCGGGGCGGGGCTCCGCGCGGGACCGGGTTATTTACTCGTGGCTCGCCCGGGAGGGGCCGGGGCGGGCCGGTCTTCTCAGGAAGGCGGAGCCGGGAGGGTGGTTGGGACCGGCGTCTGCCAGCGCCAGGCCCCCGAGGGCTTGGCAAAGGAGCGGTTGATCGCCTCGGGCGCGAAGTCCAGGCCATAGAAGCGCTGATAGAAGGCCTGGGCCTCGGCCATGATGTCGTAGTTGAAACGTTGGGGATGGAAGACCTGGGCCATGTGCATCAGCCCCAGCACCCAACGCGGGCTGCCAAAGTCCCAGCCCGCCGCGGGATGGGTGTAGACCCGCCCCTGGCGCACCGCCTTCACGTCCACCCCCAGCTGGCGGCACTCGGCCAGGAAGTCTTCCACGGAGTTGGAGAGGAAGGCGGAGATGAAGATCACCTCCGGGTCCAGCTGGTTCAGGCGCTCCAGGCTCAGGCTGTGACCCGGCCGGCCGCCGGGGGGCAGCTCCTTGTTCAGGCTGATCCCGCCGGCGCACTCCACCAGCTGGTTTTCCAGGCGGCTGGCGCCGAGATAAAACAGCGGTTTGGACATGGCGTAATAGACCCGGGGCCGGGCCGTGACCCCCTCCAGGCCGCGGGCCACCTCATCCAGCCTGGTCTCCAGAAAGCCGGCCAACTCCTCGGCCCGCTCCCCGGCCTCCACCACCCGGCCGAAGTAGCGCAGGGACTCGACGTATTGCCGGGGCTGCTGCACCGATTGGTGCAGGGCCTGCAACCCGCCGGGCTGGAGCATCTGCTCCCAGGCCCGCACGATCTCGGACGGCTGGCGCACCCCCATGGCGATGAGCATGGCCTCCACCATCTCCAGGGCCCGGGTGAAGGGGTAGCCGCCATGGAAGCTTTCTTCCTGATGGACCTCCCGGGCCCGCTGGCCCACGATGTCCAGGTCTTGGCCGCAGTTGGGGCAACGGATCGGGCCGTCCTTTTGGGGCGGCGGGTCCATGGGCCGCGCCCCCATGGGACCGTAGAAGTCCCGCCGCAGCACCGTCCCGCCGCAGCCGGGGCAGCGGGTGTGGAGGTACTGGGAGCCCGGGGTGTTGAAGAGATAGACGTGGCGGAGAATGCCGCGCAATTGGCGGCAGAGTTCCTCGGCCTGGCGGACGCTGGGCTCCTGGGAGGGGTCCGCATCCTCGAAAGGAATGAAGCGCATGAGTTGGAGGGGAATGGCGGGGGACAAGGCGGACACGCGCCGGGCCAATTCCACCAGCTCCAGCTCGCTGCCCCGGCTATAGATCACCGAAAGCTCCACGTGCACCCCGGCCGCCAGCAGGCGCTCCAGGTTGCGGAAGACCGGCTCCCGGCCGGCGCTGGCCCCGCAGGCCCGGTAGGCCTGGTCGGAATAGCCCTTCAGCCCGATGTTGATGAAGTCCAGGTGGGGCAGCAGCTTTTCCAGGCTTTGCGGCGAGAAGTAGGCGTTGGAGGAGCAGCCCGCCAGGAGGCCACGGGCCTTGGCCAGGGTCGCCACCCGCAGGAAAGTGGGGAAGGAAGCCAGGGGGTCGTTCATCAGGAAGGTGATCCCCAGGCAGCCCTCGGCCAGGGCCCGGTCCACCACCTGCTCCGGAGTGAAGTGCTTCAGGGCCGAGCTGCCCCGGGGCAGCTCGCGCACCAGCACCGTGGAGATGCAGCCCGGGCAGTCCAGGTTGCAGCCGGTGGTGCTGAGCTGCAGGAACTTGTGGCCGGGGTGGAAGTGCAACAAGGGCATGGTCTCGATGGAAATGGGGCTGACCATCAGGTAGTGGTCGGCCAGGATCTCGCGCACCTGGCCCTGGTGCAGTTCGTAGAGCCCGCAAGCCCCCCGGCTGCCCGGTCCCAGACGGCAACCCCGCTCGCAGATGTCGCAGCGCAGAGACATCACAGCGCCTTGCGGATCACGATCCACAGTCCCACCTCCGGGTTGCGCACCAGGTCGTAGGGAACCTGGGCCAGGTGCAGGGCGTCCTCGAACTTCTGCAGCATTTCCGGGCTCATGTTGCGTTTGACCAGGTTGCGCCACTTGTCCGCGCCCTGCTCCTCCTGCTCCAACTGGCGGCCGATCTCCTCGCGCAGGCGGGTCGAGCCGAAACCGCCGCCCAGGTAGGACATCCCGCCCGGAGTCAGCACCCGGTGGATCTCGCGGAAAGCGGCCACGTGGTCTTCCCAAAAGAAAATCGAGCCCCGGCTGATGGCCAGGTCGGCGCAGGCGTCGGGCAGGGGGATGCTCTCCACGTCGGCCAGGATGGTCTCGCCCCGGCCCTCCAGGCCCTGCTCCATCAGGTTCTCGCGCACGATCTCCAGCATCTCGGGGGACTGGTCCAGGAAACGCAGGTTGAGCTCGCTCTTGTGGGCCAGGGCCAGGCCCAGGTAGCCACCGCCGCAGCCGATGTCCAGGCAGACGCCCTGGCGGATGCCGGTGTAATCCAGGATCTGGTCGGCGATGGCCGGGTAGATGGGCTTGAAGACGGTGCGGGCGCGCTGGTCGAATTCCCTGGCGTTGATCTGCATGCTGGCCTCCCACGGCGTCGGTCGGGTGCTGGTGGCTCAATGTGGGCCGGGCGTGGCCGGGAGGCCGCGCGAAACAGGTTCTGTTTTGGGATATATTTTAGAAAATATAACGCGTCAAGTAAAAAACGCCTCCGGGTCTGGGGCCGGAGATGCCAACCGACTCCCGACAGGTGTAACTTGATGGTTATACGAACTATTTATGCTGTGCTATTAAAATAGGATCGCTAAACAGATGGTTGCCGTGACCTTCTTTCCGCAGGCAATGCGCGGCAGAGAACCGGGAGTTCGCAAAATTGCTTGGGTGGAGTAGCCCCCGTTTCGCGCGGTGGTGGCCGCAAGCCAGGTCAAGGAGCTCAAGCGGCAGATCAGACAACTGCAACGCCTGCTGGGACGCAAGACCATGGAGGTGGCAATCCTTTGAATTGACTTCTCCCTGATAGCCCAGACCTCAGGACTCCAGGGCTGGCGGCTGGCCTCCTCATAGCGCACCTCTATCTCCAGCGCCTGCGCCCGAAATGTGGCGATCAGGGGGCCGAAGGTTGCCGGTTCCGGAAAGCTGCAAGTGCTGATCAGCGGCATCGTGCCGTGTCTGGTCCAACTGCTGGGATTGCCGCACCCTGCCATCGGCGGCACGGAAGAGATCGGATTGCATGTCACGGATGCAGAGAGAGGTAGATCACCGGCGACGACAGCTCGCTTTCCCATTGACAAGACATCTTCGCGGGCCTACAATAACCTTAACGTAAAGGTAAATGTTGGAGCGCCTATGATCTCTGAACGCAAATGGACAATCGGTGAATTGGCAACGGACTTTGACGTCAGCCAGCGCACCGTACGCTTCTATGAAGAAAAGGGGCTGCTTAGCCCAGAGCGCACAGCGGCCGGCTATCGCCTTTACGGCAAACGCGATCGAGCCCGTTTGAAGCTGATACTGCGAGGCAAGCGCTTCGGTTTCTCGCTTGAGGAGATTTCGGACATTCTAGGCCTGGCTACTACGGACGTTAACGAGGTGGATCAGATCAAACGAACCTTGGAATACGGCCAACGGGTGATCAAAGAAACCGAGCAGCGCCTCGAGGAGATGACCTTAATGCACCAAGAGCTTTTGGAGATTCGCCAAAAGCTAGTCGCCCGCCTAGCCGAGTTGGAGGCTGCGAAACAGGGCTGACCTGTCGCTGGCAAAGGGCCACCATAGGGCATCACCGCTTGGCAGGGGAGGCCAGGTAAGCACAGGACATAACGTTGCTGCGTCGTGGAGCAGCTATATTGGGCGAGCCGCGCCCTACTAGTCCAACCACTTGTTGAGGGGGAAAATGCAGGGATTTTTTCACGCGCAGTCAGCGGCCATACTTGGAGTGTCTCCACGTCCGGGGAACCTCGGCCGAATCATTGCGGAAAATTTTAAGCTCTACAATTTCCTGGGGCCAGTCTTTTACGTATCGCCCCGGGGAGGGGAGCTTGATGGCCAGCCGATATACGCAAGCGTTGCCGACTTGCCTCTGACCCCGGACCTGGGCGTAATACTCACTCCCGCGGCTACTGTGGCAGGCTTGTTGGAAGAATGTGGCAAAAAGGGCATCAAGCGGGTGGTGGTGGAATCGGCTGGTTTCAGCGAACTTGATGCCTCGCTGTCGGGACTGGAGACCCAGCTCTGCGAGATAGCCCGCCGACATGACATGCGCTTTATCGGCCCCAATTGCCTCGGAGTCATCGGCACACATTCGGGAGTGGCAACTCCTTTTTCCATAATGCGATACGCGGCCCCCAAGGGAGGGGTGTCATTGATCGCTCAGAGTGGCGGCATCGGCCTCACCTACCTGCTACGCGCCGCCTACGAGGGCATAGGCTTCGCCAAGTTCGCCAGCGTAGGTAACAAGACCAACGTCAATGAGGAAGACCTGCTCGCCTATTTCATAGAGGACCCCCTGACGGAAGCGATCTTGCTCTACTTGGAGTCCATCACTGACGGCCGACGTCTCTTCGATTTGATCCGCTCCACCGACAAACCGGTGATTATCCACAAGGCCAACATCGGTGGCCTTAGCAACGCGGTCGCCCAGAGCCACACAGCGGCCTTGGCCAACGACGACAAGGTGGTGGAAGCTGCGCTTGAGCAGGCAGGGGCCATACGCGCCCATACTGTGAATGACTGCCAGACGCTGCTCAAAGGGTTTGTGCTGCCCAAGCCCAAAGGTAAACGTCTGGCGGTGGTTTCCCGCTCAGGCGGCCACGCCGTGGTTGCGGCCGACGAGTGTCTGCGCCGGGGCATGGAGCTCCCCCCCCTGCCAGCCTCCTATCTGGAGCGGATCCAGGAGCACGTACGCGCGGCGGTGATCCGCTTGCAAAACCCTCTGGACCTGGGCGACCTTTTCGAGTTCAACCTTTACGTGGAGATCATTCGCGGAGCTTTAGCCATGGACTCCGTGGACGCGGTAGTGTTGATGTACGGGTTCCAGGGGGAGGAAGTCGATCCCAGCCTGCGCTTTCTTGCTAAAGTGGGGGATCTATGCCGTCAGGCTGATAAGCCGGTGGCCTTGGTCATCCTGGCCGACAACTCAATGTTGGAAAAGACCCGTGAGGTTTCGGGCTTGCCTTTGTTTCAGTCACCCGAGGAAGCTATTTTCGCCCTGGAGGCGGCGGCGCGGGCGGCCGGCCGCTCCACGTCGGATATGCCAGGCGGTTGCGATGACGATGCCAAGGAGTGGGCCGCGCAGGTGTCCAACCTGCTGACGACCGCCGGGCCCAACGGCAGTCTGGAGTTGCCCGAGGCCTTGCAATTGGTGGCTGCAGCCGGAGTGCCGGTGGCCCCCTTCAAAGTGGTCGGCAATCCACACGAGGCGACCGTGGCCGCCCGGAGCCTGGGGTTCCCGGTCTGTCTCAAGGCGGTGGGGTCATCCATCAGCCACAAGACCGACCAGGATGGAGTGGTGCTGGACCTCAACAGCGAAGCCGAGGTGGAAAAGACGGCGGCCGACCTGTTTAAGAAGCTTGCCCTGCAACGGTTGGTGGTGATGAAAATGATCTCCGGGGGTCAGGAGGTGATCGTGGGGGTCAAGACCGACTCTTCCTTTGGGCCAGTGGTGCTATTTGGCCGGGGTGGTGTAGAGGCCGAAGTGGTCAAAGATTTTCAGCTGCGCTTGCCTCCGATCGACAGCCGTGAGGCCGGGGCCATGCTGGACAAGTTGCACGGTGCTGCCCTGCTCAAAGGCTTCCGCGGCCGCCCGCCGGTCAACCGTCCGGCAGTGATTGACCTCATCCTTCGCGTGGCCACCCTGGCTGGCCGGGAGCCGAAGATTATGGAGATGGACCTCAACCCCGTAATTGTGGGTCCGAACGGAGCGATGGCCGTGGATGCAAGGATACGGTTTAAGAGACAACCGCCCTCGTATGTTTAACACAGAGGAACAATGACTCAGCTCAGGGAGGTCTGCAAAGCAGACCTTTCCCCTCCTTCCTACTGTATGGGCAACGCTCCAAGAGCATGCTAGAGCTCCTTGCTGGCCTCCTCTTGAAGTGAGGGCTTGTGGATTTTTCCCAGGGCGGTCATAGGAAACACATCCTTGATAATGATTCGTGCCGGAACTTTGTAATCCGCCAAGTTCTGTTTGCAAAGGGAAAGCAGTTCTTCTGCGTCCAGGTTGGAACCGGGGCGCTTCATTACATAAGCCCAGCCGACCTCTCCCATCTTCTCATGTGGCATGCCGATAACCGCCGCCATGGCAACCCCTGTATGCTGGACAAGAGTATCTTCTATCTCCTTGGGATAGACGTTGTAACCGCCGCAGATATACATTTCCTTGTACCGTCCCACCAGGACAAGAAATCCATCCGGGTCCAGATAGCCCATGTCTCCAGTGTAAAACCAGCCGTTCTTATCAAAGGACTGAGCCGTGAGGTCCGGTGCATTAAGGTAGCGATCAATGAGCAGGTCTCCGCGTATGGCCACCTCGCCGACTTGCCCTTGGCCCACGGGGGTTCGCTTGAAGGGCTCCACGATGATCAGATCAATTCCTTCGGGTGCCCGGCCCGCCGTATTATCCATGACCTTATTAACCGGATCCCGGCGAGCGGTGTAGGTGCAGAAACCGCTGACCTCTGTGGAACCGTAACAGGCCATTATGCTGGCGCTGGTGTGGACCTCCATGGCTTTGAGAAGTTTGGCGGGCGCGGCGGAGCCTCCGTAAACAATCAGTTGCAATCCCGCAAGTTTTTGTTTGTTGAACTCGGGATGGGAAAACAACATGGCGAACAAGGTGGGCACGCCGCCGAAACTGGTGATCCCAAGCCGTGGAATAAGGTCCATGGCCTCGACTGGATCAAACACGTCGTGCAGCACCAGGGTTGCCCCCGAGCCCAAGGGGCCCATGGCGCACAAAGTGCCGCCGCCCACGTGATTCAATGGCAGTACGTCCAGCATGCGGTCGTTTTCGGTGAGCTCCAGGTTGGCGGCCCAAGGGCGCAACATGGCCATGATGCTCTTTTGGGTTAGCACGGCTCCCTTGGGTTTGCCGGTGCTCCCCGAAGTGAAAATGATGAAATGATCAGCGGCGGGGTCCACTCCTTCCCGGGCCGCGGCGAGGCGGGCGGGGTCCGCAGGCGTTTGCACCAGGGATTCAAAATCCACGCCCCCGGCAAAGGAAGTCTCGCCAAGGAAGATGAAGGTGGCGAGGCTATTTATTCGATCGCGGATATCGTTGAAAAACTCTGCGTAATCAGTCTCGGCGAAGGAGTTGATGCAGAACATAAAACGAGGCTTGGCCTCGTTTACCATGTAGATGACCTCTTCCCTCTTGTAGCGAAAATTCAGCCCCACCACCGAACAGCCGATTTTCGCCGCCGCGAACCACATGAGGAGGAATTCGGGGCGTGTGGGCATGATGATGGCAATACGGTCCTCACGCGTCACCCCAAGATCGAGCAGGCCGGTCGCCAGCCGGTCCACCGCTCGATTGAACTGATCATAGGTCCAGGATTTATCCCTGAAGATGATGGCTGTGCGGTCCCCGACAAAAGTGGCTCGATTTTCCAACATCTGCCCCAACGTGGCTTCTTCGTGCAGCTTGGCAATCATCGGGTTGGAAATATTCATCGGGTGGCCTCCCTGGTAACGTGGGTTGCAAATGGTTACAACGTGCGCTGCGTGAATGCCTCGCGTAATTCAAACCTGACCCCATGAGGGCGGGTTATGGCTAGGTTGGATTGTTTTAGTTGCGCCCCCGGCAGCAGGGGCGCAACTCCCCAAGCTCACTTGGCTATGCCACAAATTTCTTTTACGTTTTTCATTTTGTTAGCCAGATCGTAGTGGCGGGCTACTTCCATGCGGTTGGTTTCAGGGGTGCCTCCCGCGCAGAGTGCGCTTCCCAACAGGTAGCCTGACCAACGGGACGCCGTGAGCTCCTGAACCAGATAGAGAATCCGCATGCGATCTTCCGTGGACACGGCGGATGAGGCCTGGAGGTACTTATCGATAATGGGCCGTATTTCCGGGTTCATGTACTCTTGTTCCGTGGGCATGGTGGTCACGATGCCGCCGGCAATCTCCTGGAGCGTTCCAATGAATTGGGCGAAGTGGGTTCGGGTGTGATACAGGCCGGCATTGGCTATGGAGATGTCCGGAACGGGAATGCCCGACGGATGCATGACGCTTTTTTGAACAGCGGCAATTGCGCAGCCGTAGCCTATTTGGCTGGCGGTTGCCATGTCCGTGATTTTAGAGCGGATGTGTCCGGCATTGGCCGCCCCATTGGCCTGGGCTGCCAGGGCGGCGGTCCCGGCAAGGATATCGATGCGCGCCGAGGTGCAAGTTCCCTTGGCAAAGCGCACGTATGGGGAGAACAGGGAGATTACGCTCTCCGTGTACTTCCATTCTCCACACATGAACACACTTTCCCAGGGGACGAACACATCATCGAACACCGTCAAAGATTCGGTGAAACCAATTTGAGTGCTCACCGGGCTTTCATACTGCCTGCTCGTCAAAGGGCCCGGAGAAGGGCGGGTGATGAAGGAGATTCCCGGAGTGTCCACAGGGACGGCGAAAGACACGCAATAATCGGCGTCGTTTTCGCCCATGGCAGCACAGGGCATGGCGAAAAGGAAATGGGCGACGGGGCCGTTGGAGGTATGGGCCTTGGCGCCGCGCACCACAATGCCGTCATCCCGTTTTTCTACAACGCGTAGATATGCGTCCGGGTTGGGCTGGGCGGAGGGCGAAAGAGAACGGTCTCCTTTGGGATCCATGATGCCCAGGCAATAGCGCAGATCCTCCCTTTGAAGCTTTTCAAAAAAACGCCGCAAGTTTGCATGGTAGGAGGTGCCCAGGTCTTGGTCCATTTCCCAGGTGACAGCCCAGAGCACGGACAAGCCAACCGGCATGCACATGGAGCAGAAATGACGCGCATTGGTGCGCTTCATGGTCTCGACCATCGCCAACAATTCTTCCTTGCTTTGGCGAAGATGGGTCCAGAAGCCTACGGTCTCGTTAATGAGTGGCGAATGGAAAGTGAAGTAATCCTTGGTATCCGGGTGGTGTTGCCAGTCATAAAACTTCCTCATTTCCCGGATTGTGGTGGCGAAATAAGGGTTGTCAGCGACCGAGGTTATTTTTTCTCCCCCTATGTAGACAACGGGTGATTGCTGCCGCAAAGATTCATGGTATTGCTCACCAGTTTTGATACTCATGTGTTACTCCTTTTCACGACGGTCCAGTTCGGCCTGGTACCAATCTGCCAAGGTTTCCAAGAGATGCAGCGCTGTGCGATAAATGAAGCGGCCATTCTCATCGGCCCGCTTATTAACGGTGTCGGCCATTTCACTTAAGGTAGCGGCTTGATCCCGCAGAGAAGCTATTTGATCCCTGAAGACTTGAAGACCCTTGGCAGGTTCTAAAAACCTGAAGAACATGGCCCTAACTAAAAATGGCAAATGATAATCCATCGGCTCGGCTGGACAGACTAACATTTTCTCCAGCGTCTTTTTCCCTTCTTGAGTGATGCTGTAAACGTTTTTATTGGGCTTGCCCAATTGAATTACCACTTCCTTTTCAACGTACCCTTTGGCTTCCAGGTTACGCAAAACGGGATATATCTGGTTCAGGCTAATGGCGTAGTAAAGCATCAAGTTGCCAAAAATGCGATTAAGCTCGTATCCGGTCTTGGGACCGGAACTAAGAAACCCCAAAGCCATGAGTTCCACATTCATACTTTGATCCCGTTGCTTAAGGTCCAATTGGTAGCGCGCCCGCGAGAGCGTTGGTGCTGATCCTGCGGCATTTCAAAGAGTGAACCAATCGTTATTGGCCATACCCCTGGCGTCACCAGTGGTTTCTTCTGGTCAACCTTATCGTGCGTACATGCTTTATAAGCAATTAACGCATACATAAATATTTTGTCAAGATATATTTTGATAAAAAATATATCAAATAACAGGCCGTTGGGGCTGACATAGGGCGCCCCACCGGAGCAAGTTGTTATTATTTCCCTGAATCGACATCCCCATGCAGCGAGGCGCGAGTGTCGGTCACCGCCCAGGCCAAAGCATGGCCCGGGTTAGTCCTCTGGTTGCCACCATGGCAACCAAGGCCATTTGGCGCTTCGCGCCTCAGGATTTTGCCTCTTCTGGTATGGCGCGATGTGAACGGATGGGCTCCGGCCAAGCCCGCTCGGGGGGACCAGTTGGAAGATGGGCTAGGTCTTGCTGGCTAGCATTAACTATTCGTGGAGCTACACCGCTAGGTCTGGCCGCGTTTCGAACGAGTTTAGCTGCCCAATTTCTTGCTCGAGCAGGGCGTCCGTTAACGATTTAGCCAATACCCCGCGCTGTTCTGTGCTGAATCTGTTCTCAGGGGTAATAACAGTGATAATGGAATCTGAGCGGTCCGCCCAAAAGCAAAATGGGTAGAGGAGAGGCTAACCTCTCGGCGAGCGGCGGTGGCTTTCGCACATGGAGGCCGTCAGCCGGGCCAGCTTTTCCATGTGGCGTCGCACCTCGACCGGCTCCCGGCCCGGATAGTTACGAAATGAAATCAGGATGCCGTTCAAGGCCGCGAACAGGGTGTGGGCGTACTGTCGGGTCTGCTCGGAGCTGGTGTCTCCGGCAATGAGGCGGTCGAACTGCTCCAGAATGGTGCGTGCCGCCTGATTGAGCTTTTCCAGCAGGGGGCCCGAGAGCTGGCCGTCCAGCATGAAGTGGGTCATCATGCGGAAGTAGTGATCGTGCTCGATAAGGAAGTCGAGGTACATCAAGGCGAAATCGGCCAAGCTGGAGAGCCTGCCCGAGGCGATGCGCTCATCGATCCGCGAGATGATCTCCCGGGTGCCCAGCACGAAGGCCTCCACGAACAGGCTCTGCTGGTCGGGAAAATACCGGTATATGGAGGAAACCGCGATCCCCGCCTCCTGGGCCACCTCGCGCATACTTACCTGTTCGAAGGGCTTACGGCCGAAAACACGCTCCGCCGCGTCGACAATGACGCCTTGCCTGGCTTTGCGTTCCTCCTCCTTGAGGGCGGCGAAGGTCGTGGGTTGCTTGGCCATAGTCGGTCGCTCCCTCTGGCGACTCGATCGCCGCAAAAAGACTGGGGGGATGGCCCGCCGCTGCGGACCGCCCCCCCGGCGAAAGCCCAGGCGTCAGGCCGGCGGATCAGACCTGGCGCTCCACCATCTCCAGGGCCAGGTCCTGGTAGGCGTGGAAGAGCCTGTGGCAGTAATCATCCCATTGCCGGCAGACGGCCACGGTAGCGGGGCTCATCTCCATCAGGTTGGGGTGCGCGAATATCCGCGCTATCTCATCCTGGAACTCTTTTACCAGACCCTCCTCGGCGCCGGCAAGCAGGTCAGCCACGAAGGCCTGCGGCGGGTACCAGGGGGCGGCCTTCTGAAGATCGCGGTGGATCTGGGTCAGCAGCACATTGCGGGGTCCCTCCCAGAGCTCGTTGACCGCCGCGTCGCGGTAAAGCCTGGGCAAGGAGGAGAAGTCCTCCATCACGCCGTGGCCGCCGAAGAGGCTCATGGCCGCTCGCAGCACGTCCGGGCAGTCCCAGCTGGTGGCTATCTTCTGCAGCATTACCAGTTCGCGCACCAGGTAGCGCTTCTTGAGCAGCTCCGGCCCCTCTTTTACTCCGGGGGCGCCCGCGAAGCCGCCGGGCAGATCCAGCAGGTCCCTGTAGAGGCGGAAAGCGCCGGCCAGGGTGCGCTTGGCGGCGCGCTCGATCGTAGCCAGTTGGCCGGCCACCATGGGGAAGTGTGCCAGGGGCGCGCCGAAGGCCTGACGGAACCGGCAGTACTGGGACGCCTCACGCCAGGCCCTGGTCATGGAGGCCGCCCCGGAGAGGCCGACGGTGAGGCGTGAGTAGGTGAGCACCACACCCACTATGTTGGCCAGGCCACGCTCCAAGGATCCCACCTGATAGGCCACCGCGCCATTGAGGGTGATCTCGGCGGTGGTAAGCTCGCTGGTACCCATCTTCCACTTGATACGGTCGATAGTGTAACCGTTGCGCCGTTCGCGCGCCTTGTCGCCAGGCAGCCAGGAGGGCATCACGAATAGGCCCACCTTCTCGGAGCCCTTGGGTTTGGCGGTGACCATGGCATAGTCTGCGTGGGTGGCCGAGCAGAAGAACTTGCTGCCATAGAGCCGCCACACGCCGTCCTCCTGTACCGCTTCCAGCAGGTTGGAGGGCACGTCGGAGCCACCCTGGATCTCAGAAAGATATTGGGCGCCGATGGCGAACTCGCCATCTACCCCCTCCTTGCAGTGCTCCAGAACGGCGCGCACCTCGGGCGAGTCGGCATGAGGCTCCAGCACCGCCACCATGCCCTCGGTGCAGGTGAGCGGGCAGGCCACGCAGGCCTCGCCGTTCTGGTAGATGAGGAACATCTTGATCAGTCTGACCCAGGGGTGGGTCTGCCTGGAGAACAAGGCCTCCGCGAAGACCTCCCGCTCCAGCACCTCGGCCTCCAGAGGGCGCACGATGCGGTCGATGCGATTCTTGTGGCCGTCGTAGTGCATCATATAGGGGCGCTTCTCGGGCCAGGCAATGGAATCGGCTAGCTTGCGCCATTTGAAGGAGGCCTTGCGGGACAGTTCGCGGGCGGCGGCGTCGACCTCCGCAGCCTGGTCGCCACAGAAGACGCGGACAACCTTCTGGGCGAAGGAGTCGTCGGCGTAGTAATCCACCTGTTCGCGCCACTGCAGAAACTCATCGAAGCTGTAGGGGTTATCGCGATCCGGATAGCTCATGGGCTTTTCATCCTCGGCAAGGGGAAGGGAGAGCGCCCGATGGAAGCCACTCTCCGGGAAAATTGCGCTAGTTTGCCAATTGGGTACGCAGGGCGGTCTTGAGTATCTTGCCCGTGGAGTTCTTGGGTAGCGCCTCTGTGAAACGCACCTCCTTTACCCGCTTGAAGCCGGCCAGGTTGTCGCGGCAGGCCTGGAGGATGTCCTCCTCGCTGGCCGTCTGACCGGGTTTCAGCACCACAAAGGCCACCGGCACTTCCCCCCACTTCTGGTCCGGCCGGCCGGCCACAGCCACCTCGGCGATGGAGGGATGTTTTTGCAACACCGCTTCGACCTCGGCCGGGTATATATTTTCGCCGCCACTGATGATCATGTCCTTGAGGCGGTCGACCACGTACACGCAGCCGTCCTCGTCCACCAGGCCCAGGTCGCCGGAGCGGTAGCAGCCGTTTTTCAGGACCTCCTGGCTGGCCTTGGGGTTCTGCCAGTAGCCCAGGAAGACCTGCGGACCATACAGGCACAGCTCGCCCACCTCCCCCACGGCTAGCTCCTCGTCGCCGCCGGGCTGGCATACCCTGACCTGGCCGTGGAAAACCGGTTTGCCAGCCGAGGCGCATTTGTCCAGGCCAAGGTCATGCGTCCAAAAGGTGATGGCCCCCGAGTATTCGGTGGCGCCGTAGACCTGGGCGATCTTGAAGCCCTTCTGGTCATAGAGGTGGATCAGGCTGGGTGGCACGGGTGAGGCTCCGCACACGAAGTGGCGGAGGCTGGACAGGTCGCAATCGGCCACCACCTCGGGCGGGACCATGGCAAGGGCCTGGAGCATAAGGGGCACGGTCATCATGAAGTTGATGCGCTCGGCTTCAATGGTTTTGTAAACGGCCACGGGGTCGAAGTCGGGCATGTAAACGGTGGTCAGGCCCTGATGGACATTGGCAAACACTGGCGCCAAGCCGCCGATGTGAAACAGGGGTGCCACCAGTAAAAAGCGGTCCTTGTGAGCCCAGAGCACGGTGTGGGTAAGGCCCAGGGAAGCCCAGAAGGTGTTGTCGTGGCTGATCATGGCCCCCTTGGGCTTACCCGTGGTGCCGGAGGTGTACATGATCACGCAGGGGTCGTCGCCCCCGGCCTGGATGATCGGCTCCTCCTGGGCACCCGTGGCCAGGAAGTCCTCGAACTCCGGGTCGTCACCCTGGCCGCCATGGCGCACCAGGAGACGGGCGGGAATGCGGTCGCGCAAAGAATCCACCACCGGCGCGAAGGCAGCGTCATAGAGTAGCAGGCCGGCCCCGCAATCGTTAAGGATGTATTCCAGCTCTGGCGCGGTGAGGCGCCAGTTAAGGATGGTAGTGATGACACCGAGTTTGGCCGCACCGTACAAGGCGCAGGTGACGTGTTCATTGTTTTTGCACAGAACGGCGATGCGGTCGCCCTTTTGGAAGCGCTCAGCCATCAGGCGGGAGGCAAAGCGGTTGGCCCGAGCGTTGGCCTGGGCGTAGGTGTACCGGTAACCCGCCCCGACGCAGGCCTCCAGCCTGGGCGACAAGAAGGCCCGGTTGGTCAGGATTTGTCCCAGATTGATTTTCATTGGTTGCCCTCGCTTGCTTGCATTGGTGTTCCCAAACAAGAACATCGTTCTTATATAAAATATAGTGTTCTGTACGGTCAAGCTAAATCTGTTGCCCGTGGCAAGAGTTGGAGCACTGTTAATCTGTTGGTCGTTGGTTGGGGGAGGTAACCATCCAGGACAAAAGCTGGCACTGCCTCTCTTGGTTTTCACTTGTGACCGGGAAGCCATTTCCTGGGTGGCCACCACGACGGGCATCTCAGGCGAGATGATCCGGGACTTGATGGTGGAAGCCGTGGAAAGCCGATTTGGACCCGTGGAGCGGGCGCCCAGACCCATGGAGTGGCTGACCGACAACGGCAGCTGCTATACGGCCTCGGATACGGTTTCCTTTGCCCTGGGATTAGGCATGCTGCCCTGCTTCACCCCGGTCAAGAGCCCGGAGTCCAACGGCATGGCGGAATCGTTCGTGAAGAGCTTTAAGCGGGATTATGCGTTCATAAGCCAGCGGCCAGATGCTGCTTCCGTCTTGAGGCAGATCGCCGGCTGGTTCCAGGATTACAATGAGGTCCTTCCTCATAAGGGGCTGCGGCTGCTCTCCCCAAGGCAGTTCATCCGCAGAAATTTACAAACCGCAGAGTGTCCGATTTAATGAGGGCAACTCCACATGACCACCGCCTCTGATGGCCTACACTGCCAGGTTATATCCATCACAGCACATATAGGCCATATCTATAGCTGCCTCGGGTAGCTCACAAGCAGTCCCTCTGACTAGGCTACCTCTGAGCCCGTCGCATTTCGTTTGGCAAACTGTCGCATTTCACCTGGCGACTTACACCCGGACTCACCGATTAGGCCCAAAAAGGACCTTACACAGTACCCTTACACACATTACACACAAAGGGGATAGGCTTTTCAGCCTATCCCCTTGAATTTGCTGGTGGGCTGCCAGTGGATCGAACACTGAACCTACGGATTAAGAGTCCGTTGCTCTGCCAGTTGAGCTAGCAGCCCGTGCGATTTGGCTTTCTTAACAGCCGGAGCGGGATTCGTCAACTCCCTTTTGCTCAATTATGTCGTGGCAAAGGGTTAGGACGTGATCCCGTCCCCGGTCACCGCTCTCCAGGCCCGCCAGCCAGTCCCCGGGCCAGGCCTCCCGGCCCCAGTAGGCCCCAGCCAGGGCCCCGGTCATGGCCGCGATGGTGTCGGCATCCCCGCCCAGGCTCACGGCCAGGATAACCGCCTGCGGGGCGTTTTCCGCCGCCAGGAAGGCCCCCAAGGCGGCGGGCATTGCCTCGGCCGCGCTGACGTCCCGGGCGTAGGCCGCGATCAGGGCCGCACGGGCCTGGTCCTCCCGGCCCGGCTCCAGCGGGGGCATGGCCCGCAGGCGCTGGGCCAGGTGCGAGTCGATGCCCTCCACCCGATCGGCCAGGTGATCCACGAAGTCACGGGGGCGGGGTTTTTCTCCCCTGGCCCCCAGGCGGCAGGCCAGGCCCACTCCCAGGGCCAGGGCCGCGGCCCCGGCCAGGGCCCGGGGATGGTGGTGAGTCACCCGGCATTGGGCCAGGGCCGCGCCCAGCAGGGCGTCCGGCTCCTCGGGATAGACCGCGCCCAGCGGCCCCACCCGCATGGCTCCGCCATTGCCCCAGGAATCGCTCCCCACCTGCTCCCAGGGCAGGCCCTGACCGATGCGCCGCATGACCTCGGCCATGCGCCCGCCATAGCCCCGCTCGGGCTGG
>CALERA010000202.1 GCA_937908275.1 uncultured Desulfarculaceae bacterium | reverse complement strand
TAGAGCGGACGGAACACCTCGCGCCACAGCAGCGGATTGGCCAGCAGGCCCTGCAAGATGGCCTCGCGCTGGCCCCGGGGATATTCCTTGAGGTGCAGCACCAGGTAGTCCGTCCCCCGCTGGCGCAGGTCGGGCAGCAGTTCGCCCACCTCGGGCAGGCGCAGGGCCTTGGCGGTCAGGGCCTCGTACTGGGGCGGGAAATAGCCCGAATAGCCATTGACCAGGATTTGGCCGTGCTTGGTGGACCAGTAGAGATAGCGGGCGTCCCGGGCCAGGTCGCCCATGTGGCCCTTGCTGGGTAGCTCGAAGATCACCTTGCCCTTGGGCTCCTTGGCCAGCCACTGGTAGACCTCGGGGGTGAAGTCGTAGACGTGCAGCCAGGGAATGGGCGCCGAGCAGGATTCCAGGAGGATCAGCCCGCTGGCCAGGACCAGCAGCCCGCGCCGCAGGGTCCGCCGCTCGGGCCAGAGGGCCTCCAGGCGTTGCCAGCCATAGCCGGCCAGCACCGCCCAGGCCAGGGTGACCACCACCGCCAGGCGGGCCGGCACCCTTAAGGCGTCGAAGCCGGGCACCAGGTGATAGAGCAGGGCGTAAAGGCCGTAGCGCGGCCCCAGGGAGGCCCAGAAGGCCACCAAGGCCAGCAGCAGGTAGAAAACGTGAGCGCGATCCAGATAGGCCCAGGCCGGTCCGCCCCCGGCCGGGCGCAGGCCCAGCCAGACCCGGGGGCCGGCCGCCCAGGCGGCCCGGGCTCCGCCCAGCGCCAACACCCGCCAGGCGGCCAGGGCGGCCAGGGCCGCCAGGAGCCAGACCGCGTATCCGCGCACGTCCCCCACGCCGCCGCCCAGGGCCCGGGCCAGCCAGGCGTTCAGGAGCACCAGACCGCTCATGGCCGCGCACAGGGCGCTGCCCCCCAGCATGATCCCGGGCCAGGGACCGCCGGCCGGCCGGGGCGTCCGCTCGGTCCGGGGCCGGGCCAGGCCCACCAGGACCAGGCCGCTGAGCACCAGGCCCAGGAACAGCTCGCCCTCGGCGGCCCGGAAGTGGGCGCTGCCCTGGCCATAGAGCAGGTTGGCCGGCGGCGCGGCCAGGTAGTGCTCCGGGGTGGCGGCGAAGCCGGCGGCCGTGGCCTGGCTGCGCACGAAGCCCATCTCCTTCTTGACCTGGGCGTAGGGCAGGAAAAGCGGCCCCACCACCAGGGCCAGGCCCAGGGCCACCGCCGCCAACTGCTTCCAGCGCCGGAACTCCCGCCACCAGCCCTGGGACAGGCCGTAGTAGAGCAGGAACAGACCCACCGCCAGGGAGATGAACAGGGCGTAATAGCCGCAGGACAGCACCTGCAACAGCCAGAACAGGCCAAAGAGCAGGGCGTGGGCCCAGCGGCCGCTACGGGCCCAGCGGTGCAGGTAGAGCAGCACCAGGGGCATGAAGTGGGCGGTCTGCATTTGCAGATGGCCCAAATGCCCGAAACGATAGGGCGCGAAGGCGAAAGCCAGGGCGCAGACCAGGGCCGCGCCCCGGTTTTGGGTCAGTTCCCAGCCCAGGAGGTAGGCCCCGAAGCCGGCCAGCACGAAGGAAAGCCAGAACACGAAGTTGCTGGCCAGGAGGGCGTCGGCCCCCAGCCAGAGCAGGGGCGCGGCGGTGAGGCTGCTGACCAGGATGTGCTCGGAATAGGCCAGGGTCAGGGGCGCGGGATGGAAGATGGGGGCGTCGAACAGGGCCAGGCCGGGGGTGAAGACGGCCTTGACCACCCACCACAGGATCCAGGCGTTGAGCAGGGGATCGCCGAAGTCGTTGATGGCCGTGGCCGGACTCTGGGCCAGGGGCCAGGTCATGAGAGTCGCCAGCCCCGCCATCAGGCCCAGCACCGCCAGCTTCTCGCGCCAGGTGGTGGGTTGGGGGGCCTGGGGTTTTTCCACGGGCATGCTCGATCTAGGGTGGAGTGCGCGCACCTGGGCGGGCGGCGGGCCAAGAGCGCGGGACAGGCGCGCGGCGCGGCGTGACCGGGCCTAAGATTACATGCCCACCCCTGGCTGTCAACCGAAGCGCTGTTGGCAGCCAAGCGGCTGTGATAACATTGACCAGCCTTGATCCTGGGAGGAAAGGCCATCGTCCGCAAGGTTCCCCAGCCGCGCCTTTTGCTGCTGACCCTGGACGCCCCGCCCGGGGCGGCGGGTTGGCCCGGCCCCCTGGCCGCCCTGCCCGGCCTGGGCGGCTGGCTGGCGCGCGCCGCCCAGGGGGCCTGGCCCTCGGGCCTGGCCCAGGCCGAGCCCTGGGCCTCCAGCCTGTCCGCTTTTGTCAAGAATTGCGCCGGGATGACCATGGGCCTGTTGAACCTGCCCGGACTCTGGCCCCCGCCGCCGCTCCCGGGCTGGTGTCTGCCCCGCCCTCCGGCCCGTGACGCCCGGGCCTATCTGGCCCACCCCCCGGAAATGGCCTGGGAATACGCCGACCTGGCCGCCGGCCTGACCTGGTTCGCCGGCCGCCGTCCGGCCCGGCCCCACGAGCGCGACAACCGCCTGGCCGAGGCCGGGGCCTGCGCCTGGCTGGTGCGCGAGCACGCCCTGCGCCTGGCCGGGGAGCGGCCGGTGCCCTGGCTGGGGGTGGGCTTCCTGGGCCTCCAGGAGGCCTGGGAGCTGTGCGCGCCCGCGGCGGGCAACCTTTTCGCCCTGCTGCTGGGGCAGATCGACGACCACGCCGCCGAGTTGCACCGCCTGCAACGCCCGGAAATCACCTGCCTCTTGAGCGGCGCGGGTTGGGCCATCCTGGCCCCGGGAGCGCTCAAGCCCGGCCGGGTGGACCACCAGGCCCCGGACGCGGTGCTGGCCCTGCTGGCCCGCGCCGCCGGCGGTCCCCCCTCCCCCACCCTGCCCCCGGCCCTGGCCGGGCTGCTGCGGCCCCCGGAGTCAGCGTCCCATGCCTGAGCAACCCCGCCTCAGCCTGGTGGTCACCGCCCTGGAGCACGGCCTGCCGGAGTTGGCCGCCGCCCTGGCCCCGGGTTTGTCGCCCGGCGACGAGGTGCTCCTGGCCAGCCGCGATCCCATCTGGCTCTCCCGCGCCCAGGAGCTGGCCCGCCAGCAGGGTCCCAGCCACCAGGCCCTGGTGGGCGGGCGGGCCCAGGCCGCCAACGCGGCCCGGGGCGAGGTCCTCGTGTTTCTGGAAGCGGCCTGGCGGCCCCAACCGGCCCTGCTGGACGCGGTGCGCGCGGCCTTTGCCCAGCCCGAGCCGCCAGCGGTGCTGGCCCTGCCCCTGGGCCTGGCCGGCGCGGCCTCGGCCTGGGCCGACCTGGCCGGCCTGGACCTGGCCTGGGACCAGCAGCGCCTGGGACCACCCCAGGATTGCGCCCTGGCGGTCTCCCGGCGCGAACTCCTGGCCGCCGGCGGCCTGGACCCGGTCTGGGAGCCGGGCGGGGCGGACCTGGCCGCCCTCTGGCTGCGCCTGGAGGAATTGGACAGGCCCCTGGCCGAGTTGGAGCGGGCCGAACTGCGCCTGGCGGCCCCGGATGGCCTCCTGGGGGCCTTGGGCCTGGCCTGGGGCCGGGCCAGGAGGCTCTACGCCCGCCTGCGCCTGGGCGGCCTGGACGGCGCGCTGGTGGGCGGCCTGGCCTGGCAGGTGGGCTTGTGGCTCCTGGCCCTGGGCCTGCTGGCGACCTTTGCCCCCCGCGATCCCGGCCGGGGCCTGAGCCTGGCGGCCATTTGCCTGCTTCTGTTGTACTATAGCAACCGGGCCTGGCTGCGCTGGCTGGGCGAGGGCCGGCCCGGGCTGCTGGGCCGGGCCCTGGTCTATGGCCTGCTGCGCCCCCTGGCCTGGCTGGGGGGCCTGCTGGAGGGCCTGCTGCGTCGCCTGGGCGGCCAGGCTTAAATCCGGCGGGAGCGCCGCCGCCATTGACAAGCCGGCCGCGCCTGGCCTATCAGGTAGATTGAGTTGGCAATCCCGCCCGTGAGGAGTCCAAGGTGAACCCCATCCGCCGTTGTCTGCCCCGCGCCCTGCTCTGCACCCTGGCCCTGGGCCTCCTGGCCCTGGCGGCCGCGCCCGCCTGGGCCGCGCCGGCTCCGGGCCAGCTCACCCTGGACCAGGCCATCGCCAAGGCCCTGGCCTACTCGCCCAACCTGGCGGCGGCCAAGGAGGACCTGCGCGCCGCCGACCTCCAGCGCCAGGAGAGCCAGACCTACTTCCTGCCCACCCTGGGCACCTCCTACACCTACCAGGCCGACCAGAACGCCAAGGTGACCAAGACCCCCCTGGGTCCCATCATCTCCAGCTCCGAGAACACCTATCTCTGGTCCACCACCCTCACCCAGCCCCTGTTCACCGGCTTCCGCCTGTCCAGCAGCTATCGCCTGGCCGACCTGGGGGTGGACGTGGCCGAGATGCAGGTGCGCCTGGCGGTGCTGGATGTGGTGCTGTCGGTCAAGGAAGTCTTCCTGGACTACCTGCGCGCGCAAAAGGCCGAGGAGGTGGCCAAGCAGGCGGTGGTGCAGCTCACCAGCCACCTCAAGACCGCCCAGGACTTCCACGAGGTGGGCATCATCCCCATCAACGACGTGCTCAAGGTCGAGGTGGAGCTGGCCAACGCCCAGCAGCAGGAGGTCTCGGCCAACAACGCCACCAGCGTGGCCCGCAGCCGGCTCAACACCCTGCTGGGCCTGCCGGTGGACGGCGAGTTGGACGTGGAGGACATCCTGGCCTTCCACGAGGTGCCCATCAGCTACGACGAGGCGCGGACCACGGCCCGGGGCCAGCGGCCGGAGCTCAAGGCCCTGGACCTGCGCCTCATGCAGTCCGACCAGTCCATCCTCCAGGCCCAGAGCTACTACTATCCCCAGCTCAACCTGCAGGGGGCCTACAACTTCACCAGCGATTCCCCGGAGCTGGGCGATTCCAACGTCTACGACGCCAGCGGCTGGCAGGTCATCACCCGCCTGGACTGGACCTTCTGGGAGTGGGGCCGCACCACCCACCAGGTGGGCCAGCGCCGGGCCCAGAAGCGCCGCCTGGAGAACACCCGGCGCGACACCCAGGACCAGGTGGACCTCCAGGTGAAGCAGTACTACCTGGCCCTGCACGACGCACAGAAGAACATCTCCACCGCCAAGGCCTCCATCCGCTCGGCCCAGGAGAACTACCGCATCACCCAGGAGCGCTTCAGGGAGCAGCTCACCACCAACACCGAGGTGCTGGACGCCCAGACCCTGCTGACCCAAGCCCAGAACAACTACTACACCTCCCTGACCGTCTACAACGTGGCCGAGGCCCGCCTGCGCCGGGCCATGGGCGGCGGCCTGCCCGCGGGACAGGAGATGCCGGCCGAGGCCCAAATGGACGATCCCCAGAAGCGGGGGATGTTCTCCCGCTGGCTGGCCCTGCCCCGCCCGGGCGAGACCCGCTAGGCCGGATGCGCGCCGTCACCCGCCGCACTCCGGCGCAGGGATGGGCGCCATGATCCTGCTTTCGCGCGTGGCCAAACGCTATCCCGGCCGCCAGGCCCCGGCCCTGGAGCGGGTGGACCTGCACGTGCCGCCGGGCCAGTTCGTCTACCTGACCGGCCCCTCGGGCGCGGGCAAGACCACGCTCTTGCGGTTGTTGTTCGCGGCCGAGGCCCCCAGCTCGGGCACGGTCAAGGTGGGCGGGGCGGACCTGGGCCGGCTCAGGCAGTCCCAGATCCCGGTCCTGCGGCGCAAGGTCGGGGTCATCTTCCAGGATTTCAAGCTGATCCAGGGCCGCAGCGTCTTCGAGAACGTGGCCCTGGCCCTGCGGGTGGCCGGGATCAACGGCCGCCAACTGCCCAGCCGGGTGGAGGAGATGCTGCGCCGGGTGGGGCTCTGGGAGCAGGCCCGGACCCTGGCCGGCGACCTCAGCGGCGGCGAGCAGCAGCGGGTGGCGGTGGCCCGGGCCCTGGTGGGGCGGCCGCCCCTGCTCCTGGCCGACGAGCCCACCGGCAACCTGGACCCGGAGAGCGCGCGCGAGGTGATGCGCCTGATCCTGGAGGCCCACGGCCGGGGGGCCACGGTGCTGGTGGCCACCCACGACCCGGCCCTCCTGGGCCTGGTGCAGGGGGCGCGGGTGGTGCGCCTCAAGGCCGGCCGCCTGGAGGATGGCGCGTGAGGGCGGGACACGGGGCCTGGCGGCGGGCCTGGCAACAGATGCGCGAGGACCCCTGGCTCCAGGGCGTGGCCCTGACCAGCCTCACCGTGGCCCTGGCCATTCTGGGGGCCTATCTCAATCTTTATCTCAACCTCCAGCAGGCGGCCCAGCGCGCCTCCCTGGGGCCAGGCCTGATCCTGGCCCTGCCCGACCAGGCCCCTCCGGTCCAGGCCCAGGCCTTGGCCCAGGAGTTGGGCGCGCTCACGGCGGTGGAGCGGGTGGCGGTGGTGGACCAGGCCCAGGCCCTGGAGCGCCTGCGCCAGCAACTGGGCGCGGACCAGGACCTGCTGACCGGCCTGGAGGGCAATCCCCTGCCGGCCACGGTGGAGCTGCGCCTGCGCCCCGGGGCGGACGTGGAGGTCCTGGCCCAGAGCCTGCGCGGCCGGCCCGAGGTGGCCCAGGTGGTCACCAGCCGGCCCTGGCTGCGGGGCCTGCGCCAGGCCCAGACCACCCTGACCACCCTGGGCCTGGCCCTGGGGGTGCTGCTTTTCGCCGGAGTGGTGCTGTTGGTGACCAACACCGTGCGCCTGGCGGTGCACCTGCGGCGCGAGCAGTTGGTGGTGCTGGATTTGGTGGGGGCCACCGGGGGCTACGTGCGCTGGCCCTATGTTCTGGAGGCGATGCTCCAGGCGGTGGCCGCGGCGGTGGCCGCCTCCGGCCTGGTCTGGGGCCTGTTCCGCCTGCTGGCGGCGCCGGCGCCCCTGCCCCTGGGCCTGGACCTGGCCGACCTGCTGGCCTTCTCCTGGCGCACCGGCCTGGTGCTGGCCGGCCTGGCGGCGGCGGCCGGGGCCCTGGGCGGACTCTGGGGCGTGGGCCGGGCCTTGCGTCCCCGGGACCTGGCGTGACCGCGCGTTCGCCCCGGACCGTCATCCTGCTGTTGGTCGGGACCCTGGCCGCCCTGCTGGCCGGGCCGGGCCGGGCCGAAACCCCGCAGCACGCGGCCCAGGAGCTGCGCCAACGCCTGGACGCCACCCTGGACGAACAGCAGGCCCTGCGCCAGGGCTTGGCCGACCTGGAGCAGGAGTTGGCCCGCCTGGAGCGCGAAATCCAGGAGGGGCAGACCCGCCTGGTGGAGCTGAACGCCCAGGAGGCCGAGATCCAGCAACAACTGCCGGCCTTGCAGGCCCAACACCAGACCCTGTCCGCCGAACTGGTCCTGGCCCGCCGCCGCTATGGCCAGGGGCTCAAGGCCCTCTACCTCCAGGGTCCGGCCCTGAACCGCGCCCTGCTCTCCACCGCCGCCGACTTCAACGACGCCCTGGTGCGCAGCCAATCCCTGGCCTGGCTGGCCCAGGACCTGCGCCGCCGCCTGAACGCCCTCCAGGCCCAGACCGCGCGCCTGGAGGCCCTGGAGGCCCAGCTGTCCCAGCGCCGCCAGGAAATCGTTCACCTGAAGCAAAACATCAAAGATCGCGGTATCGAACTGGAAAATCTGCGCAATTCTCGTCTGGAAGTCGTGGCCGACCTGGACCGGCGCAACCAGGCCCTGGCCCTGAACCTGCACTCCTTGCAGGAGGCCCAGGAGCGCCTGGCCCGCACCTTCGCCCTGGCCCCGGTCGCGCCGGCCTCGGCCCGGGGCGGCGCCGGGGCCCCGGCCGACGCCTGGTCGGCCCGGGGCAGCTCCACCTCGCCGGTGCGGGGCCAGGTGGTGGGCCGGGCCGGGGGCGAGCGTCCGGGCCTGATCATCCAAGCCCCGCCCGAAGCCCCGGTGCGCGCGCCCTGGGCTGGCGCGGTGGTGCACGCCGCGCCCCTGGCGGGCTATGGCCTGGTGCTGGTCCTGGACCACGGCTCCCGGGTCCACACCGTGCTGGCCCATCTGGGCCGGTTGGAGGCCCGCCCCGGGCAGAAGGTGGAGGCCGGGCAGGTGGTGGGCCAGGTGGACGCCAGCGGACGCCTCTACCTGGAGGTGCGCAAGGCCGCCCGGCCGGAAAACCCAATGGATTGGCTGCGGTTGGACCCTTGACCCCGCCAGGCGGTGAGTATAAGCTTAGAAAATCATTTCCCGATATGACCTCTGGGAGGCATCCATGCGTTCCCGCTACCTGAAAACTGTCTTGCTCTCGATCGGCCTGGCCGCCCTGCTGGCCCTGGCCATGCCCCATCTGCCCCAGCCGCCGGCCCAGGCGGCCGGCGACGCCGACTACCAGCGCATGCGGGTCTTCACCGAGGTTCTCACCGAGATCGAGAACAAGTACGTCGAGAAGAAGAGCCAGGAGGAGTTGATCACCGAGGCCCTCAAGGGCATGGTCAGCAGCCTGGATCCCCACTCCTCCTATCTCAGCCCGGAGGAGTTCCGCGACCTGCAGATCGAGACCAAGGGCAGCTTCACCGGCGTGGGCATCGAGATCACCCAGAAGGACGGCGTGCTGACCGTGGTTTCGCCCATCGAGGGCACCCCCGCCTTCAAGGCCGGGGTCCAGGCCGGCGACCGCATCATCAAGATCGACGGCAAGCTGACCAAGGGCATGACCCTGATGGACGCGGTCAAGCTGATCCGCGGGCCCCGGGGCAGCAAGGTGGGCCTGACCGTGCTGCGCGAGGGCGCGTCCAAGCTGCTGGACTACGCCATCGTGCGCGAGATCATCCCCCTGCACTCGGTGCGCTCCAACCTGCTGGAGGACGGCTATGGCTACGTGCGCATCGCCAGCTTCCAGGAGGACACCACCCAGGACCTGGTCAAGGCCCTGCGCAACCTGCAATCCCAGAAGCTGCCCCTGAAGGGCCTGGTGCTGGACCTGCGCAACAACCCCGGCGGCCTGCTGCAGGAGGCGGTCAGCGTCTCCGACCAGTTCCTCAGGGGTGGGGTCATCGTCAGCACCAAGGGCCGCCAGGCCAACCAGCAGATGACCTATTCCGCCCGCAAGGAGACCACGGCCGGCGACTATCCGGTGGTGGTCTTGGTCAACAACGGCTCGGCCAGCGCCAGCGAGATCGTGGCCGGGGCCCTGCAGGACCACAAGCGGGCCATCCTGCTGGGCGCCGCCACCTTTGGCAAGGGCTCGGTGCAGACCATCATCCCCCTGGACGACAAGGGGGCCCTGCGCCTGACCACCGCCCGCTACTACACCCCCAGCGGCCGCTCGATCCAGGCCAAGGGCATCGAGCCCGACCTGGTGGTGCCCTTCGAGCCCCCGGCCAAGGAGAAGAAGGAAGACAAGACCTCCCAGGCCATCCGCGAGAAGGACCTGACCGGGGTGCTGCCGGCCGAGGAAGCCGCGCCGGCCACCGAATCCGCGGCCCCGCCCGCGCCGGCCGAGCCGGCCAAGGACGCCAAGGACAAGAACGGCGAGGGCGAGAACAAGCTCTACATGGCGGCCGACCGCCTGAACTCCGACAACCAACTGGTCCGCGCCCTGGATCTGCTCAAGGCCTGGCAGGTGTTCTCGGCCATGGCGGCCAAGCCCGCCACCGCCGCGAAGTAGGCTTTTTGGCCCCAAAACCCGCCCGGGCGGCCAAGGGGCGCAGCGCGCCCGCCCGCCCGGCCGGGGCCAAGCCCCGGACCGGCCAGACCAAGAAAACAACCTCGCGCCCGGCCAAACGCCCCCGCCGGGGCAAGCCGGGGCGCGGCTCCGGTGGGGGGGCGCGCCGAGGCCTCTACTGGCTCCTGGGGCTGTTCCTGGCCCTTCTGGGCGTGGCTGGGGCCTGGTTCTGGCAGTCCCGCCCCACCCCGCCCTCCAGCGGGACCCACGCCGCCATTCCGCCCTTTGAGGAGCCCCTGCACCAGCCGGACCTGGCCCAGCGCCTGGTGCGGGTGGACGAGGCCCTGTTCCAGGGCCTGGACCGGGCCGGTCTGCCGGCCGGGGCGGTCAGCCTCAAAATCCAGCCCCAACCCCAGGGCGAACTGACCCTGGTCAGCCTCCGCCTGGGTCCGGAGCAAAACCCCCAGACCGTGGCCGGAGTGTTGCGCCAGGCCTTGCAGAACAAGGCCGACGACCTGCGCCTGAAGCCCGAGGGCCATGGCCTGCGCCTGGAGGTGCGCCTGGGCGACCGGCTCACCCACCTGGTCAGCCTGCTGCCCCGTCCGGAAAAACCCGTCCCCCCTACCCCGACGCCAACAAAACCGGCGGTCCCCGCGCCCAGCTCGCCGGCCCCCCTTCCCGCGGCTCCCGCGCCCCCGGGCCGACCCCGCCTGGCGATAGTCATCGACGACCTGGGCTATTCCCTTTCCGCGGCCCAGCGCCTGGCCGACCTGGACCTGCCCCTGACCTTCTCCATCCTGCCCCGCGCGCCCCACGCCCGGGAGATCGCCCAAATGGCCCAGGCCAAGGGCCTGGAGATCCTGGTCCACATGCCCATGGAGCCGCGCTCCTATCCCCAGCTCACCCCGGGTCCGGGGGCGCTCCTGGTGTCCATGAGCGAGGCCGAACTGCGCCGTCAGACCCAGGCCAACCTGGACCAAGTTCCCGGCGCGGTGGGGGTCAACAACCACATGGGCTCGCGTTTCACCGAAGACGCGCGGGCCTTGCAGCCGGTGCTGGAGGTCATTCGCCAGGCCGGCCTGTTCTTCCTGGACAGCGCCACCTCGCCCCGCTCCCAGGCCCAGGACCTGGCCCGGCGCATGGGCCTGGCCCAGGGGCAGCGCGACGTCTTCCTGGACCACGATCCCGGCCGGCCGGCCATCGAGCGTCAGATGGAGCGCCTGTTGGCCCTGGCCCGGGGGCGGGGCCAGGCCATCGCCATCGGCCACCCTGGCGCGGACACCATCCGGGCCTTGGAGCAATACGCCGGCCGCCTGCGGAGCGAGGTTGAGATGGTGCCGGTTTCACGTTTGATCCACGCGGCCCAGGAACCTGGTCTTGACAAGCCCGCCGCCAATCCTTAGGCTCAGGCAGGCCAAGTGGAGGAGCGAGATTGAAAGACGAACTGGACATTCTCCGCCAATATCTGAGCAGGCGCGGCATGCGCTACACCCCGGAGCGCGAGGCGGTGGTGCGCGAGATTTTCTCCCGGCACGATCATTTCACGGTGGAGGAAGTCTACCTGGCGCTGTACAAGAAGCGCCGGCATATCTCGCGGGCCAGCGTCTATCGCACCATCCCAATCCTGGTGGACGCGGGCCTGGTGGCCCCGGTGTTTCAGGAAGGCGGCATCACTCGCTACGAACACACCTACGGTCACGAGCACCATTGCCATTTGCGCTGCCTGCATTGCGGCATGGTGGTGGAGTTCTCGGAGCCGGCGCTGACTTTGGTGGAGGAGCGCCTGGCCAGGGAGCAGGGATTCACCATCAGCGGGCACAAGCTGGAAGTGACCGGCACCTGCCCTGCCTGCCAAAAGTCCTAGCTCGGGTTTGGGCTTGGTCTAACGTTAAACAATCCCACCATCCATTCTCCGAAACCCCCTTCCAATTAGCAGTAATTCGCGCCTGACCGAGCCACCGCCTGCCGCGATCACAAACCGGTTTCGGGCGCCTTCCCGCAAAGGTTGGGCGCCCGGCTGGGCATGAGGCCAGGCATGCCAGCTTGGGAGAAAAGTGGGGGATAGGTTTTTGCCCGAAACTGGTGGTGTCGGTCCCGGATTTTCAGGTCCCGGCGGGAGGGAGAAGCCTGGACAAAGTAAACATTTGAATGTTAACGGCGCTTACTCTTCGCCTGCCCGTCAGAATATGAAATGGGTCGCCGTGATCAGCCGCAGGCTGACCACGTATGACCCGGCTCTGATGCGATTAGTCGTTCAGGGGCAGCAGGCGCCAGGCCTTGGAGCGCCCGCGGGGTTTTTCGAGGTAGAAGGATTCGCCTTCCTTGGCCCCAGTCAACTCACTGAAATCACTGATGGTAAGCCGGCCGGTGGTGGTGACTTGATAGACGGTTTTCTTTTCAACCGGGCTCTGGCGGGAGGATTGCTTGATTTCACCAGCCTCCACCATGGCCTGTTTCAATTGCTGGGCGAATTCCACGGCGGTCATGGCCCTGGGGTCGCCTTTGGGGCCGTTGGTGGAGAAACCTTCGCGGATTTCCTGCTCGGGCACCCCGTCCTTGACTTGTTTAAGCAGTCGGGCGCGATCCTCTTTGGACCACCTGGATGTTCTGGCCATAATTTTCTCCTTTAAAATTTACAGGGGCTTTTTTTATTTATCTCCGACCATAGTCTTTGTGTCAAGGGCCTTTCGCTCTGATGAAAAGAATATTTAGGCGTTTTTATTCAATTCAATTATAAATCTACACTTGCTAGTGCATTGACTGAACTCATCCGCCTGTCCTTCCGACCGGGTTAATGATGATTATTGTCTGGGAACACCTATTACTCCCGCGGGATGCTATGCCTGGATTGTCATTGATAAATAGAGCGTACCACCAAACATGAGTTGCCTTCATTCTTTTATGCTAACCAGCTTTGTGGGCCAAAGCCTAGGCGTAACTCGCCCATAATAATGGGGGGTGTGAACATTATTTCGGTTTACACACAGGCTAGGAGACAGTTTTATTTGGTCTTTCTTTGGATTTCGCAGTGGAGGATCGATGCCAGTCATGGTTGACACTTCGCAACCTGGCGGCAACCGCCCCCGAGAGAGGTCAACCCACGCTTATCAAGCCGCCCTTAACATCGTGACGGACAAGGGCAAGTGGCATCCCTACGGCCAGGACCTTATCCGCGTCAACCTCTGTTCCTGGGCTGGCTTTCATCCAGCGTCACCAAACTGGTATCCTAAAGGGCAAACCTCCTCTGCGGAGAGAAACCTAACCCGGAGAATTGACCTTGCCTCTGCAACCCGCGCTCACACGTTGCGCCTGGGTCGGCGCTGACCCGCTCTACCAGGCCTACCACGACCGGGAATGGGGTGTGCCCATTCACGACGATCGCCTGTTGTTCGAATTCCTGATCCTGGAGGGGGCCCAGGCCGGGCTGTCCTGGCTGACCATTTTGCGCCGGCGCGAGGCTTATCGCGCGGCCTTTGCCGGCTTCCAGCCCGAGGTGGTGGCCCGGTTCGACGCGGCCAAGATCGCCGCGCTGCTGGCCAATCCCGGCATCATCCGCAACCGGCTCAAGGTGGAATCGGCGGTGGGCAATGCCCGGGCCTTCCTGAAGGTGCAGGAGGAGTTTGGCTCCTTCGCCGCCTACCAGTGGTCCTTTGTGCAGGGCCAGCCCCTGCAGAACGCCCGCCCCAACCTAGCCAGCATCCCGGCCATCACCCCGGAGGCCGAGTCCCTGAGCCGCGACCTGAAAAAGCGCGGATTCCGCTTCGTGGGACCCACCATCTGCTACGCCCATATGCAGGCAGTGGGCTTGGTCAACGATCACACCATGGATTGTTTCCGCTGGCGCGAATTGGGCGGGGCCTGAGCATCCCCCTCGCCCAAGGCCGCGACTCGCCATCCCGCCCTGGTCCGGGTTGGGCGATGATGGTCTTGCCCAAACGCCTCCAGGCGCTTCCCAACCGACTCCGGGCGGCTCAAATTAGCGCTTTCGGAGGGCGAAAATAACCGGGGTGCATTATTGCGCCCCGGGTTCCATTGGCTAATTTATTATAAAAACAGGAATGTCTTGCCAACCCGAGGCTGGCTTTGCCAGTGGGGAGGAAGCCCTGATGAACCTTGAAACCAATGCCAAGAAATTCACCGATCCGGGCCAGCGCCGCATGGCCAGCATCCGCTGCCCCTTCTGCAACGCGCACAAAGTCGAGATAAGCGACATCACCGGCTGCAACCTGGGGGAGGTCGGCCGCGGGAACCAGGAGAATGGGGAGACGAGCGCCGAGGGCCTGATCTACATGTTCGCGGTCCACTGCGAGAATTGTCAGCGCAACTATCGCCAGACCTATCCGGCCAGCCTGATGCCGCTGGACTTCGCGCTCCCGGTCTAAGTTGCGCGGCAGGGGGCCGGCGGTGAGGCTATTGCTCGGCCTCGTCCGGTTGGCGCGCGAAATCGATGCGCTCCAGGTAGGGTAGCAAACTGCCCTCCACCTGGCGACCAATGGCCAGCGGCAGGGGCAGGCGACCAAAGAAGCTGTCGCTGCTGTAGGACGACAGAACGCACATCCCCATGAAATGATCCACGACCCCGGACAGGGAGAAGAGGGCCTCCCGTTCCAGGCTGGTGAGCAGCCGGTTTTTCAGCCAATCATCCTGCTCCGCCAAACCCGCCTGCCGGAAGGCCCAACTGAGCTGATCCAGGGGAGGTCCGGCGGGGGCGTCGCCTTCCAGGATAGCCAGGCCCGGATCGCCGGGGGGGCAGGCCTCCCGGCCGTCGCGCAGCCAGGCCGGGGTCTGGGACAATCCCAGGAAGCGGCGGGCGTAATAGTGTCCGCAGACCGCCGCCAGGCGACTCGCCTCCGCGCCGTTGACCAGCGGCGCGGGCAAGGCGGCCTTGATCATGGCGCAGAGGTGCTCCGCCAGCAGGACGTGCAGGCGCTGCTCGGCCAGGAGGGCCTCGCGGTTGATCACGAAGGCCGCCCGGATCAGGCCCAAATAGACCGCCAGGATGCAGTTGAAGCCCTCGTGGCACTCGCCGGTCTCGGGGTCGATGTCCAGGTTCAGGGCGTTCAGGGACAAGGCCCGCACCTTGTTGTCGGCCGAGAAGAAGACCCGCACCGAGACGCTGTCCTCCCGGCGGATGGGCAGGTGGATGAAGACCAGCTTGCGCCGCCAGGCCCGGCCCACCAGTTGGCGCAAAGGCCCCGCCGGCAAGACCGCCAAGGCCAGCTCCAGATCCGCGTCAAAGCGCTCGTAGCAGCGCTGGTGGTCCGCGGTGCGATAGAAGACATAGATCTTGTTGCCAAAGCCCCGCAATAGTTGGCTGGCCTTGCGCTGCCAGACCTGGGCCTGGGCCAGGTCGTCCCTCTCCCGGGCCAGGTCCACCAGGCAGCGATAGCAATTGGAAGCCATCAGGGCGTTCTGGCTGGAGAGGGCGGCCAGGCTCTCCAGGCGTTCGTGGCTGAGCAGCGAGGCCAGGATCTCCTTGTGCTCCAAACTCATGGCGCTGTCCGACAACCGCTCCACCAGATAGGCGAAACCCTCTCCCTCCCGGGTTTTTTCCTCCAGCTTGGCCAGCAGGCCCTGATCCCCGGCCCAGGCCAGCAGGGGCGATGGGATCTGGTGAAAATTGTCCAGCAGCAGGTCGGCGTCGTGCAGGCAGGCGTAATAAAGCCGGAAATTGGTGGTTTCCGGCAGGTCCAGGGCCACCAGTTGGGTGAAGGTCATGGCCTGGCCCAGGTCCCGGACCGGCAGGGCGGGGATGGGCCAGTCGGCGAACTCGATCTCCTCGTTGTCCGGATAGAGGAACAGCTTGATCCCGGACGCCGCTCCGGCCTGGACCTTGGCCTCCAGCCCTCCCACCGGCATCACCTGGCCGTTTTCGCCAATGCTGCCAGTGGCCAACAGGGAGGCCGGCCAGGCCTGGCCCTGGCCCAAAAGCCTGATGGCCATGGCCAGGGGCAGGCCCAGGGACTCCCCCCGGATCAGGGGGCCCCGTGGGTCCAGCATGGGCCAGCAGTAAAGCCCGACCCCGGGGTCCAATCCGCCGCCCATGGCTCGGGCCGCCTGCCAGGCCCGGGATACGGCGGTCATGCACTCGTTGTCCAGGCTCTCGCGGGCCCAGGCCGGCATGAGGATCTCGCCGCCCCAAGGGTGCAGCGCGATCATCATGCGGAAGATCTCGCCCCGGCCGTCATAGCTGACCGTGGGCACCGGCACCGCCACCCAATCCAGGGCGATGGCGCGCTGAAAAGCCAGGCCGGGCAGGACGAAATCCAGGGTGCGGTTGCGCCGGATCCAGTTGCGCAGCCAGGCCGGGGTCTGTTGGCCAGAGAGCAGCACCCGCGAGAGCAGGTAGAGCAGAAAAAATTCCTGCGCCCCCCGCTGGCTGGCCAGTTCCAGGGTCAGTTCCAACTGGGCCAAGTTCTTGGGCCAGGGGCCGGAGAGTTTTTCCATGCGCGCGCAGGCCAACCCCCAGGCCTGCTGGTCGGTCAGGTAAAGAAGAATGTCATCCCATTCTTCCCGCGGGGTCATGGTAGTCGGTCCGCCTCCTGAAACAGCCGGATGCGCAGCCGCTGGCTCCACTGCGGAGCCCCGGTTTCCCGGGTGGGGAACGCGGCCCAGAAGCGGGTGGCCTTCGCGCCGCCCGGGGCGAGCAGATGATTCTGGGAGCGCACCAGGCCGCCCTCCCGGTCCAGCCAGCCGAACTCGATCCGCCAGGGACCGCCCGGCGGCAGGGCGCCTATGAACCGGCCGCCCACCATGAGCTGCGGCGAACCCACGAAGTCCGTGACCTGAGCCTCCAGGAGCTGCCAGGCATTGGGCCGCCCGGCCTGCTGGCCAAAGGCCAGCACCGGCACCGCGCGCTGGGAGTCGGCCCCCGAGGCCGCCAGGGGCAATTCCGTGGCCGGGGGCGCGGCGTGGAAGTAAAGGTCCGCGGCCCGGGCCTGGCCCACCGCCGCCGGCATTTCCAGGCCCAGGGCCTGGAGGTCGGCGCGCAAATGGGGCTGCTCGGCCCAGAGGTCCGGCAGGCCCGCGCCCACCTGGGGCAGGCTGGCGGGGCGGTCGCCTCGGTCGACCTCGCCGGCCTGGTCCCGATATTCCTCCAGCAAGGCGAAGACCGCCGCACTGGCGAAAAAGCAACCCAGCTCGATCTCCATCTGCCGGAAGAGGTGCAGGGCCGAGGTGGGCTCCAGCGCGGCGAAGGCGCCCTAGCTGGCGGCCAGGACCTGTCGGGCCAGGGCGGGGTCCACCTGACCGCAGCTATGGTGAAGGTCGCGGCGGTGCAGGGTGTATACGTTCCAGGGCTGGGCGAAGCGCCGGGGTCCCAGGGACAGGTCGTCCGGTCCGCTCAACAGGGGATCATGGTAGGTCTGGGCCACCAGCACCCCGTTGGGCAACTGCGGGCCTACCTGCAGCACCAGGACCACCGGGCTGTTGTAATAACGCTCCTTGGGACCCCAGCCATCCAGGCCCGGCCGCAGCCGCCAGAACTGGCCCATGGCCAGGGGCGGGGCCACCGCCTGGTCGGCGGTCGGCTTGGGCGCGGGATGGGTGCGGGTTTGGCTGCCCTCTTCGCGCCCCAGGGCGGCCAGGCCCGCGCAATAGGGGCAGGACCGCAGATGGGCCTGGGCCTCGGGAGTCGGGTTTTCCGCGCGGATCAGCTCCTCCGGGGGACAAAAACGGGTCTGCCAGGCCAATTCCCAGGCCCCGGCCAATCCGTCCAAATTGGCATCGCGCTTCATGGCGCCACCTTTCGCGGGAGGTTTCATCTCTCACCTCCCTAAACGATCAGGGCGGGAATTTTTGCAAGCCGCGGCCACGCAATAAAGGAATTCGGTCCAAAAAGCGCGGTCCGAGGGCGCGGGGGAAACCCCGGGCCAGGCCTCGCAGAAATGGGCCAAATCCTGACAGGCTTGCTGCAGGTGGTAGCGCGCGTGGCTGGGGCCTTGCAGTCCGGCGCGCTCGGCCACTTGTTGCAGGGTGAGGTCGCCGTCGTCCAGGGCCAGGGCGAATACCTGTCGGCGCACCTCGCTCCAGCCGGCCAGGAGCTGTCGGGCCAGCACCGCCAGCCCGCTGATCCGCACCTCGGCCAGGCCCGATTCCTCCTCCCCCGCCCCGTCCGCCGCGAACTCCTCGGCCAGGGCGGCAGGGTCCAGGCCGCGATAATGACTGGCCAGGAAAACCGCCAGCTCGCGGCAGGCGATGAAGCAGGGCCGCCCCAGGCGGGCCACCGCCTCGCGCCAGAAATACCGGGCCAGGACGTCCAGGTCCGCGGCGTGGAAGCCCAGCAGGCGGTTTTCGCTCACCAAGGCCAAGGGGGACGGCCAGGCGGCGTAGTCCTCGACCAGGCCATGCAGGCTGTTCAGGCTCTCGCCCTCGGCCTCCAGGCTGTAGAGCGCGCCCCAAAGACCGGGTCGCGGGAAAAAGCCCCGCCCCTGGGAGACCAGCTCACGCAGCCGACGATAGAGGTAGTGATATGGGCTGGTCTCTTTGCGGCGGGCCCGGCTGCGCAGGTGGAACAGGAAGCCGTTGCGGAAATAGGCCGCCACCAGGTGGGGGCGCCGTTGGGCCTGGTCCAACTCCGGGGGCAGGCCGCCGGCCCGGCGCTCCAGGTGCAGGCGCATGAAAATCCAGAGCTCGTGCGCGATCTCCTCCAGGGCGCTGTCGCGTTCGGCGGGCGAAAGCGCCTCCAGGCGACCATAGGGCCACAGGCTGGGGGGCAGGCCGCCGGCTCCGGCCTGGCGCAGGAGGAGCCAGGCCTGCTCGCGCAACCAGGGCAGACAGTCGCCCTGCTTGAGCCAGGCGAGCCAATCCTGCCCCAGGTTCGCCGGATCAGTCTTCATCGTCCGTCACCCGCCGCAGACAGCCCTCGGGCACCCGCCCCCAATAGCGCAGGCTCCAGAGGAAGGCGCTGTCCTTGGGAATCTGGAACCGGCATTCCTCCACCAGGTAGGTGCGTTCGGCCAGCACGAATGAGGTGTGGTCGAGCTTGCAGCCCTTCTCGATGTAGCGCTGGTTGAAGAAGCGTTGGCTGGAGCAGGGACAGACCCGATGGGCGAGATTGCCGACCGCCTGCAGGACGAACAGGGGATGAGAGCCGGACGGGGAGGCCGGACCTTGGGGAAACGCGCCCGTGGTCAGGCCCTTCAATTGGGGATCGCGCGCGCCGACAAACAAGGCGTTCTGCGGCCAGACGCTGACGGGCAGAAAGCGCACCGGATGGGCGGACTTCTGCCGCGCCTCTCCCAGCAGGTCCAGCACCGCCTCGCGCCCCAGACGCTCCCGGGATGATTGGCGCGCCTTGGATTTGTCTCTTTTGCGCCCCATGTGGCTCAACGTCCCCGGCCAGCGGCAAGCAGTCAATCCGGCCTAAGAGTCTAGCATATTGGGTTCGCAAGCGTATCCACTTGGCCAACCGGGTCCGCCCGCCGATTTCCGCCGACCGGCGAACCATCACTCCGCCCTTCAGGCGCATTTCAGGCGGATTTACCGCTATCACCCTCACTTTTTCATTCACCTTGTCCATGTAGTCCCGCGCGAGGCTGTTAGCGCAATTTACCTTTAGAACCTGCCATTTTGCATACCAAAGTATTATCCAAACCGCTCAGCTAATCCCATCGGTTTAGCCTATGAAATTTAAACTATAGTCACAACTTCTGGTCCTACTATGAATTCATCAAATAATCGTTAGTTAATATAGTGCCAACTCAATATTGTTAGTATTTGCGCGCTTTAATATCATGCCTGTAAATGATTGGCCGTTAGGTTTCAGTTTCAACTCAACAGGTACGGCAAATGCTATATCGAATGGAAAGGCATATTTCAAGAGTTAATTTTCCAGCTACTTTTAGCAAGGCAGCATTGCTCATATGCCTTTTAATTACATTTCATTCTGTCGCAATTGCCCAAGTGGCTAACGGTAACGGCAAGGACTTGAAGGTGGATGGCATCTTGATAGACCGCACCATGACCCCGATTGGTCAGCATTTTTTTCAAGCCTTCTCGTCCAACTGGAATCCGCCGGACTCGGCCTCATTCGAAAGCATCATCATCTCGGAGGTTTTCAACCCGCAGTGGGGCAGCATGATCTTCATAACGGTTGATAACCAGGATGCTTTCGATCGATTGATGATCAACCGCAACAAGGACATGGATGATCTGGGCCGCGAGGTGGCGGAAGCGGTTTCTCAATACCTGATGCGCAGGGAAATCCTGCGGCACTACCAACAGAGCAACGACCTTTATGGCGATGGATATTAATACTGGCGGGAGGTCCTTCATGGGCAGGAGAGGCAGAGTAAGTCTTTTGGCTGGAATGGCGGCCTTGGTTGTGATGTGCGCCGCCACCGCCCAAGCAACCGAATTGATTTGGTCTCCGGTAAACCCCAGTTTTGTGGGCGGAGACCCTCTCAATGGATCCTATTTGCTGAACAACGCGATTTCCCAGGATAACAATAAAGACCCATCGTCAACCACTTCCACCAACCGGTTGGATGATTTCACCGACAACCTCAATTCCAGCATACTTTCCTTGCTGTCCGCGCGAATTGTCAACAAGGCATTCGGCTCGGAAGAGTTGCCAACTGGCACCTTCACCGTGGGCGATTTCAAGGTTACCGTGACCGACAATATCACCAATCTTAATGTTGTCGTACAGGATATTCCCAACAAAAACACGACCACCATCAATATTCCGATCATCCAGTAGGCAGGCTGGAAGACGAGGAAGCGAAAGAGGAGAAGCGGGGATGAGAGCATCGCGCAAAGTATGTTCCCTGATCTTGGTGCTGACACTGGCCGCGCTGTCTGGCTGCGTGGGAGCGCCCATGAGCGAGTTCAACAACATGCCTCCCCGGGTCAACCGGATCAGCCACACCTACTCGGACCTGATCAGCCTGCCTGCCCCCAAGGGTCCGATCAGGGTCAGCGTCTATCAGTTCCGGGACCAGACGGGACAATTCAAGCCGCAGGAAAACGTCAGCTCCTTCTCGACCGCGGTCACCCAGGGCGGCGCCAACATACTGATCCAGGCCCTGCTGACCTCCCACTGGTTCCTGCCGGTGGAGCGCGAGGGCCTGCAGAGCCTGCTCACCGAACGCAAGATCATCTCGGCGGCGGAGCGAAACGGCGCTGGAGCCGAATCGACGAACCTGCCCCCCCTGGATTCGGCCAACATTCTCCTGCAGGGCGGCATCACCTCCTATGAGACCAACCTGCTGACCGGCGGTTTCGGCGCCAAGTACTGGGGGCTGGGAGGCTCCACCCAATACCGCCAGGACCAGGTCACCGTGCACCTGCGCGCGGTGGACGTGCGCACCGGCCGGGTGCTCAAGAGCGTCTCCACCAGCAAGACGGTCTTCTCCTACGAGATCGACGCCGGCCTGTTCCGCTTCCTCACCTACAAGAAGCTCCTGGAGATCGAGGCCGGCTTCAGCCACAACGAGCCGGTCCAGATGTGCGTGGCCGCGGCTATCGAGAAGGCGGTCATCGCCCTGGTGGTGGAAGGCATCCAGGACAACCTCTGGGTGCTCGACAATCCGGCGGACATGAACAACCGGGTGATCAAGGACTACCAGGAAGAACTCCAACAGGTGAACGCCAAGGCCGAGGCCGAGGCCAAGGCTGCCAGGGCGGCGGCTGAAAAGGGCAGCAACTAGGGCCGGGCTTCGAGCCTCCCCGGCGACGGGATGGGCAAATGAGCAATCCAGAACCGGGGCGCTAGGGATGGGATTCCGGAGATCCACGCCAACGCTGGTCCGCAACCGAGGCCCTCCGGCGGGCCAAGGGAGCGAACCCAGACACGAGGCGGAAGCGAAGGCCACCCCTTCCATCTCCCGAGGAAACGTCGAGTCCCGATTTCGGAAAGCGGTTGAAAGGCAGACACAGCGGAAATGGAAGCGATGGGCAAGCCAAGTCTCGCAGCAAGGCCGGATTCCAGGCCGCCGACTGGAAGGGAGAAGGCGATGACATTTAACCGCAAGGTGGTTCCAGGCCTCTTGTTGGGGATCACCCTGCTCGTGTGTCCCCTAGGGGCGGGAGCATTGGCCGGGTCGGCGCAGCAAGAGCTGTTGCAGGCCCAGAACACCTCCACCGTCTACCAAAGCGGGGGGCAGGCCCGTAGCGAGGTCGAGCAGGTCGGCAGCGGCCTGCAAAGCACCGTCTACCAGGAAAAGGGCGTGGCCCTGGCCTCGGTGTATCAGACGGGCAGCAAGCTGAAGTCGGAAATCTACCAATACGGTCTGGGTGGCATCGGCAACCAGGCCGACATCCGCCAGGATGGCGTTGGTCTGCGCGCCAGCATCACCGCGCATGGATCGGGCAATAACGCGGACATCAAGCAGAGCGGCGGGTCCCCCTTTGACCTGCAATCCAACAGCAAGTACCGGGCCGAGATCGATCAATTCGGCGATGGCAACACCGCCTGGATCGAACAGTCCGGTTGGGGACAGATCGCCAGCATCACCCAGGGTTGCGAGTACGCGCCCGCGACGGGCAACACCGCCGTGATCCGGCAGTTGTCCGCCACTGGCAGCCAGGCCTACATCAACCAGACGGGTGAGAGCAACCTGGCCAGCATCACCCAGACCGCCAGCGCAACCTTCGGCCTGATCGATCAGGTCGGCAACTCCAACCAGGCCAACCTGAACCTGAACGCTGCGGGGGCCAAGGGCGTCATTTTCCAAAAGGGCGATTACAACACCACCAACCTCACCCTGAACCTGGCCCTGCCCTTCCCCATCACCGTCAGCCAACTCGGTTCCAACATCACCACCAACCTGACTTTTTCCAAGTGACGGCGGTCAACCCGCCGCGGAAAGGAGGTGCGTCAAAGACCAGACCCCAAACGCAGACGACGAAGTTTCCAGGTTCCAGGTGTTTCCAGAGTTTCCTAAACGACGTGTCCCGAAAAAAGGAGAATTAGAATGAAGAGAGTGCTTTTGGCGATCGCTTCCGTGGCCATCATGGCTTCCTCCGCCATGGCCTTCACCGGACCGGTCTGGCAGCCCATCGACTTCCGCAACGAGAGCTACATCGTGCAGACCGGCCAGGTCTCCTGGGCCTCGGTGACCCAGTTCGGCGACCAGTCCTACTCGACCATCAGCCAGAAGGGCACCCACGACACGGCCACCGTGATCCAGAACTCCGACTGCTGCTTCACCGGCGGCTGCGGTTGCGGCTCCAGCTGGGCCGGCATCCCGATCTTCACCGAGGCGTCCTACCAGAACTACTCCAAGATCAACCAGTTCGGCGCCGGCTTCCATGACGCCTACGTGTACCAGAAGGGCGATGGCAACAAGTCCGACATCCTGCAGTCCGGCAACAAGGACAGCGCCAAGGTGGTGCAGGACGGCGGCTTCAACTACAGCGACATCGACCAGAAGGGTTGGGGCATGAACAAGGCTGAGGTCACCCAGGTCGGCGACCTGAACAGCAGCTACATTGACCAGAACAGCGGCCTCAACACCGCCCTGGTGAACCAGGTGGGCTACGGCAACCTGAGCACCATCGAGCAAGGCGCCAGCTGCGGCTTCGGCGGCAGCAACCTGGCTGTCGTCAGTCAGATCGGCTACCTGAACTACAGCGACATCATCCAGAGCGGCGGCGGCAACCACACCGCCTACGTGAACCAGACCAACCTCTGCTTCACCGGCAGCGTCCCCTACTGCAAGTAAGCATCGGCTGACCCGGGGTGGGCCTCCACGGAAACGGGGGGCCCACCCCACCCCACCCCAGCGACGTGAAAAGAACAGGGCTTCGGCAAAGGCTCGGCGAGGACTCCGGGGCAAGGAAAACAAGAGATGACCAAGTACATCGTATACACCGCGTTGGCAATCTGCCTGGCAGGGATCGGCGGGATGGCCCTGGCGGCCGGCAGCGAGCAAAGGGTCGGCGATCAGGTGGTGCACATGGCGGCCGACTACAACAAGGACGGCAAGGTCACCCTGGAGGAGCACCGAGCCTTTGCCCAAGCCGCGTTCATTCAAATGGACCTCAATGGCGACGGCTATCTGGACCTCATGGAAATCGCGCAATACCAGATGAAGCGGCTGGAGCACATGCGCAAGACCCACGCATCGCCCGATGACAAGATCGAAGACCAGGCCCAGGCCATGCCCACCTTCAGGCTTCCCCCGGACCTGGACAAGGATGGGGACGGCAAGGTGAGTCTGGCCGAGCACCTGGAGTACGAAACCAGGGTCTTCAAGGCCAACGCCAATGCCGACGGCGTGATCACGGCCAAGGAGATCCTGGACAAGGATCGCCAGGTCAAGGCGGAGATAGACCGCAAGCTGCGCCTGTTGCGTGAACAAAACAACGCCGCCAACCAGCAGCCCGCGAGCTACGGATACCAGAGCGTTCAGAAGTGAACCGCCCCTGAGCCGGGCGCGGAGGAGATGGGGATCATGTTGGATCAAGAACGAGGCACGGAATCCGCGACGCTGAAGAAGGCTCCTTTTTCGGTGGAAGTCCTGGACACCCCCCAAGCGAAGCCCCTGGCGGCGACGGGACGGGAGACGGGCAACCCCCTGTCGCTCCTGGGCGTGGTCGACATCATGGAGGACGAGAATTTCGATTTCTCGGCCGAACGGGTGGGCGCCCGCCAGGTTTTCGTGGGCGGCGACCAACGCATGGGCAACGAGCTGATCTGCCATTATCTCGAACGGCGCACCGGACTGGGCTGCTCCACCGGCAGCCTGGCCAAGCTCCTGGATCTGCTGGCCACGCCGGGACAGGACCAGCTCAAGGTGGTGCTCCTGGATTACGACTCGG
>CALERA010000201.1 GCA_937908275.1 uncultured Desulfarculaceae bacterium | reverse complement strand
TTGCGCGGGGGCGGCTCCTCCAGGGTCTTGAGCAGGGCGTTGGCGCTGGAGGGGTTGAGCTGGCCGGCCTGGCGGATCAACACCAGCCGCCAGCCGCCGCCAAAGGGCGCGAAGGACAGCGCGCGCACCATCTCGCGCACCTCCTCCACCTTGATCTGGGCCGAGGCCTGGTCGTTGGGCGGGGCCAGGACCAGGAGGTCCTCGTGCTGGCCGGCCATGGCCCGGCGGCAGGAGGCGCAGACCCCGCAGGGCGGGTCGTCCCGGTTCTCGCAGTTCAAGGCCCGGAACAGGGCCAGGGCCGCGCTGCCCCGGCCGCAGCCCTGGGGTCCCACGAAGAGATAGGCGTGGGCCAGGCGTCCGCTGGCGGCCTCGGCCGTGAGTTGGGCCGCCACCCGCTCCTGGCCCAGGAGGCCCTCAAGCCGCACCGGCGGCTCCCTGCCCGGCCCGGACCAGGGGCTCCACCTGGGTCCAGATGGCCTCGGCCACCGCCTCGGCCGCTTGGCTGGCGTCCACCAGCCTGATCCGCTCCGGCTCGGCCGCGGCCTGGTCCTGGAAGCCCTGGCGCACCCGGCGGTGGAAGGCCAGGCCCTCGTTCTCCAGGCGGTCCGGCACCAGGCCCAGCTCGCCCTGACGTTCGAGCACACGCTTTAAGCCCAGGGCGGGGTCCAGGTCCAGGACCAGGGTCAGGTCCGGCCAGACCGGGCCGCAGATCCAGCGGTTGAGGTCGCGCACCCGCTCCCAGCCCAGGCCCCGGGCGCGGCCCTGGTAGACCTCGCTGCTGTCGGCGAAGCGGTCGCAGACCACCCAGACGCCGTCGTCCAGCCAGGGCCGCACCAGGCTGGCCACGTGTTGGGCGCGGTCGGCCAGGTAGAGCAGCAGCTCGGTGGTGGGGGCCGGTGACTCGCCGGAAAGCTCGATCAGCAAGGCCCGGATCTCCACCCCCAGGGGGGTGGCCCCGGGCTCGCGGGTGGACTGGACCCGCACCCCGGCCGCGCGCAGGCGGCGCAGCAACAGGGCCTGCTGGGTGGACTTGCCCGCGCCCTCGCCGCCCTCCAGGGTTATGAAGCGGCCCCGGCTCATAGCTCGCGGAAGGGGGAGATGAGGTACTTGCCGGCTTCGCTGAGGGGCGGGCTGCACAGGAACAGGAAGTAATGCCTCTGGATTTCCAGCGGCATCAGGTTGTCGGAGTCGTAATCGTAGGCCAGGCGGACAAACTTGCCAAAGTCCTGCGCCTCGGCCAGCAGCAGGTAGCACCAGTCCTGCACCTTCATGTCCGGCAGCATCTGCACGGCCACGAAGCGTTTGGCCAGGTAGGGGTTGTTGGCCAGGAAGCTGGCCGCCTCCAGCAGGGCCTGGGGCGCGCGTTCGAGCAGCGCGGGCTCCGCGCCCGGGTGGTTGAGGCAGGCGAAGAAGCTGATGCCGCCCATAGTTTCGGCCAGCAGCAGGGCCTGGTCGTCCCCCTGGGCCAGACCAGCCAGCCAGGGCTGGATCCCGGCCAGGAAACCGCGCCATTCGGCCACCTGGCGCTCCAGGCGGACGCGGGCGGCCGCACCGGGGTTGACCAGGAATTCCGGAGTGATCGGTCCCTCGTCCTGGCCATCGGCATCCGGCGGCAGGTGCAGCAGGCCGCTCAGCTCCAGGCGCACCCTGAAATCGGTGAAGCGCGACTTGGCCGCCTGGGCGTTTTCGGCCAGCTCGCCGCGCCCGGCCAAGGCGGCCCGCAGCGGGGCCAGGTCCAGCTCCGAGTCGTGCTGCAGGAAAACCTTGAGGGCCATGCCGGTCTGCCTCCGCGGGGCCAAGCGGCCGGAATCAGAACAGGGTCGGGGCCTCGGGCTCTTGCTTCCTGGTCTCGCAGGCCGGAGCCGGGCCGGCCGGGGGCTCGTCCCAGGGGGTGGGCCCGGTGTAGACGTGACGTTCGAGCAAACGCTGGAAACTGCTCCAGTTGCCCTCGCCGTTGGCCTCGCGGGCGGCGCGGAACATGAAGAGCTTGGCGTCCAGGTCGTCCAGCATGTGCAGGGCCAAGGCCTCGGGAAGTTTGGGCTTTTGCGGGCTGCCGAACTGCTCGGTGCCATGGTGGCTGACGATCAGGTGGCGCAGGTGCCCGGCCAGGCCGGCGGGGAAGCCCTTGATCTTGGCCAGGCGGGCGTCCAGCATCCGCACCCCGATCACCACGTGGCCCTCCAGGCGGCCGGCGTCGGTGTAGTCCAGGGGCGGGCCGATGGTCAGCTCCTCCATCTTGCCGATGTCGTGCAGCAGCGCCCCGCAGATCAGCAGGTCGCGCTCCAGGTCGGGATAGCGCTCGGCCAGGGCCAGGGCGGCCTCGCCCACGCAGACGGTGTGTTCGAGCAAACCGTGGAGGTAGGCGTGGTGGGCGGCCTTGGCCGCCGGGGCGCGCTCGAAGGCCCGCCGGAAGTCCTGGTCGTCGAAAAAGGCCCGCAGCAGGCGTTGCAGGTGCTTGTTGGCCACCGCCTGCTTGATCGCCCCCAGCCGCGCCCAGAGCAGGCCCAGGTCCTGGGGGCTTTTCTGGACGAACTGGGCCGCGTCGGCGTTGGGCTCGGCCGCGATGCTGGTCAGCACCAGTTGCGACTGACCCTGGTAGAGCTGCACCCGGCCCGAGACCCGCACCACCTGGCCGGCGCACAGGGGGGCCAGGAGTTCCTCGGCCTGGTCCCAGAGCTTGGCCTCCACCTCGCCGCCGGCGTCGGCCAGGCGCAACGCGCCAAAGGGCTTGCCGGCCTTGGTGGTCATCAGTTGCTTGCGGGCCAGGAGCAGCACCGTCTCCAGGCTCTGGCCCTCCTGCAACTCGCTGAGATTCACGCGCTCCTGGGCCATGTCACTCTCCCCGGGCCGCGGCCACGGCGTTCTGGAAGATGATCAGGCCCGCGCCGGGCTCCTGGGGATCCAGCTCCCGGCCCTGGCGGCGGGCGCGCTCCCGGATCAGGGTCCAGTCCGGGTGCTGGCTCAGGCGGTAGAAGCCCTCGGGGTGGGGCATCAGGCCGAAGACCCGGCCGCTGGGGTCGCAGATGCCGGCGATGTCATTGACGCTGCCATTGGGGTTGGCCGGCCAGCTCCCGGCGGCCGGTCGCCCGCTGGCGTTGGCGTAGCGCAGGGCCACCATGCCCTGGTCCTCCAGGCGCTGGAGCACCGCCGGCGGGGCGCTGAACTTGCCCTCGCCGTGGCGGACGGGCAGCTCCAGGCCGCTCATGCCCCGGGTGAAGAGGCAGCGGCTTTCGGCCTCGGCCGTCAGGCGCACCCAGCGATCCTGGAAGTTGCCGCAGTCGTTGTTCATCAGGGCCACGCTGCGCTCCCAGGAGCCGTCCAGCAGCGGCAGCAGGCCCAGGTTCACCAGGGCCTGGAAGCCGTTGCAGATGCCCAGCACCAGACCGCCCCGGGCCAGGAAGTCCCGGATCTGGTCGCCCAGGTGGTTGCCCAGGCGGGTGGCCAGCAGCACCCCGGCCCCGTGGTCGTCGGCCCAGGAGAAGCCGCCGTCAAAGACCAGGATCTGGTAACCCGCCAGGGTCTCGCGGGCCGGCCGGCCCGGCGCGCCGGGCCCCACTTCCGTCATCAGCTGATCCGCCGCGCGCCG
>CALERA010000200.1 GCA_937908275.1 uncultured Desulfarculaceae bacterium | reverse complement strand
CCTGATCCCGCGCGCTGGCGCGAGCATCATTTCGGATTGCCGGCCGCGCGTTGGGCCGCCCTGGAGGGCAGGAGCTTCTGGATCACCGGCGCCGGCACCGGTTATGGCCGCAGCCTGGCCTGCGCCCTGGCCGCGGCTGGCGGCCAGGTGATCCTGACCGGCCGGCGGCGGGACAAGCTGGCCGAGAGCCTGGCCGCCATGGAGAAGCTGGGCATTTCCGCCGCCCGCTGCCAGATCGTGACGGCGGACCTCACCGACCGCCGCCAGGTGGAGCAGGCCGCCCAGTTGGTCATGCGCCTGTGCCCCAGCCTGCACGGCCTGGTCAACAACGCGGCCCTGCCCAGCCGGCCGGGCAGCGTCAGCCCCCTGCAGGACGAATCCCCCGAGACCTGGGACCGGATGCTGGCCACCAACCTGACCGCGCCCTGGCTGCTGACCCGGGCGGTCCTGCCCCACCTGTTGGCCAGCGGCTGCCCCCGGGTGCTTTTCATCTCCAGTGGGGCTGGCTGGGCCGGCACTCCGGGGTTTGGCATCTACAACCTGACCAAGGCCGCCCTCAACTCCCTGGGCCATTCCCTGGCCCAGGAGTTGGCGCGCGACCATGCCGACCTGGACATCCAGGTCAACGTCCTGGCCGCGGGCGAGGCCCGCACCGAGATGAACCAGGGCTCGGACCGCTCGCCCTTCGCCATCGCCGGCATGGCCCTGGCCCTGTTGTCCCATCCCGCCGGGGGGCCCAACGGCTGCTTCTTCGCCATGGACGGCCAGCATCTGGGCTTTGGCCACACTCAGCCCCACTCCGTGAGCCTGCTCCAGGCCTCCATCCAGACCCAGGACCCGAGCCTGGGCAAGCGGTTCTTCATCCACCAGTGCCTGGATTATGATGACGGTCCGTCCGACCTGCGCTGCCTCCAGGCCCTGGAACGGTTCATGGTCGAGGGCGGCGGCAACCTGGCCATCTATGGCGCGGGACGTCTCAGCACCTACCTGCTGCGTCACTTCCCCGGGCTGGCCAGCCGGGTGGGCTGCATCATCGAGGACAACCCGGCCAAGCAGGGCGCGAACCCCCTGGGTCTGCCGGTGGTGCCCCTGGAGCAGACGCCCCCCGCAGTGGACACCATCTTCCTGGCTTCCACCCGGGCCCTGAGCTTGGCCCGCATGGGCAAGCGGGTCCTGGGCCTGGGACGCAAGCTGCGCCTGTTCACCCTGAACGCCATCGAGGTGGTGGACAAGGCGGCCATTCCCGCCCGGGCCTGGCGCAAGCCGATTCCCGCCAACTGCCCCAGCGATCTGCCCGACATCAGCTTCGCCGAGGGCAAGGATGTGATCCTGCTGGAAATGCCCCCACGCTACATGCCCATGATGCCCTACGGTCTGGGCTACGTGCACAATATCCTCCAGGAGGCGGGGGTGGATGTGCAGACCATGGACCTGAACATCATCTTCTATCACCGCTACCATTCGCGCCGCGTCCTGGACGGCGAGGAAAAGGGCGCCTGGCCGGAGGGGGAGGTGGCGGGTGGTGATCCCTGGGAAAGCTCCAACACCGATCAATGGAGCAACCCGGGAGCGCTGGATAAGTTCAGGCCGGACCTGGAAGAGGTGATCGCGGGGCTGATCGCCGCCCGTCCCAGGATCCTGGGCATGTCCCTCAATGGCAACAACGGACTCCTGGCCGAGGAGGTCATCCGCCGGGTGAAGGCGGCCCTGCCGGAGACGGTGGTCCTGGTGGGCGGCTATGACTGCGTCTACCGCGATCTGGCCCTGACCAAGGTGGATCTGTACGACTACATGTTCGTGGGGGAAACCGAGCTCACCCTGGGACCGGTGGTGCGGGCGCTGCTGGCGGGCGAGAGGCCCCGGGACCTGCCCGGGGTGATCTCGCGCTTCGACAGCCCCGATCGGGTGTGGCAGAACGCGCCCCTGCCCACCGACCTGGACGCCATCGACTTCCCCCGCTACGAATGGACCGACCTCAGGCTGTACCGCGATCACCGCGGGCTGCACAGCACCCCGGTGGCGGGCAGCCGCGGCTGCCATTGGGGGCGGTGCAACTTCTGCGCGGAGTGCTTCAACTGGCGTCGCCGCCAGCCCGACAAGGTGGTGGACGAGATCCAGTGGCACGCCCAGCGGGGTTTCGACGTATTCCATTTCAACGAGAGCGACGTCAACGGCGATCCCAGCCATCTGCTGGACATCTGCCGCGAGATCATCCGGCGCGGGCTGAAGGTCAAGCTCTACGGCCAGATGCGCATCGATCCGCGCAACGACCTGGAGTTTTTCCACACCATCAAGCAAGCCGGATTCACGGTCCTGCGTTTCGGTGTCGACGGCTGGTGCGACCACGTCCTGCGCCTGCAACGCAAGGGCTACACCATGCGCACCGTGGAGCAGAACCTGCGCGATTGCAACCACGCCGGCCTGCTGGCGGCGGTCAACATGGTGATCGGGGTGCCCGGCGAGACCGATGAGGACGTCGAGGAGTGCATCCGCAACATCACCCGACTCCGCCACCTGCTCGACAGCATCAGCACCATCAACATGCTGATCCTGGCCGCGGGCAGTCGCTACTATCAGAATCCCGATCTGCACAAGATCCGCTTCCGGGGGGAAAAGGACCAGGTCTACCGCGACCATCCCACCCACGTTCCCGACCAGCTTTGGTACAGCGAAGACCCCTACATCGATCATGAGGTGCGCTGGGCGCGATACACGCACATCCTGCGCACCCTCTATGACAACGGCGCGCCCTTGGGGGAATACGCCAAGTGGGAGGTGGTCAAGGAGGCCAAGCGCCAGGGCGAGCAGCAGGCGGGAGACTTTGGTAAGGCGGTGGCCAGCGCCTACGCGGATGGCGACGACACCCCGCCCCTCCAGGCCGCCCGGATCAGGCTCCGTAAGGGCCAGCACCTGTGCAGCCAGGGCCGCTGGCAGGAAGCCTTGCAGGAGCTGAGCCTGGCCAGCCGGTTGGACCCGTCCAATCCCATCATCTTCAACAGCCTGGCGGTGGCTCAGGGACATAGTGGCCAGCTCGATTCGGCCCAGGACAGCGTGCGCCGCTCGCTGGACCTTGATCCCAACAACCCCCAGGCGATGTTGAACCTGGCCCTGATCATGGAGGCCATGGGCCACCGGCAAGAGGCCATGCGCGAGCTCGAGGATTTCCTGAGCCAGGGCAAGGACCCACGTTTGGAGCAGGAACTGGACCGCCTGCGCAACGCCGCCTGAGACGGGCAGGGCCTGAGCAGCGCTTGGGCCCTGTCCGAACTTATGATCCGACCTGGATGGCCACCCCAGGTTCGGGGGTGACCACCCTGCCTGCGGCCTAAGCGCCACAGACTTGCCTTCTCGGCACCAGAAACCGCGAAACCCGGCCTTGGACACTTCAGTCCGGCCGGGCGCCTCATTTTTTTAAACGGCGGCCACGGCAAGCAAGCATACTAAATTAATAGACTCCGGAGGAGCTTGCCATGACTTGCAGGATGAAGTGTCTGCTCGCAGTTTGCCTGCTGTTTGCCTGCGCCGCCTGGCCAGACCCGGGCTTTGGCGCGGTGAAGGACTACCATCTGGTCATCGACCGCCAGGAGGTCAGCCCGGCAGGGGAACCAAGGCAGGGCATGACCATCAACGGCGCCATCCCAGGTCCCACGCTCCGTTTCCAGGAGGGTGACACCGCCCGCATCAGGGTGGAAAACCGCATGGATGTGGAAACCTCAATCCATTGGCACGGCATCCTGGTGCCGCCGGGCATGGATGGGGTGCCAGAGATCAGCTTCCCGGCCATTCAGCCTGGCGCGACCTTCACCTACCAGTTCCCCATTCGCCAAAGCGGCACCTACTGGTACCACTCCCATAGTCATTTGCAGGAGCAGCGCGGGGTGTATGGGGCGATTGTCATCCAACCGGCAACCGGCCACGGGCAGGGCCATGGCCACATGCCGACGCCCAGTCCACCTGAGATGGTGGTGGTGCTCTCGGACTGGATCAACCAGGACCCGTGGACGGTGCTGCGCACCTTGAAGCGAGGCAGCGATTGGTTTGCCCTGGACAAGGGCAACGGCCAGAGTCTCATGGGCGCCGCCAGATTGGGCATGGTCGGCGACTACTTGGCGCGCGAATGGATGCGGATGCCGCCCATGGACATCTCCGACGTGGCTTACGACGCCTTTCTGGCCAACGGCAGGCGGCAGATCAGCCAGGAGGCCAAACCTGGCGATGTCGTCCGCCTGCGCGTGGTCAACGGATCGGCCAGCACCTATTTCCACCTGCAATTCGCCGGAGGGAAACTGACCATTGTCGCGGCCGACGGCCAGGACGTGGAGCCGGTGGAACAGGATCGCCTGCTGATGGCCGTGGCGGAAACTTACGACCTGTTGGTCAAGTTGCCCGAGAAAAGTGGCGCCTTCGAGCTGCGGGCCACCGCCCACGACGGCTCGGGCCATGCCTCGGTTTGGCTAGGGCAGGGACCGCGCCATGCCGCGCCGGATGTGCCCAGGCCAAACCTTTACCATGTCATGGGCGGGCAAGGGCTGGCTCAAGCCCTGGCATTGACCCCGGCCGGGGCCATGGGCATGCCCGACGACGCGGTGCGGGAGGGTCGCTTCGACCAGCCTGGGATGGCCATGGAGATGGGGTCCCACGGCATGAACATGACCGGACCCGACCCGGGACCGGCGACGGCTCACGCCACGGACCACGGCGGGAGCGCGTCCAGCCCAGCCATGGGGAAAGGGATGGCGCACCAGCCAGACGCAAGCGCTGGACCTGAGCCCCAACGATCTGCGACGCCGGCCCTGTCCGAGGGCCAAACCAAACCCGGCCATCCCACCCACCAGGCAAGGGAGGAGGGGAAGGCGGGACGAGTTGACGCGGATCTGGCTGGAAAGAACCCTGTCACTCATCATGGCGGCGATTTCGGCTGGCTGTCCGCGGATGTGGCCGCATCGGCCAGCTTGGCCGCGGATGGCGGCCCGGAGCGGCCCTGGCCGCCCTACGCCAAGCTCCGGGCCAGCCGACCCACCACCTTGAAACCCGGCGCGCCCCTGCGTGAAATACGCCTGACCCTGGACGGCGACATGGAGCGCTACGTTTGGCTGCTCGACAACAAACCGCTTTCCGAGCAGGACGATATCCTCATTCACCGAGGCGAGACGGTGCGTCTGATCATGATCAACCGCACCATGATGCACCATCCCATGCACCTGCACGGCCATTTCTTCCGGGTGGTAAACGGGCAGGGTGACCGCTCGCCGCTCAAGCACACCGTGAATGTGGCTCCCATGTCCACCACGGTCATAGAGTTTGATGCCGACGAGACTGGCGACTGGTTTTTCCATTGTCACCTGCTCTATCACATGATGAGCGGCATGGCCCGCATGGTGCACTACCAGGAATACACTCCACCGCCAGAGGTGACCGCCATCCGGCCTGGGTTGTATGCGGATTCCTGGTGGTTTTGGGCTCAGGCAGATCTACTGAGCCAGATGAGCGAGGGTTTTCTGCGCCTGGCCAACACCCGCCAGGTAATCAACGCTTCCTGGGAGGCTGGCTGGCAAAAGACGGCGGAGACGGAATGGGAGGCCTTGCTGACCTGGTCCTATAACCCCAACCGGTTTCTCTCGTTTTTCATGGGCGCGGACAATCTGGGCCAACGCTGGCGCCTGGAAAAGACCAGGGGGGTGGCTGGGGTGGGCTACCTGTTGCCCTTCAACCTTGAATCGCGCTTTTGGATCGACACGGATGGCGGCGGGCGGGTGCGCCTGGAGAGAAGTTTTGCGGTCACCCCCCGCTTGGCCTTGATCGGTGAGGCGGAGTATGACACCCATACGCGCTGGGAGGGGGCTGGCGGGGTGAGCTACATCCTGACCCGCGATCTTTCCCTGGTGGCCAAGTGGCATTCGGAATACGCCTGGGGAGCGGGCCTGGAAGTTCGCTTCTAGCGGCAAGAGGGCCTCGCATCATGACTCTTGCCTTGCCCCTGCTATTTTGAGGTCGAAAGATGCGGGCCTGGCCCTCCAGGGGAGCCAGGCCCGCGCGTCATTTCTCAGGGCCGGGGTGTGTGGCCCCGGCTTTTGAGCGAGGCTAGTTGCCCAACTGCTTGAGAAGCTTGGCCGCCTCCTCGCGCTCGCGGAAGGGGCTGGTGGTGGCCAGGGCCTTTTGCAGGGCGTCGCGGGCCTCGGGCACCCGGTTCACCGCCGCCAGGGCCGCGGCCATGTGATACTGGATGGCCG
>CALERA010000199.1 GCA_937908275.1 uncultured Desulfarculaceae bacterium | reverse complement strand
GGGGTGGCCCTGGTGACCCTGCACCGTCCCGAGCGCCTCAACGCCTTCACCCCCACCATGCGCGAGGAGTTGAAGCAGATCTTCGCCCAGGCCGACCAGGACGACCAGGTGCGGGTGGTGGTGGTCACCGGCGCGGGTCGGGCCTTCTGCGCCGGGGCCGACCTCTCCGGCGGGGGCGCGACCTTCGACCGCCGCGACCAGGACGGCGAGCAGGTGCGCCTGGGCGCCCACCGCGACGGCGGCGGCCAGGTCTCGCTGGCCATCCACACCTGCCGCAAGCCGGTGATCGCGGCCATCAACGGCCCGGCGGTGGGGGTGGGCTTCACCATCACCCTGGCCATGGACCTGCGGATCGCGGCCGAGGACGCCAAGCTGGGCCTGGTCTTCGCCCGGCGCGGGGTGGTGCTGGAGGCCTGCTCCTCCTGGTTCCTGCCCCGCCTGGTGGGCATGGCCAAGGCCAGCGAGTGGGTCTACAGCGGCCGCACCTTCACCGCCGCCCAGGAAAAGGACAGCGGGTTGTTCAACTACGTCCTGCCCACGGACCAGGTGCTGCCCAAGGCCCTGGAGCTGGCCCGGGAGATCGCCCAGCACACCTCGGCCATGTCCGTCACCCTGTCCAAGGCCCTGCTCTGGCGCGGCCAGGCCCTGCCCGACCCCCAATCGGCCCATCTGGCCGACTCGCGGGTCTTCCTCTGGGCCGGCCGCCAGGCCGACGCCCGCGAGGGCATCCAGGCCTTTTTGGAAAAGCGTCCGCCCCAGTTCAAGCTCAGCCCCACCCAGGACCTGCCCGATTTCTATCCCTGGTGGCAGGAGCCCAAGGTCTGAGCCGCGCAAGCGCACCACCCGGCGGCTGGTTTCGGGCCAGCCGCCGGGAAACCGCACCCCGCCGATCTCCCCGCCCGCCTTTTTGTAACTCCCTGCGTTATGACGACGCGCAAGATCACGCCCTGCGTGATTATCCGCATCAAACCTGGCCTTATAGGCCACTAGCAACTGTGAAATAGTGAACATAGCTATTTTGTAGTTGCTTGGGCTTGTGCAATCAGAATATGCTGAAATTGTTAATTAATAACGCCTAGCGTTATTTTGTGCGATGGGGAGGCCATGCAGCGCAAACAGACCCATTTTATCCAGGCCCTGGCCCGGGGACTCAGCATCCTCCAGGCCTTTTCCTCCGACCGCCCCTCCCTCACCCTGTCCCAGATCGCCGACCTGACCGGCATGAACCGCACCGCGGTGCAGCGCTTCACCGACACCCTGGTGGAGCTGGGCTTCCTGGTGCGCAACCGGCACAAGGAGTTCTTCCTGGGTCCCCAGGTGCTCTCCCTGGGCTACGCCTACCTGGGCAGCTCCCAGTTGCGCCGCCTGGCCGGGACCTACCTCAACCAGGCGGCCGAGCGCCTGGGCTGCACCATGAACCTGGCCATCCTGGACGACCTGGACGTGATCTTCGTCCACCGCCACGAGGTGCGCCGCTTCCTGAAGTTCGACCTTCAGCCCGGCTCCAAGCTGCCGGCCCAACTCACCGCCTCGGGCAAGGTGCTCCTGGCGGCCCTGGCCGATGGCGACCTGCGCCAACGCCTGACCCGCATGGACCTGCAACCGGTGACCGCCAACACCATCGTGGACCGCGAGGCCCTCTGGCAAGACCTGCTGCAATGTCGGGAAACCGGCCTGGGGGTCTGCGACCGCGAACTGTCCCTGGACCTCTACTCCCTGGGGGTGCCCCTGCTCAACGCGGTGCCCCAGGTGGTGGCGGCGGTGAACCTGTCCATGCCGGCCGGCGACCATCCCGGCCCCTTGTGGGAGCAGCGCCGCCAGGCCTTGCTGGCCCTGGGGCGCGAACTATCAGCCCTGTTCGGCTACCAGGGTCCCTATCCCCTGATGCCCACCGGACTGTCTCAGGGAGGCCTTTTATGAACGTCGGCAACCTGTTGCGCACCAGCGCCTCCAAGTTCAGCGATCACACCGCCGTGGTCTCCGACCAGGGCCGGCTCAGCTTCGGGGCCTTTGACCGCCGCACCGACCAGCTGGCCGGGGCGCTGTTGGCCGCCGGCCTGCGCCGGGGCGACCGGGTGGCGATGCTGTTCTATAACGGCCAGCCCCTGGTGGAGGCCTATTTCGCCACCATCAAGGCCGGTCTGGTGGCCACCCCCATCAACTTCCGCCTGGTGGCCCCGGAAATGGAATTCATCCTCAACGACTCCGGGGCCCGGGCCTTGTTCCACGGCCCGGAGTTCGACCAAGTGGTGGGCCAGGTGCGCGGCCAGTGCCCGGGGCTGAAGCTGGTGGTGCGCCCTGGCGGCGGCCCCGGCGCGCTGGACCACGAGGCCTTCCTGGCCGGGGGCCAGGCCTTGCCCCCCCTGGCCGACCTGGGCGAGGCCGACCAGTGCCAGCTCATGTACACCTCCGGCACCACCGGGCGGCCCAAGGGCGCGGTGATCAGCCACGGCAACGTGCTCTGGAACCTGATGAACACCATCCTGGGCCGCGAGGACCAGCCCGGCCAGGTGTCGGTGGTGGTGGGGCCGCTCTACCACACCGCCGCGCTGAACAACCACTTCACCATCCAGGTGGCCCTGGGCGGGACCAGCGTGCTGGTCAGTCATTTCGAGCCCCAGGAGCTGTTGCGGACCATCCAGGCCGAGCGGGTCAATGTGATCAGCGGCTCGCCGGCTTTTTACCACCTGCTGATGCAGCAGCCCGGGGCCTGGGACTTCGACCGCTCCTCCATCACCAAGTGCACCACCGGGGCCGACAAGCTCAGCGCCGAGACCAAGCGCCAGTTGATGGCCTTTTTCCCCAACATCACGGGCGTCTACGACGTCTACGGCTGCACCGAGGCCAGTCCCTGCATCACCATCCTCACCGCGGCCCAATCCCACCAGCGCCACGGTTCGGTGGGCCGGGCCTTGCCCTTCCTCCAGGCCCGGGTGGTGGACGAGCTGGACCGGCCCCTGGCCGTGGGCCAGGTGGGCGAGCTGGTCTGCCAGGGACCCAACGTGATGCAGGGCTATCACAACCAGGCCCAGGCCACGGCCGAGGCCATCCGGGATGGCTGGCTGCACACCGGCGACCTGGCCTACATGGACCCCGAAGGCTTCTTCTACATCGTCGACCGCAAGAAGGACATGATCGTCAGCGGGGGCGAGAACATCTATCCCCGCGAAATTGAAGAGGTCCTTTACCAGCATCCCGCCATCGCCGACGTGGCGGTGGTGGGCGAGCCGGACCCCTTATGGGGCGAGTCGGTCAAGGCGGTGGTGGCGCTCAAAACCGGGGCCAACCTGGTCGAGGCCGAGGTCATCGACTACTGCAAGCAACACCTGGCCAGCTACAAGAAGCCGCGCCAGGTGGTTTTCGTGGACCAGTTGCCGCGCAACGCCTCGGGCAAGGTGCTCAAGCGCGAGCTGCGCGGGAGGGTGGACCACGGCGCGCCGGCCGGGGGGGCGGTGCATTCATCCTGAGGGAAAGGGAGGAAGAAATGCCCGGAACGCATCGCTCCAAACCTGTCGTCCTGTTATTGGCCCTGGCCCTGCTGGCCTGCCTGGCCGCCCCGGCCCCGGCCGCCGACGTGCGCCTGGCCATCGGCACCGCCTCCACCGGCGGCACCTGGTATCCCCTGGGCGGCGGCCTGGCCAACATGATCAACAAGTACGTGCCGGGCTACCAGGCCGCGGCCCATCCCTCCGGGGCCTCCATCGAGAACATCCGGGCCGTGATCAGCGGCAAAGACGCGGTGTCGCTGTCCATGCCCGACACCGCCTATCACGCCTTCAACGGCCTGGAGGCCTTTGCCGGCAAGCCGGCCAAGGACCTGCGCGGCCTGATGGCCACCTATCCGATTGACATCCAGTTCTTCGTGCCGGCCGACAGCCCGGTCAAGACCATCGGCGAGCTCAAGGGCAAGAAGGTGGCGGTGGGCGCGCCCGGCAGCGGCACCGAGGCCATGGCCCGCTACGTGCTCAAGGTCTACGGCCTGACCTACGACGAGGTCGACGAGCAGTTCCTCTCGGCCACCGAGACCGCCGAGGCCCTGAAGGACGGCAACATCGACGCCGGCATCGTCACCCTGGGCACCCCGGCCCCGGCCCTGATGGACCTGGCCACCCAGCGCGACATCCGCTTCCTGGATATCGAGCCCGCGGTGGGCGACAAGATCAACAAGGAGTTCCCGGCCTACTTCCCCCGCACCATCCCGGCCGGCACCTACAAGGGCCAGGACCAGCCCCACCACACCCTGGCCTGGATGGGCCTGTTCGTCATCGACGCCAAGACCAGCGATCAACTGGCCTACGACATCGTCAAGGCGGTCTTCGAGCACAAGGACGAGCTTGACAAGATCCACGCCCAGTTCAAGGGCATCACCCTGGAAAACGCGGTCAAGGGCATGCCGATTCCCTGGCATCCCGGCGCGGAGAAGTATTTCCGGGAAAAGGGCGTGTTGAAATAGCACCCGTCGGGGCGGCCCCGCAGGGGGCCGTCCCGCTCATGCACGAGGCGACATGCGCGTACTTGCCCGTCTATTGCTGATCCTGCTCTTGGCCAGCGGCCTGGCCGAGGCCCCGGCCTGGGCCGGGCCGCCGGAGTTGACCCTCCAGGTCTACGCCGAGGACCAGGTCCAGCCTGGCCTGGTCCTGCCGGCGCATGCCGGCTCGCGCCTGACGGTCTCGTTCTTCCACAGCTATGATCGGGCCGATTTCTCGGAGCACTACCAGGTGATCGGCCCCGGGGGGATTCTGCTCACCAACATGACCTTCCGCTCCATGCTCAACGGCCAGGGCTTCGAACTGGGTCATTATCGCGCCCACGCCGACGGCTCGGCCGAGCTGACGGACATCAACCAACGCCTGGGGGAGATCGTCTTCCGCCTGGGCTCGCCGGACCTGGCCAACCACCGCCTGAGCCTGGATGGCCAGACCCACCGGCTGCTGGATTATTTCGCGCCCGGGACCCTCCTGCACCTGCGGGTGGAGTCCCAGGCCCCGAGCGGGGCCTGGGCCCGGGCCCCGCGCCAGACCCCCCACCCCAAGGAAAAACCATGACGGACAAGACAAGCGGCGGCGAGGTCAATTGGCTGCAAACCCTGGTGAAAGCCATCGCCCTGGGCATGGCCGCCTTCCAGATTTTCACCGCGCAGTTCGGCCTGTATTCGGCCATGGTGCAGCGCCCGGTGCACCTGTTGTTCGCCTGCGCCCTGGTGTTCCTCACCTTCCCCATCAACGGCCGCTTCCAGGGCCGGGCCTATCCCAAGGCCCTGCGCGCCCTGGACCTGGGCCTGGTGGCCCTGAGCGTGTTGGTGCTGGTGCACCTGGCCTATAGCTACAAGACCCTGGCCATGCGCGGCGGGGCGGCCAGCGAGGCCGATCTCTGGCTGGGCGGCCTGGCCATGCTCCTGGTGCTGGAGTGCACCCGGCGGCTGATGGGCTGGGCCCTGCCCATCATCACCATCGTGGCCCTGGCCTACACCATGTGGGGCCACGCCATTCCCGGCCTCTGGGGGCACTTCCCCCTGGACCTGGAACAGCTCATCAGCTACCAGTACCTGACCACCGAGGGCCTGTTCGGCATCCCCCTGGGGGTCAGCGCCAGCTTCATCTTCATCTTCATCATGTTCGGGGCCTTCCTGGTCAGCTCCGGCACCGGCGAATTCTTCATCAAGTTCGCCAACGCCATCGCCGGCCACATGCGCGGCGGTCCGGCCAAGGTGGCGGTGATCAGCAGCGCCTTCTTCGGCACCATCTCCGGCTCGGCGGTGGCCAACGTGGTCAGCACCGGCTCCTTCACCATCCCCCTGATGAAGAAGATCGGCTACCGGCCCCAGTTCGCCGGGGCGGTGGAGTCGGTGGCCTCCACCGGCGGGCAGTTCATGCCCCCGGTGATGGGCGCCGGGGCCTTCATCATGGCCGACATGCTGGGGGTGGGCTACTTCGAGGTCTGCAAGGCGGCCATCATCCCGGCCTGCCTCTACTATTTCGCGCTGCTCTACATGGTGCACATGGAGGCGCTCAAGACCGGCCTCACCGGCCTCTCGCGGGCCGAGCTGCCCCATCTGGGACCGGTGGTGCGCCAGGGCGGCCATTTGATGATCCCGGCCCTGTTCCTGCTCTTCCTGCTCACCCTGGGCTTCTCGCCCATGAAGTCCGGCCTGTGGTCCATCATCGCGGTGATCGTGGTCAGCAGCCTGCGCCAGGCCACCCGCATGAACTGGCGGGACGTGGTGGGGGCCATGGAGCGGGGGGCCAAGGGCTGCCTGGAAGTGGCCCTGGCCTGCGCCTGCGCCGGCATCGTCATCGGTTGCGTCACCCAGACCGGCCTGGGCCTGAAGTTCTCGGGCCTGGTCATCGACGCCGCCGGCGGCAACCTGATGCTTTCCTTGATCATGGTGATGCTGGCCTCCATGGTCCTGGGCATGGGGCTGACCACCTCGGCGGCCTACATCCTCACCGTGATCCTGGGCGGGCCGGTGCTGATCGAGCTGGGGGTGCCGGCCATCGCGGCCCATTTGTTCGTCTTCTACTACGCCTGCCTGTCCTGCATCAC
>CALERA010000198.1 GCA_937908275.1 uncultured Desulfarculaceae bacterium | reverse complement strand
CGGTTGCTCTCCACGTCGGCCACCACCTCGGCGACCTCGTCCCAGTCCGTCAGGCGGGAGGCCAGGCGGCCGGTGAGGACGTGGTCGCGCCGGCGGATGGCCACCGGGGTCTTGGGCGAGACCAGGGCGCTGAAGGGGCTGGGGTGGCGGGTCTCCAGGAAGTCGATCATCAATTGGCGGCTGAAGGCCTGGTATTGCCGGGAGACGCTGACCGGCCCGAAAAGGTGGCGGTAGCGGGGGTTGGCCAGGATGAAGCGGCCGATGCCCTTCCAGAGCAGCAGCAGGGCCGAATAGGAGCGCTGGTATTTCTCGTTGATGAAGGAGCGGCCCATCTCCAGGGCGTGGGGCATCTGGGCGAAGAAATCGGGATGGAAGTTGAACAGGGTGCTGGTGTAGAGGCCCGCGAGGCCCTGGTTCTCCAGGATCTGGTCGGCCAGGCCCAGGCGATAGCCGCCGGCCAGCTCGCGCTCCTTCTGGTTCCAGAGGCACAGGTGCAGATAGTGGTCGTCGAAACGGTCCAGGTCCTGGCTGCGGCCGGTGCCTTCGCCCACCTGGCGGAAGCTGATCTCGCGCTGACGGCCGATCTCCTGCATCAGGGAGGGAATCTGCCGCCGCCGGGCGTAGAAGACCCGGAAATCGCCCGAGACCAGCAGGGTCTGCGCGGCGGGCAGGGTTTCCACGTCCAGGAGCACCAACTCCCGGTCCGGGGCGCTGGCGATGGCCTCGGGCCAGACCCGGGGCGCGGGCTTGCGCCGGCGCTGGGGCTTGGCCTCTGGCAGCAGGGGACGCCGGCCCAGGACCTGGGTGCGCAGGCGGAAGTATTCGGTGATGCCGGCCAGGCCTTCCTTGGCCTGGTAGCGCTTGGGGGCGATGGCCCCGCCCACCACCAGGCCCAGGCGCTCGCCCTGCTTGTTGGCCAGCTCCCGGGGCAGCAGCGCGGTGCGCAGGCGGGGGTGGATCAGGCCGGCCAACTGGAACAGGGCGCTGTTGCGGCCCCGGAAATGCACCGGCACCACCGCGGCCCCGGTCTTCTGGGCGATGCGGGCCACCACCGGGCTCCACTCCGGGTCGCTGACCTGCATCTCGCGCACCTTGAGGTGGGCCACCTCTCCGGCCGGGAACATGGCCAGCAGACCGCCCTGCTCCACCCAGCGGATGGCCTCGCGCAGGGGACCCACGTTGTTGCCCACCGCCCGGGTCTCGTTGAAGGGGTCCACCAGGATGAACAGGTCGCGCAGCTCCGGGATGCGGCCCAGGAGGTAGTTGGCCATGATCTTGACGTCCGGCCGGCGGGTGAGCAGGTGGTGGGCCAGGACGATGCCCTCCAGGCCGCCGAAGGGGTGGTTGGCCACCACGATGGTGGGGCCATTGGCCGGGATGGACTCGAAATCGTTTGGCTTGACCAGGCTGGAGACGGTCATCTCCTGGAGCACGTTCTCCAGGAATCGTTCGGGCCGGGAGCCGGGCCGGGAGCGCAGGTAGATGCGTTCCAGCTCCCGCAGGGAGAGCAGACGACCGAGGGTTTCCTCGAACAGGGCCAGCAAACGGGCCCGCGCCGGTCCAAAGGCCGTCAGGTCCAGACTGAACAGGCTTTGTTCCTGGGCTGTGCTCATGGCAACCTCACCTGGCGAACTGGTGACAAATTCCCAGACCATGCCTGGGGTTTCCCGGGGTTGGGCCTGCGGGTCCCAATCCTTACCCCTCAGAAAACCACCGCCAGGTGACATCACGGTGATGGCCGTGACACATTTGGTTGTCATTTCGGTTTGCTGGCCGGGGGAGCGCTCGGGTGGGCGCGGCGGCCCCCCGACCCGGGGGGCGCGCCCGGACAGGGGGGCCGTTAAGCGGCGGGGTTAGCGGTAGTAGGCCTGGCCGGCGCAGGCCGGGCAGGTGGTGCCCAGGCGCAGGGGATAGGATTCGCCGCAGGCCGGGCAGGGGCCGGTGGGGACCTTGTCCTGGGGCTTGAGGGCCTGGGCCAGGCGCACCGGCCGGGTGCGCACCAGCTCCGGGCCATGGTTCAACAGGTGCTGCACCACCTGGTCCTTGGGCAGGGCCGGCCCGCTGCCGCGCAGAAACCAGCCGCTGATGGCCGGAAAGCCGGCGATGGCCGCCAGATCGGGCCAGGCCCGGAAACCTTCCAGGGTTTCGCGGTCATAGGCGGTCAGGGCGAACTTGCCCCAGTCCAGCAGTTGCAAAAAGCCGTTGCCCACGGTGCAGGGGGTGAGGATCTGCACCGCGTCGGGCAGGCAGACCACGGTCTCCACCACCACGTTCAGGGTCGGGGTGTCGCCCAGGCCGGCCAGGGCCTCGGCCAGCAGGTGGCCGCCCAGGACCACCCCGGGCGAGACGTGGCCATGGAAGGCCTCGGCCTCGCGCAGGAAGGCCTGGCGATCCAGGCCGCAGAAGTATCCCGAGTCCATGGCCGCCTCCGCTTGGGGTTCAACGCCAGGATAGCAGAGTCCGGGGTTGCCGCGAAGGGCGGAGCGGCTTGACAGGCCGGGCCGGGCTGTCTAGGTTGGTTCAGGCCCTGGCGCGCCCCCGCCGCCCAGGGCCGCGAGCCCTGTCTTCAGCAACCGGGAGGTGCGCGCGATGCCGTCAGTGATCGTCCTGGCCGGGCCGGCCGGAGCAGACAAGACCGCCTGGATGCAGCAACTGGCTGCGGCCCTGACCGCGCGGGGACGCCGGGTGATGCTGGTGAGCGCGCCGCCGGCCGCGACGCCGCCCCCGCCGCCCCCGCCGCCCGGCGCGGCGGCCTGGCTGGAGCTGGGGGCGCAGGGCTATCAACTGCGCTGCCCCGCCGCCCAGGCCCCCAGCCTGGACCAGGTTTTGTTGCGCCATCTGGACGGCTTCGACCTGGCCCTCAGCGAACTGGCCCCCTCCTTCGCGGCCCCGATCCTGGAATGGCTGCCGCCCGGGGCCGCCCCGACCCTGGCCGGCGATCCCAACCTCAAGGCCCTGGTGGGCGCGGGCGGCGGGGCGGCCGGCGCGACGCTCCTGGCCCCGGACCAGGTGGACCAGGCCGCGGAGCTGGTCCTGGCCCTGACCGCCGAGCCCGAGCCGCGCGCCGCCCGCCTGCTGGTGGATGGCCGGCGGGTGTACATCAAGGACTTCGTGCAGGATTTCCTGGCCGGCGCGGTGCGGGGCATGGTGGAGACCCTCAAGGGCGGTGAAAAAGCCGGCCGCATCGAGCTGCAACTGTACCGGGACTAGACCCGGGTCAAGTCCAGCACCGGCCGGAGGGGCTCCCCCGGCCTGGTCCGGGACGGGCCTCAGGGGCTGGTCTCCAGGGCCTCCCGGACCTTCTGGGCCAGGGCGGCGGTGGTGAAGGGCTTGCTGATGAAGGCCGCGCCCTTTTCCATGACTCCGCGATGGACGGCGGCATCGGCGGTGTAGCCGGACATGAAAAGGGTCTTGATGTCCGGCTTGAACTCCCTGATTTTTGCCTGCAATTCCCTGCCATTCATTTCTGGCATGACCATGTCGCTGAGCAACAGATGGATCTCGCCCGGGTGTTCGCGCGCCATCCGCAGGGCCTCGCCGGGGGTGCCGGCGGTCAGAACCTTGTGGCCATAGCCCTCCAGGACCGCCTGGCACAGGGAGAGCAACTGGCGCTCGTCCTCCACGATCAGCACCGTCTCGCTGCCCCGGACCGGGGTCTCGGCGGCCTGGGGCCGGTCCTCCTGCACCTGGCCCTGGAAGCGGGGCAGGTAGATCTTGAAGGTGGTGCCCATCCCGGGCTCGCTGTAGGTGTGGATGTACCCGGCGTATTGCCTGACGATGCCGAAGACGGTGGATAGCCCCAGGCCGGTGCCCTTGCCCTCGCCCTTGGTGGTGAAAAAGGGCTCGAAGATGTGGCTGATCAGCTCCGCGTCCATGCCCACGCCGGTGTCGCTGAAGGCGAGCTGGACGTACTCCCCGGGTTGGGCCTGGGCGTGCTGGCGGCAGAACTGCTGGTCCAGGGTGACATTGCTGGTCTCGATGGTGATGGAGCCGATGCCCTCCATGGCGTCCCGGGCGTTGACCGCCAGATTGGCCAGGATCTGGTTGACCTGCGAGGGGTCGATCAGCAGGTTCCAGATGTCCTCGGCCAGGTTGAGGCGGAATTCGATGTCCTCCCCGATCAGGCGGGTCAGCATTTTCTTGAGAGCGGTGATGGTGTGGTTGAGGTTGATCACCTTGGGGGTGACCATCTGGCGGCTGGAGAAGGCCAGCAGTTGCCGGGCCAGGTCGGCGGACCTCTCGGCGGCCAGCACGATCTGCTGCAAGGCGTCGTGGACCGTCTCCCCGGGGCGCGCCTTATCCAGGGCGATGCCGGCATAGCCCAGGATCACCCCCAGCATGTTGTTGAAGTCGTGGGCCACGCCGCCGGCCAGCCGGCCGATGGCCTCCATCTTCTGGGCCTGGCGCAGTTCGGCTTCGATGCGCTGCTTGTCCTTCTCCGCCTGCCGCACGGCCTTGGCCTGCTCGATATTGTGCAGGGCCGAGGCCAGATCGGCGGCCATTTCGGCGAAAAGCTCGCGGTTCTCGGGGTCCTGGGCCAGGTCGCGGTTCATGGAGACGATCAGGTAGCCATGGACCCTGCCGTTGTGGCGCAGGACCGAGCACAGGGTGTCGTTCCGGAGGCTATCCGGTTGCAAGGGGCAGTCCAGGCAAAAACTGGCGCGCTCCAGGACATGGAAGATGCCCCCGCTCTCCAGCGCCGCCAGGCAACAGGGCGGCAGGTATTCCCGGTCCAGGCCTTCGCTCCGGGGCAGGAGCTCCGCGTTGGGACCCTCGGTGGTGAAGATCACCGCCCGCCCCTGTTCGTCGCTGAGCAGGATGAAGGCGTTGGCGTAGCCCCGGTGGTCCATCATGATCTGGCAGGCCTTCTGGGCCAGGTGGTTGGCGTCCCGCTCCTTCACGGTCAGGTTGTTCACCCCGCGGATGGCGCGCAGGATGACGTTGAGGTGCCGCACCCGCTCCTCCGATTGCCGGCGCACGTTGTTTTCCTCGCGCAGGGCGGTGGTCCTTTCCGCCACCAGGTCCTCGAGATTGGCGTTAAGCCGCCGCAGTTCGTCCTGGGCCTGCATCAGCTCGCTGTTGGTGCGCACCGCCGCCTCGTAGGTGGAGATGAGCAGGGAAAGGGTCTGCCGCTGGTCGCCGGCAACCATCCGGCTGCGGCCGTTGACCATGATCCCGGCCTCGCCGCGCTCCCCGGCTTCCTGGCTGAGCCTGCGGTTGAGCAAAATCTGTTCGATGCTGGTGATGAGGTAGTTTTCGCTGTAGGGCTTGGTGATGAAATAGTCGGCCCCGCAATCCAGACCCTCCAGCACGTCCTCGGAACTGGAAAGCGAGGTCAGCAGGATAACCGGGATCCGCCGGGTGCGCGGGTCGAGCTTGATCCGGCTGCAAAGCTGGTAGCCGTTCATCTCGGGCATGACGATATCGCTGATGACCAACTCGGGTTGGAAATCGGCCAGCAGCTCCAGGGCCGCCCTGCCGTTGGCCGCCGCGCGGACCTGATAGGAGTTGCGCTCCAGGAGGTGCCGGAGCTTCTCGGCCTGGGTGGGGCTGTCCTCGGCGATGAGGATCCTAGGCTGGCCCGGGTCGCTGTTCTGGGTGCCCATGGTTGGCTCCTTTGGTTTTCTTGGCCAACGTGGCGATAAAGGCCGCGATGCCCTCCGGGGGCAGGATGTGGATGGCGGCCCCCAGGGCCGCGGCCGCGCCGGGCATGCCGTAGATGACCGAGCTGGCCTGGTCCTGGGCCAGGGTGATCGCCCCCCGCTGCCGCATCAGGCCCAATTCCCGCGCGCCGTCGCTGCCCATGCCGGTCAGCAGCACGCCCACCGCCCGGGGCCCGAAGACCTCGGCCACGGTGCGGAACAGATAGGCCACCGAGGGCCGCACACTGTATTCCGGCGCGTGGTCGCTGAGCACCAGGCGGGGGCCGGGCTTGACGCCCAGGTGAAATCCGTCCGGGGCCAGATAGCCGCAGCCCGGCCACAGGGGGTCGCCGTGGCGGGCGATTCGCAGGGGAAACCGCGCCACGTCGGCCAGCCATTCCACGAAGCCGGCCACGAAACCCTCCGCGATGTGCTGGGCGATCAGGATCGGGAAGGGGAGATTGGCGGGCAGGCGGGAAAGAATTTGCTTGAGGATCACCGGACCGCCGGTGGAGGCCCCGATGGCCGCCACCTCGGTCTGGTGAACCAAGGGAGGCGTGTTGGCCAGGGCCAGGCTGGTCGGCGCCGGCGCGGGGCGCGGCTTGCGGGTGACGACCCGCACCTCGGACATCAGCTTGACCGTCTGGACCAACTCCCGGGCGGCGGCCGGATGATCCGGATGGCCGGGGCCGGGAGGGCGGCTGATCACCGCCAGGGCCCCGACCTCCACCGCCTGGAAGGAGAAATGGACCTCGTTGACGTCGCTGCCGCCGCTGACGATCACGATCGGGGTGGGGCGATGGGCCATGATCAGACGGGTGGCCTCGAAGCCGTCCAGCTTGGGCATGTGGATGTCCATGGTCACGACGTCGGGCTTTAGGCTCATGACCGCGGGCAGGGCCTCCTGGCCGTTGTTGGCCACCCCCACCACCGTGATGTGTGGATCGCTTTCCAGAATGTGTCGCAGGAGCTGCTGGACCACCAGGGAATCCTCGACGATTAAGGTTCTGATCATCCCTCTCCGCTCCTGGTTCGCTGCACTCAGAGAAGCTGGGTCAGCACGTCCAGCAGGTTGCTCTGGTCGAAGCTGCTCTTGACGATGTAGGCGTTGGCCCCCACCTCGACGCCCCGCTCGCGGTCCTCGCGCGATCCCAGGGCGGTGACCAGCACCACGGGCAGCTCCCGCAGGGCGTCATCGGCGCGGATCCTGGCGGTCAGCTCGAATCCGTTCAGGCGCGGCATGTCCACGTCGGAAACCACCAGGTCGAACCGCCCGCCGCGCAGTTGGCTGATGGCGTCCATGCCGTCCACCGCGGTGGCCACCTGGTAGCCCGCGCTCTCCAGGATGCCCTTGATCAGGGTGCGCGAGGTGATCGAATCCTCCACCACCAGGATGCGCTCGGCCCGGGCCGGCTCCGGGGAGCCCTCTGCCGCCAGGGTCTCGGGGACGGGGCGGATCGCGGAGAGCATGAGGTCGGGCGGGTTGAGCACCGGCACCACCCGTCCGCTGCCCAGGACCGCCGCCCCGGAGAGGTTGCGCACCCGCCTCAGTTGGCGTCCCAGGCTCTTGAGCAGCACCTGCTGCTCGTCCAGCACCTCGTCCACCTGGAAGGCCATGCGCTGGTCGGCGGAGCGCAACACCAGGGCCAGGACCCAGTCTCCGGCCAGGGCTTCCGTTCCGCGTCCCTCCGCCTGGGGCGACGGGGCGGGGGGCCGGGGCAGGCCCAGGACATGGGCCAGGTCCACCAGGGCCAGGACCCGGCCGTCCACCGCAACGGTCCGGTGGCTCTCCACGGCCTTGATCTCGGCGCGCGGGACACGCAGGGCGCGCTCCACGTTGATGGTGGGCAGCAGGAACTGGTGCTCCCCCACCCGGGCCAGGATCCCGCTGAAGGCGGCCCTGGTCAGGGGCAGGGCGATGCGGAAGGTGGCGCCGGCCTGGCCGTGGGAGTCCAGCGTCACCGTCCCCCCCAGACCCTCCACCCGTTCGCGCACGATGGCCAGCCCCAGACCCCGCCCGGAGATGTCGGTGATGATGGGGCTGGTGGAAAGCCCGGACTGGAAGATGAGGGCCAGGGTCTGCTCCGGGTCCAGGCGGGAGGCCGCCTCGGCGGAGACGATCTCCTTGCTCACCGCCGCCGCGCGGACCTTTTCCAGGTCGATGCCCACGCCGTCGTCGGACAGGACGATCTCCACCTGGCGGCCGTCCTTGGGTGAGATGGTCAGGTGAATGCGACCCTGGCGGGGTTTGCCCTGGCGCAGGCGCTCCTCCGGCTTTTGCAGGCCGTGATCGACGCAGTTGCGGATCAGATGGATGAGGGGGGCCTTGAATTCCTCCAGGACCCGCTTGTCCATCTCGATTTCGCCGCCCTGGACGGTCAGCTCCACCTCCTTGCCCTGGCCGCGGGCCAGGTCGCGCACCAGCCTGGGCAGCAGGTCCATGATCGAGGCCGCGGGCAGCATCAGGAGGCCCTTCATGGCCTCCAGATGTTCGTCCACCAGGCGCTTGACCGCGCGGTGGTCTTCGGCCAGGGAGGCGACCAGGCCGTCCAGGCGCAGGCGCAGGGCGTGGAGGCGGGCTTCATCCCCGGCTAGGCTCCGCTCCTCGGGGCGGCGCTCCGGGCGGGGACGCAGCGCCTCCAGCCAGTCCATGACTTCCTGGCAGGCGCCGCGGGCGTCGATGGCCCGCTGGGCGGCGGCCAACTTGGCCATCAGCATCTCCTCGGCCTGCAACAGCAGCGGCTCCAATTTTGCCGTGGGGATGCGGACGGTTTCGCCCAGGGCGGGCGGTTCGTCCCCGCGGGTCCTGGGCGAGGGCCGGGAGACCGCGGCCTCTCCCAGGGCCTGCGGCGCGGGGGACGGCGGTGGCGAGGGGGGGGCGGGGGAGGTCGCCGCGGGCTGGCCGGGGGGCGTGGATTCCAGGGCGGCCTGGCGCAGGCGCGCGGTCAGCTCGCGCAGCCGCTCCTGATCCGGGAGGGCGGGTTCCTGGCTGGGTGAGTCCAGCAGCCGGGCGATGTGATCCACGGCCTGGTGCAACAGGTCGCACAGGACGGGGGTCAGGACGATCTGGTTGCGCTTGAGCACGGACAGGGTGCTTTCCATGGGTTGGCAGACGGCCTCGATGCCCCGTTGGTCCACCGCGCGGGCCGCGCCCTTGAGGCTGTGGGTCTCGCGGAAGACGGTCTCGACCAGCTCGGCGCGCCGGGCGGGGTCGGGCGTCTTCTCCAACTCCAGCAGCCCCACGGAGATGCTGCGCAGGTGCTCCCGGGCTTCCACCCGGAAGGTGGCCTGGAGTTTCCGGAGGAACTCAGCGTCCTTGGGGTCCATGGCTCGCCCCGTGGTGAGAGGAAGCGACCTCGCGCCGCCGCTGGGCGGCGTCCACCCGGTCCCGGGTGGTCCGGCCCGGTCCGGTCCGGGGTCGTGCCCCGGCCGCGCCCGCGCCGGCCATCATTTCCCGCTCACCAGCTTGCGCAACCGCTGCCCCACCTCGTTCAGGTTCTGGGCCCCTTGCTCCATCTGCTTCATGGAGACCACGGTGTCGTTGCCCGCCTGCTTGATGTTCTCCATGGCCAGGCCGATCTGGTCCATGCCCACCACCTGCTGCTGGCTGGAGGCGACGATCTGGGTGGAGGCCTGGGCGGCCAGGGCGGTGGCCTCGGCCAGCAGCCGGATGGCCTCGCCGGCCTGGAAGAACTGCTTGAGCCCCGCCTCCACCGCCTTGCCCCCTTGCTCGGTGGCCATCACCGAGGCGCTGGTGGCCCGCTGGATGTCGCCCAGGATGGTGCGCACCTGGCCGGTGGCCTGCTTGGACTGGTCGGCCAGGCTCTTGATCTCCTGCGCCACCACCGCGAAGCCCTTGCCCTGCTCCCCGGCCTTGGCCGCCTCGATGGCCGCGTTGACCGCCAGGAGGTTGGTCTGGTCGGCCAGGTCGGTCACCGTGGCGATGATGCCGCCAATGGCCTGGCCCTGTTCGCTCAGCAGCACGATGGTGCGGGCGATGGCCTCCATCTCCCGCCGGATCTGCTGCATGCCCGGACCGGCCTCCTCCACCGCCTGGTTGCCGTCGCGGGCGACCTGGGCCGCGCTCTTGGCGCTGCCCGAGACATCCTGGGCCTTTTGGTTGGAAAGCTGGGCCGCCTGGCGCACCTCTTCCACCGTGGCGGTGGTCTGGACGATGGCCGCGGCGGTCTCGGCGGAGCCGGAGGCGACCTGGGAGCTGGCGGTGAGCATCTCGCTGGCGGTGGCGCCCAGGTGGCTGACCACCTGCTGGACCTCGGCCACCACCCGGTTCAACACCCAGACCATGAAGAGTCCCAGGAAAAAGGCCGCCACCCCCAGGAACAGGAACACCCGCACCGCGTCCTGGCCCCTGGCCACGTCGGCGAGCAGGATCTTGTCCAGGCGGATGTCCTCTTGCCGCCGCAGCTCGTTCAGCAAGGCGATCAGCTTGTCGTGGCGCTGGTTCTGGATTCCCATGGCCAGCTCCTGGGCCGCTTCCGTCTGTCCCTGATGGATCAGGCTGATCTGCCGCTCCCTGGTCTTGCGGTGCTCGGCCAGGAGGTCCTTGGATTCTTTCAGCCGGCGTTTGAACTGCTCGTCCTGCTCCAGGTTGAACAACAGGTCGAACATCCGGGTGATTTCCTCGCTGCGCTGCGCGATGCGCTGTTCGCTCCGGTCCCGCTCCTCACCGCTGGCGGTCAGGCCCATTTCCAGGATTTCCGCCCGATTTTGGGTTTCCTGGGTGCGGATCTGCTGCAGGGTCAGGACCTTGGTCAGGCCGACGTCGTGGATTTCCTTCTCCGATTTGGTGATGCGGTCGATGTTCAGGTAGGCCACGCTGATCGCCGTCACCAGCATCAGCCACATGATGCTGAAGCCCAGGAAAATCTTGGCCCGCATGCCAAGCTTGTCGAACCATTGCATCGTCATCCCCCCGCTAAGAGAAAGCGCTGAGCCGTCTGCCGCACGATGAGGTTTTCGTCGCCCAGGATCGTGCGTCCGTCCAGGAGCGCCACCCGGTCGGCGGTGACGCCCCTCAGGTACTGCGCGCCAATGCCGGTGAGCGTGGGGGGGGCGGGGTTGATCCCCGCCAGGGGCAGGTTCTGCACCCCCAGGATGGCGTCGGCCAGGAGCCCGAATTCCATGACCTGGTCGCGCAGCACGATCACCTTGTTCAGTTCTCCCAGGCCCCGGGCCGGCAGGTTGAAGAATTTTTTCAGGTCCACCACCGAGATGATCTCCCCCCGCAGGTTGACGATGCCCAGCACAAAGGCCGGCACCCCCGGCAGGGGGGTGTAGCTCTTCAGGTCGATCACCTCGCGCACGAACTCCGACTCGATGGCGTAGGTCTCCTCGGCCAGGCGAAAGACGATCAGGTCCAGGCTCTGTTGCGGCCCGCTCTCGGCCTGGCCCGGCCTGGCCAGGTCCTCGGCCCGCCGGCGCAGGATCGCGCGTTTTTGCTCCGGGTTCAGTTCGCCGGTCGCCGGGTGGCGGGTCAGAGTCATGCCAGACCTCCGGTTTTCAGGGTGGCCTGGACGATGGCCCGCAGCCGTCCGGCGGTGAGCCCCTCGATCTCGGGAAGGATTTCTTCCGCCGCGCGCGCGTGCAGCAGGCGCAGGACATTGCCGAAGCTCTTCCTGGCTCCGGCCAGGTTGTCCTGGCGTAACAACAGGTTGCCCAGGGTGAAATGGGCGGCCACCAGCGCGGGCTCCAGGTACAGCGCCCGGCGCAAGGCCACGCTCGCCGCCTCCGGATCCTCCATCTCCAGCAGGATGGTGGCGTGCAGGTAGTGCAGCTTGGGTTCCAGCTTGGCGCTGGACAAGGCCTGCTCGCAGAGCGCCAGGGCCTCGGGCAGGCGGCCGCTGTCGGCCAGCGCCCGGATCCGGCCCCTGGTCTCCTCTGCGGTGGTCCCCGGGCCGGGCGGCGCGACCGGGGCGGACCCTGGGCCGGGTTCGTCGGCCGGGGCGCCGGGCGAGTCCAGGGACCAGGTTGGCCCGCCCGGGGAGGGGGGAGGAGCGGCAGCTGACCCTGAGGAGACGGGGACCAGACCAGCGGAGGGCTGGGATTCGTCCCCCTCCGCCGGCTGACGGGAGGCGGGCCGGGCGGCCAGGACCGGGTTCGGCTTGCGGAAAAGAATCGCGCCGGGAAACTGCACCGCCTCGAAATGGCCGAATTTGGCCAGGGATAGCTCGCAGGCCCCGAGCACCAGCCAGCCACCCCCGGTCAGGCAGCGGTGCAGTTTTTTCACCACCGCGCGGGCCCGTTCGGGCAGGAAGTACATCAGCACGTTGCGGCAGAGAATGATGTCC
>CALERA010000197.1 GCA_937908275.1 uncultured Desulfarculaceae bacterium | reverse complement strand
CCTATCAACCATGCAGGCCCGGGACCGCCTTTCCGAGGTGGTCAACCAGGTGGCCTATGGCAAGGAGCGGGTCACCATCACCCGGCGGGGCAAGGCCCTGGCGGTGCTGGTGCCCATCGAGGACATGGAGCTGCTCCAGGCCCTGGAGGACAGAATCGACCTGGAGGAAGCCCGCAAGGCCCTGGCTGAGCCGGGGGAGAACATCACCCTGGACCAGCTCAAGGCGGAATTGGGCTTCTAACCCGGCATGGCCTATCGGGTGGAAATCAGGCCGGCGGCCTTAATAATAGGCAATCCGCAACAAAGAGCTTGAATTGTGCAGCATCCAGCGCTGGACGTTTATTGCGCACCATCCAAAGAATTATTTGTGCAACCGTTTACACCTAACGTCCGATCAACTTACTCTGCCAAAGAGGTGTAAACGGCTGTGGAACGTAACGCTACAAAGCTTTTGGCAACTAATAGCTTGTATCTCCACGATATTCTTTGCAACAACGACCCATAGTCGCATCAAGAGATGAACTTTTTAAAACAGGCTTCTCGTATTTTTTTTCCATTTTTACGCCCCTTTTTCTGAATGATCATCACCAGCTATCGCCCTTAACCTAGCAAGATAACACTTGCTAATTAGGCTTTGCGTAATCTTATTTTTTTCAGGAAAAACCCGGCAAGCACGTGGCCTAGCCCGATAGACACTACAACAATTATTGACAAGGAAGATGCAGGCTCCATCATTTTTACTAATTAAAGTTACGCTACCGTTTTTGCCAGTGATATATCGGTTACGAAATTCACTTAAAGATAAATTTAGCTCATGTGCTATGCGAACCTCATCGTTAAATAAAAGAGGGAGCACCCCTGGCCATGAGCAACATAAAGCACAATTACGGCATATTTCTAAATTATTTTGGTGCATGGTCATTGATAATATTCATATAAATTTGGTAATTCAACTTACCATTAATACAAGTATCAGAATCAATAGCATCAATCCGTCCAGTTTTAGTAAAATATTCAGCTGGACATGGACCACAGATTCTTCTTGCATCACAGCTAGCACATTTTGGATATTCTTGAATGGAAATTTCGCGCCACCGAAAAAGTTGATCACTTGAGTCCCATATTTTAATTAGATCAGAATCAAGGATATTCCCGAGTTTAAGCCGTAGTGTATTGCAGGGGAACACATCGCCAGTGGCGCTCAAACACAGACTTCTGAAACCAGCTTGGCAAAGTTTGTCAGCCTTCCAAGGAACCCTATTTTTGTCTTTAGCAACAGCCTTGAAAGCACGATTAAAACGCTCATCGCCGAGATACTTAATAACATCTTCTTGTTGACATTTTAATGAGAATGGCTTTCTTTCTGGATTCCAACTTGATATAAGCTTGAAGTTAAATTTTACCTCCAAGCCCTCACTATCAGCCCAATTTCTGAGGTCATCAATCACATCAATATTACATCTTGTTACAGAACACGCAATAATAGGATTTATGCCAACGCTTTTTAGGTATTCAATGCCAAGTAATGTTTTTTCATAGCTCCCCTTTACTCTTGTGAAAGAATCATGGACAGCCTTATCTAGTGCATACAAAGAAACCTGCACAGATCGAGGCATAACCGATGCAATTAGTTCAGCCCTGTGACTATCGATAAGCGTTCCATTCGTAAGAATACCAAGGATAAATCCCCCACTGCTACTTAGCTTAAGAAACTCATCAAAATGAGGGTGGCTCATGCACTCGCCGCCGGTAATTTGGATATCTATGGTCCCCATTGATTTTAGGTGGTTTAGGGTATTTTCGATTTGAGATATTGACCAACAGTCATTGGCTCCCACAGGGCAATAGCAATGCAGACATCTCAAATTGCAGGAATTCGTTAATTCCCAAGTTATACTATATGGAATTAAAGCATTTGCCATTATATCAAGGATTCTAGCCTCATCTACTACAGCGATACTTTCACCCAAATTAGCCAATCGCCGGTCTATGCCAACCGAGTCAAGTATTGAATTTTTCCGCAATTCGGAAATAAACTCATTAACATCTGACAGAATAGAGCCTTCATCGTTTAACATGTTGTACTTACTGGCTAACTGCTTTGATATTTCCAGTTCAGAACGACCAGTTATGATATTTTTCCATATTTCATGAGCGGTTCCTTCAAGCACGTGGAAACGTCGTCCCTTTTTATCAAATAGGACAGATAAGTCGAGATCATCGTAAGACCTGTGTATTAAATTCGGTGAAACCTGCAAATTATTCCTACCAACTGATGCGACACACTAAGAGAGACAACATTATGATTTTACTTAAAATGCAAAACGCCGATAACCGAACATAGCATAGTCCTCCTAGCTAAGCTGGTCGGTTACAGAGTATCAACCAGCTCCAATATTGTCAATATATCCGAAAAAATGGACTTAAAATAGCATAATTATCTGATATTATTGATGATATAACTAGAATTAAAATTATACAAAAATGCATTCCCTCTCTGGCACAGCAATTAATGCGAAACATATGTAAACTATATTAGTTGTCTCGAAGCCAATTCTATTATTTTGCTGTCAAGCGCAACATTGCCCCGTTTGACAGCAAAATTGCGCATCTTTGCCCCGTTTGACCGCAACTTCCAGCATCTTCCAAATTAGCCCAAAAATCCGGGTTAGCCTCCCATCAAGGAGGCTGGCATGGGCACTGGTGCTTTCACATCCTGGACCGATCTTGCGGCGGCCATGCGCGATGACCTGGCCTCGGGCAACTTCCGCACGGTCAAATCCTACACCCTGGGCGGCCTGATCAACCAAACCGTCTCCTACCGCGACCTTACGGAGTTCCTGGCCCTTCTGGCCTTTGTCGAGCGCCGGGCCTCCGAGGAAGCCTTGCCCGGGTTCACCGGCCAGATCATCGCCGTCAGCGCGGGTAACTACTGATGGCGGGCCTGGGTTCGATGTTCGGCCGGGCCTTGGCCAACAGCCTGGGCAACGCCCTGGACAGCGCCATCGGCATTTTCAGCCCCGGCCGGGAGGCCTTCCGCCAGCAGGAGCGGGCCCGGGCCGAGGCCTTCCGGCGCTACGCCGGGGCCAAGGACGGCCTGCAAACCGGAGCCTGGGGCCACCAGGACGGCAACGTCAACCAGGTGATCGGCGACTCTTCCGCCCGGCTGCGGGCGCGGGTGCGCCAGTTGGTGCGGGACTTCCCCTTCTTCGCTCGGGTGGTGGAAGCGGCGGTGAACCTCTCCATCAGCACCGGCATCAACCTACAATTCATGGGCGAGGACGAGGACCTCAACCAGCGGGTGGAGGACGCCTGGGCCGAGGACTGCGAGCGGATGGACGTGGGCGGGCGGATGGACTTCGTGGAGCTCCAACGCCTGGGCCGGCGGCAAGAGGTCGAGGTGGGGGAATGCTTTGGGGCCACCCCCCTGGACCTGTCGGACCGGGAGTCTCCGCTCAAGGTGCAGCTCTACGAGCCGGACTGGCTGAACGACTTTGGGGCCAGCCCCGGCCCGGGCTCCAAGCTGGTGCAGGGGGTGGAGATCGACGAGCGCTCGGGCAAGGTGATCGCCTACCACCTGGAGGACCCGGAGCACTGGGGCAAGCCCCTGCGGATCGAGCCGCGTTTCGCGGTGCACTCCTACAAGATGCTGCGACCGGGCCAGGTCCGGGGGGTTAGCCCCCTGGCCTCGGCCATCCTGTCGGCCAACGACATCGGGCAATACATCGGGGCCGAGGTGGACGTGGCCAAAAAGGCGGCCTCCTACCTGGCCACCCTGCACAGCCCGGACCCGGCCGGGGCCGCGCTGAGGCGCAGCAACGCCGACCAGGCCAGCGGCTTGCGGGTGCGGCAACTGCCCAATGGCATCATCGAGGTCCTGCACAGCGACGAGAAATTCAAGCTGCTGGAGAACAACCGCCCCGGCGGCCAGTTCGAGCCCACGGTGAACTTCATCACCCGCATGATCGCGGTGGCGGCCGATCTCAGCTACGAAATGGTCTCAGGCGATTACCGCAGTCTCACTGCCAGCAACATCAAGGGCATCCGCTCCGACCTCCTGCACCAAACCCGGCCCAAGCAGCGGCGCTTCGCCCGCCAGTTCTGCCAAGTGATCTTCGCCCGCTGGCTGGACGCCAAGGTCAGCATCGGCGCCTTGCGCCTGCCGGGCTATTGGCAGCGGCGCGGGACCTACCTGCGGGCGGCGCGCTGGATCTATCCGGGCGTCGAAGGCGTTGATCTTCTGCGCGAGGCGCGGGGAGCCCTGAGCCTCCTGGCCGGCGGCCTGGAAGACCCCCAGGACTACCTGGGCCGGCGGGGCAAGGACCCGCGCGAGACCCTGCGGGCCATCGCCAAGTTCCAGCGCATGGCCAAGGAAGAGGGCGTGGACCTGAATTGGGGCATTCAGCCGGTGAAGACCAACCCGGCCGCCCTGGGAGCGAGCAGCAATGGCGACGCGGTTAAAGAGTGATCCGGTCGGCCCGGTGCTGGGAGCCCGGGCGGTTGACGTGGACTTCCAGACCCGGAGCGCGCGGCTTCTGGCCGGGCGGGGCGGGCCGTCCACCCTGGACGAGGCCAACCGGGCGGTGGAGGTGGTGGCGGCCACCGAGCTGCCGGTGACGGTCTTTGACTTCGCCCGCTGGGAGCCGGTGCAAGAGGTCCTGCTGATGAGCGGGATCAGCCAAATCCCGGAGAGCGCGCCGCTGATCGACAGCCACAGCCGGGAGACCCTGCGCAACATGGCCGGCAGCGCCCGGGAGTTCCGGGTGGACGGCTCGCAACTCCTGGCCCGGATGATCTTCTCGGGCAACAGCCTGGGCCAGGAGGCCTGGACCATGGTCCGGGAGGGCCACCTGACGGACGTGTCCATCGGCTACCGGATTGACGCCTCCACCTGGATCGAGGCGGGCCGGACGGTGGAGATCGACGGCCGCGGCTTCACCGGCCCGATGCGGGTGGTGACCAACTGGAGCATCAAGGAACTGTCGCTGTGCCCCATCGGGGCGGACGAGGCGGCCAAGGTCAGGGCCGCGAACCACAAGGAGAAGGAGAGAGCCATGAAGATTTCCGCCCGGATGAGGGCCTACCTGGAGACTCGCGGCCTGGCCAAGGACGCCACGGACGACGAGGCCCGCCGCTTCCTGGCCGACCTGGAAGAGCGCGAGGGGCCGGTGAACCTGGATCAGGGCCGGAGCGATCCGCCCGCGCCTCCGGCCGACCCGCCGGCCCCGCCGGCCGATCCGGGCCGCGACGCGCCCCCGGCTCCCCCGGCTCCCCCGGCTCCGCCCGCGCCCCCGGTCAACCCCGAGGGCCAGCGCTCCGTGGACGAGCTGATGCAGTCCGAGCGCGCCCGGGCGGCCGAGATCATGGACATGGGCCGGGTCCACGGCATCGAGGGCGACGAGCTGCGCGGGCTGTTGGTGGGCAACTACACCCTGGACCAGGCCGGCCGGGCGATGCTGGGCCTGTTGGCGGAGCGCTCGGGCATCGCCGGCGGCGGCGGCCACCGGCACCCGGCCCGAGTGCTGCACGACGAGCGCGACCGCTTCCGCGCGGCCAGCATCGACAGCCTGTTGGTGCGGGCCGGCATCCCGGTGGACAAGCCGGCGGCAGGCCATGACGAGCTGCTGGGCCTGAGCCTGCGGGAGCTGGCCCGGGACTGCCTGCGGCGGGCCGGCCAGCGGACCGGCGGCTATGTCCTGGATTGGGTGGGCCGGGCGCTGACCACCAGCGACCTGCCCAACATCCTGATGGACGTGGCCAACAAGGCCATCCTGTTCGGCTGGGAGAGCGCGCCGGAGACCTGGCAGTTGTGGTGCGGCACCGGCCAGACCAGCGACTTCAAGCCGGGCCACGAGGTGCGCCTGGGCGAGTTCGACGACCTGGACGAGATGAAGGAGAACGACGAATACAAGTACGCCGGCCTCAAGGACGCCCAGGAGGCCTATCAGATCGCCACCTTCGGCAAGGCCTTCCGCATCGGCCGGCAGACGCTCATCGACGACGACCTGGGCATGCTGACCAGCGTGCCCCAGGCCATGGGCGAGGCGGCCAGCCGCACGGTGGGCGACGTGGCCTGGGCGGCGCTGATCAGCAACGCGACCATGGGCGACAACAAGGCGCTGTTCTGCGCCGACCACGGCAACATGAAGAGCGTCCCGGCCTTCGACGTGGCCGGCCTGGGCCTGGCCATCCAGCAGATGACCGCCCAGAAGGACCTGAACCAGAAGCGCCGCATCCGCGTCATCCCGGTCTTCTTCCTCTCCCCCACCTCGCTTTTCGTCACGGCCGAAAAGTTCTTTGGCTCGGACGTGATCGGCACTCAGGGCGAGCCCAACGTGAAGAACCCCTTCTCGGGCACCTTCCGCCAGGAGAACCGCATCTACGAGCCGCGCCTGGACGACTTCGGGGTCAACGTCTTCTTCCTGGCCGGTCCCAAGGGCCGCACGGTGAAGGTGTTCTTCCTCAACGGGGTGCAGAAGCCCTTCATGGATGCCGAGAACGACTGGAACACGGACGGCCGCAAGTTCAAGGTGCGCATCGACGTGGGCAGCAAGGCCATGGATTGGCGCGGCCTCCAGCAGACCACCATCACCGGCTAGGCCTGGGCCAGCCAAGGGAGAGGGATCATGGCGAACAACTACATCGAGGAAGGCAAGCGGATCGTGTTCACCGCCGGGGCCGAGGTGAAGAGCGGCGACCTGGTGATGGTGGGCAGCCTGGCGGTGGTGTCCCTGGGCAACCTGGCCAATGGCGCCAGGGGCGCGGGCGAGGCGGTGGGGGTCTACGAACTGGCGGGCAAGGACAACACCCTGGCCATCGACCAGGGCCAGAAGGTCTACCGGGTGATCGCCGACGGCAAGCTGACCAACGTGCCGGACGATGCCCTGTATGTGGGCATCGCCTGGGAGGCGGCGGCCCTGGCCGCCACCAGCGTCAAGGTCAAGCTGAACGCCTAGGAGATAGACCTTGAGCGGCAGCTTCATCCTCAGCGCGAAGCTTGAAGCCGGGACGCTGGAAGAGCATGCCCAGGCCTTGGCCCAGGTGCGCAATGGCCTGCCCAAGGCCATGGCCCGGGCGGTGAATCGCACCGGGCAACTGTTGCGCAACCAGATGGTGGACGAGGTGCGCCGGGTGCTGCCGCTCAAGGCCGGCACGGTGCGGGGGGCCACCGGCATCCGTCTAGCGACGGTGGCCGACCCCACCGGCAAAGTCTGGATTCAGGGCCGGCCCATCGCCCTGTCCTGGTTCAAGCCGGTGCCGGGCACCAACTTCCCCTACACCCGGCGGGGCTGGTATCAGCGGCCGCCGGTGGGGGTGGCGGTGATGCTGGACCTTCGCCAGGGGACCTCGGGCTTCGCCGTCCATCAGGTGATTCCTCAATCCTTCATCGTGGCCCGGAAGAAGGCCTGGCCTTCCAGCAGCGATCGCACCGGCATGCCTTACGAGGTGGTCAAGCGCACCGGCCGCTTCTACCTGGACAAGGAAACGGGCAAGCGCCGCGAGGCGTTTAGCATCCTGCACGGCCCCTCGCCAGCCGAGGTCCTGGACCGGCCGACCTTGGAGCGCCTGGAGGTGGAGGCCCGCAAGCGCCTGGCCGAGCGCCTGCACCACGAGGCCTACGTGATCGAGCAAGGCATCGAACGCAAGGCCAAATACCTGACCAAGGAGGACGGCGAATGACCTTGGCCCCCCTGGCCGACCTGGACCTGATCTTCAACCCGGAAGAGTTCGCCACCCCGGCGATTCTCTGGCCGGGTGAGGAGCGGCAGCGGCCCATCGCCGGGATCTATTCCGAGACCCCCCAGGAGGGGCGGCTGTCCGAGGCCCGGGTGGCGGGTTCGCGCCTGATCCTGCTCTGCCGGGCCGACCAGGTGGCCGACGCCGGCCAGGGAACCCCCCTGCGCCTGGAGCCCAACCCCCGGCTGGGCATTGCTGGTGGTGACTTTCGAGTCGCTGAAACCCAGCCCGCCGGCCCAGGCAAGCGCCTGCTGGTCTTGCAGGTGCGGCGATGAGCCACCGCCGGAGCCAGATCATTCAAAGCCTGGTGGACCGCCTGTCCGCCCATGAGGCCCTGGCCGGGGTCAAGGTCTTCAAGGACCCGGACGCGGCCCAACGGGTGCCGACCGAGGAACTGCCCGCGATCCTGGTCCGGCCGGGCGAGGAGGTTCCCGAGGAAATCCAGGAGACCGGCCCGGTGCGGCGCTATCGCCGGGTGTTGGAGCTGAAGATCGAGGCGGTGGCCGCACCCCTGCCTGGCCAAACCCTGGACGCCATCCTGGACGCCCTGGACCTGGCCATAGAGCAGGTGGTCCAGGCCGACGAAACCCAGGGCGGCCTGGCCACGGAGACGATCCTGGCCGGCACCGAATTTCCCCCGCCGGTGACCGAGGGGAGCTACACCCTGGCCGCCGTGGTCCAGACCTACCTGGTCGCCTACCAGTTCCCCAACTAGGAGGGAGCCATGACCCTGATGCGCAACAAATCGGCCGCGCCCCAGGCGGTGGTTGGGGCGGGCGAGGCCCAGCCCGGCGGCACCCTGGAGGTGCCCGACCACCTGGCCGCCGGCATGACCGGACCGGGCTGGGAACCGGCGGCGGCCCCGGCTGTCGCGGAGATCATCCCCACGGCCCCGGAAGACGAGGATTTCGGCGCGCCGAAATTGGACATCTGACCGCGTTCACTCCCACGGCCCCGCGCGGGCCAGGAAGGCGAGGCTTAGGCCATGATCGACACCAGCAAGCTATCCCTGGACCGTGAGCTGTCCGGGTTCCTGGCCCTGGAAACGGGCTTCGGCACCCTGGCCGGGTTCACCAGCGCCCACAGCATCGGGCTCCTGGGCCTGCCCAAGGCCAGTCAGCCCGAGAGCTTCAGCGACAGCGAGGAAAAGCGGGCCACCGCCTCCCTGCCCCAGCGCTTCCGGGACATGACCCCGGCCGGCAGCGTCAGCTTCTCGCTCTATGCCCGGCCCAGCGGCGCGTTGGGCACTCCCCCGGCCGAGGCCCCCCTGCTCAAGGCCGCCACCGGCATCGAGACCATCAACGCCGGGGCCAGCGTGGTCTACACCCCGTCGATCCAGGTGCCCTCGCTGTCCCTGGCTTATGGGGTGGGCGCGAACCTCACCCAATGGATCGCCGGACTGGTGATCGAGGAATTGAAGATGAGCGGCGGCCCCAAGGGCGCGGTGCGCCTGGAGGCCAGCGGCAAGTGCCGGGCGGTGCTAAGCGCCGGCCAGTCCGAGACCGTGGCCGACAGCACCACCACGGTGCTCAACCTGGCCGCTGGCGGGGCCAAGCTCTTCGACGTGGGCGCGCGGGTCCAGGTGGGGGCGGAGAACAACGCCGGGGCGGGCTACGCGGTGACCGCCTACGACGAGAATGCCGACACCATCACCGTGAACCCGGCCCTGCCCTTGGCCCCGGCGGCGGCGGCGGTGGTCAAGGGCTGGCTGCCCACCCACAGCCTGCCGGGCCAGGTGCTCACCGGCCGGGTCTGCCCGGTGCTGATCGACGGGGTGGAGCTGCCGGTGACCGAGTGGAGCGTGAGCCTCAGCCGCTCAATCAAGCTGTTGGACAACGTGGTCAACACCGTGGACTCCTACGCCCTCCAGGGCTACGTGGCCGACCTGCGCACGGTCAAGGCGAGCTGCAAGGTCTTCTTCGAGGGCAAGCACCTGGCCTTCTTCCGCCAGGCCAAGAACCAGGCCCGGGCCGCGCTGACCCTGGGCGGCGGGGCGGTGGCCGGCCAGAAGATGCTGGTGAACCTGGCCCGCTGCGAGGTCAACACCCCGGAGCTGTCCGGCACCGCGCCCCTGGAGCTGCCCCTGGAGTTCGCGGCCTTCGCCTCGGCCGCTGGCGAAGACGAGATCATCTGCACCTACCAGTAGGCCGGGGCCCCGCGCCCCGCCAAGGAGAGACCCCATGTCTTCCATCACCGGAATGTCCCTGGCCGAAATGATCCAGTCCCGCGCGGTGGGCCAGGACGAGCGCCTGACCGCCACGGTGAGCTTCTACGGCATCTTTGATGTCACCTTGGCCTGCATGACCAAGGAGCGCTATGCGTCCATCGGCAAGAAGGCCAAGAAGACGGTCTTCGTCAAGCACCAGAAGGTGGAAGTGGACGACGAGGACAAGCTGGCCGAGATGCTGGCCGAGCATGTGGTGGGCTGGGAAGGCCTCACCGTGCGCAAGGTCAGCCGCATGTTCTGGCTGCGCATCGACGACCTGAGCGAGGAACAGCGCGAGGAGGCCATCCCCCACTCCCCCGAGGAAGCCAAGACCCTGCTGCTGCGCAACAAGGCCTTCGCCGATTTCGTGCTCAGCAACGCCCTGAACTCCAGCAACTTCTCCGAGGCCCTGGAGGGCGCGGAAAAAAACTTGCCCAGTGGGCCCGCTATTGGGCCCGCCCCGGCCGAGTAGCCTGCGGGCGCTGTCGGGAGATCAAGGAAGAGCTCAACCAGGAGCCGGACTGTCAGTCATGCGAGCATCCCGAACCGCTGCTGCCCCTCAATCGCCTGGCCTGGGAGCTGTATCCCCAGGTCTGCGACCAGGTGCGGCCGGGCCAGGCGGTGCTGGCGGTGGGGCCGGGCGGGGTGATCAGCAAGCCCCCCGCCTGGCCGGCCCTGGACCTGCCGGCGGTCTGCGCCGTGGCGCGGCAGTTGGGCTATCGCCCGCCGGATTGGGGCCTCTTCGTGCGCCAGCTCAAGCTGATCCACCGCGTGGTGGGAGAGTGCGTCTCTGATGGCCAATAGGATTGAAATGATCCTGGGGGCCAAGGACGAGAGCGGGCCGGTTCTGGACAGCTACGGCCGCAAGGTCAACCAGACGTTCAAGCAGGCCAGCCAGGACGCCCAGGAGGCGGCCCGGGGCACCAGCCTCCTGGACGCGGCCACCGGGGGCCTGGTCAACACCTTCAAGCTGGCCGGCGCGGCCTTTGGCATCTATGGCGCGCTCCAGTTCGCGGACCTGGGCAAAAACGCGGTGCTCCTGGCCGCGCGTTACGAGACCCTGGGGGCCACCCTAAACAACCTGGGCAAGAACGCCGGCTACTCGGCCAGCTTCCTGGAGGCCCAGGAAGCGTCCTTGCGCAAGACGGGCATCTCGGCCCTGGGGGCGCGGGATTCCCTGGCCAAGATGATGCAGGCCAACCTGGACCTGTCCAAGGCCTCCCAGCTCGCCCGAGTGGCCCAGGACGCGGCGGCGGTGGCTGGCATCAACTCCACCGAGGCCTATCAACACCTGGGCCGTGGCATCCAGTCGGCCCAGGTGGAGATGTTGCGCACGGTGGGGCTCAATGTCTCCTTCGAGCAGAGCTATGCCGCCGTGGCGGCCCAGACCGGACGCACCGCCGACAGCCTCAGCGAGGCGGAGAAAGCCCAAATCCGGCTGAACGCGGTCCTTGAGGCGGGAAAGAACATCGCCGGCACCTACGAGGCCGCGATGGGCACCGCCGGCAAGCAAATGCTGTCCTTCGCCCGCTATTGGGAGGACATGCAAGTCGAGCTGGGCAAGGCCTTCGGCCCGGCCCTCAGCGCCTTTGTCAGCAACGCCAGCCAGGGCATCGCCAATCTTACCCAGGGCATCCAGGAATCGGCTTCCGGCGGAGTGCTGCATGCCTTGGGCGATGGCCTGACCTGGGTGGCCGAGCATGGGACGGTGGTTAACACCGCCCTGGCCGGCACGGCGGCGGTCCTGGTGACCTTGCGAGCCGAGGCCTTCCTGCTGGGCGGGGGCCTGGCCAGGTTGATTTCCTGGATCGACGGGATCAGCGACGCGGCAAACTCATTGAAGGCCACCCTGGCGGCCCATCCCCTCACCGCCATGATCACCGTGGCGGCCAGCCTGGCGGCCGGATTCGCCTACCTCTCCGACCGCCTGGGCTGGACCGAAGAGGCGATGCAGCGCCAAGCCCAGGCGGCGGCCCAGGCCACCCGGGAATACACCAACCTGGCCGGCACCGTGAACGGGGTTAGCGGTCCGGTCCGCATGTATCAAGAGGCCATCGCCAAGGCCAACGGCGAAGAGGCCAAGCAGTTGGAAGCCTTGAAGGCCCTAGGCGCGGTCTTCCCGGAGCTGGTGGGCGACTATCATTCGGTTTCCGAGGGCCTGTCCAACGTCAACGCCAACCTGGGCCGCTTCCTGGACCTCAAGCGGGCCGAGCTGGCGATCCTCAAGGAAAAGGCCGAGCAAGAGCAGAGCCAACGCCTGGCCAACCTGGTCAAGCAGTACGAGGAAACCGCCCAGGCCCAGGCGCGGTCCTTCCAGAGCGTATCGGCCAGCGTGTCCCGCAACCTGGCCTTTGCCAAGGGTGAGTTGGCCCAGTTCGACAAGGACAACGCCGCCAGCCTGCGGGCGCTTTATGTCGAGGCGGCCAAGGTCGCCAGCGCCAAGGGCATCAGCCCGGAGCTCCGGGACAGCGCGGAAGACCTCAAGGGCAAGGCCTATGAGTTGATGGGCCGCATCGTGGGGGTGAAGGAAGCCCTCAAGATGCTGGGCCTGGAGGCCCAGAAGGTGGTGGCCCCACTGGAAGCCGCCTTCACCCTGCCCCAGATGAGCAAGGCCGACAAGGAATCCCTCCAGGAGATCGTCAAGCTCCAGAGCGAGTCCAAGAAGCTGGCCATGTCCCCGGTCCAGGCCAAGTTTTTCGACATCGACCAGGAAGTGATCAAGCAAACCCAGGCCTTGTGGGAGCGCAATCCCTCCACCCAAATGCGGGAAGCGGGGGAGAAGGCCATCACCGATTGGGCCACGGCCCAGCGGGCGACCCTGGGGCCGGAGATCGCCAAGACCCGCACCGAGATGGTGCGGGGGATGTACGACCTGGGCCAGGCTAGCCGGGAGCAAGTCCTGGCCAACCTGACGGCCGAGGCGGGAGTTTACGCGGCCGGAGGCGAGCGCACCCGTCAGCAATACCTGTCCACCGAGAAGGCTATCACCGACCTCAAGCTCCAGGGGGTGCACGAGCGCCAGGCGATCACCGAGGCCAACATCAGCCTGGGGCGGGAGGGCCAGGGCGCGCTGGTGGCCGCCTACCAGGCCGAGCTGAACCTCCTGCCCCTGCTCAAGCTGAGCAGCGAGGAACGGGCCAAGCGCGAGCTGGAGCTGATCCTCAAGATTCGGGACGCCGAGCGCTCCCGGATCGACACTCTCCAGGAAATCGAGACCCTGAAAACCTCCTGGATGGAGGAAGGCGCGGCCAAGGAAGAGGCCAGCTTGGAGGCCAGCCTCAAGCGCGAACGCCGGGCCCTGGATCAGAAGATCACGGATAGCGCCGAATACCAGGCCAAGGCGCAGTCCCTCCAAGCCCAGTTCGACACCTACGCCGACCGGCAGCGGGACAAGCAGGCGCTCAAGGAAAAGCAAAGCGGCCTGGAGATCGCCGCCCAGACCGCCCGCCTGGCCGGCGACTCCCGCCGGGCCAAGGAGCTGGAGCTTGAGAAGTACATCCTTTCGCTCAAGCATTCCAGCTACACCGAGCTTGAGCAAGCCCAGCTCATCGCCAACAAGAGGGTGGAGATTCACCAGACCGGCCTGGAGCGGATGCTCCTGGAGCAGGCGGACTTTTACGAGGGTTGGGACAAGATCGGCGAGAACGCGCTGTCCGGCATCCAGTCCGACCTGGTGAGCGTGTTCAAGGCCGCGGCCCAGGATATCGACACCATCTGGACCGGGCTGTGGGAATCGGCCCAAAACATCGCTTTGCAGGCCATAGGAGCCATCGCGGCCCGGTTGGCCACCTATGGCCTGTCCAACCTGATCCTGGCGGTGATGCCCAGCCTGGGCGGGGCCCTGGGTTCGCTGGCCGGCGGGACGGACGCGGCCGGTAGCGCCCTCAGCCTGGCCAGCAACGCCAGCAGCCTTTACAACGCCTACAACACCTTCGTCAACGGTGGCTGGACCACCCTGGGCTCTTCCTGGGTCAACGGGTCGTCCTGGGCTGGTCCCGCCACCTATGCCGGAGGTGAGTGGGCCGGCGTGAACCCGGCGGCCTGGGGCGGCCCCAGCATCCCCGGCTGGGGCACCGGGGCAATGGGCAGCAACCTGACCTGGACCGGCGTGTTCGGCTCCGGCATCACCGGCGGCCTGACCGGCTGGCAACTGGCCCAGATGCTCTATGGCAGCGGGACCGGGGCGCAGATCGGCGGGGCTGGTGGCGGCATCGCCGGCGGCATCGGCGGGGCTATGCTGGGGCAACTGCTCATTCCCATCCCCGGAGTCGGCGCCGTGCTGGGTTCGGCGCTGGGTGGCGCGCTGGGTGGCGCGCTGGGCGGGGCCCTGGGCGGCGGCCTGGGCTCGCTGTTCGACTCCGAGGACAAGCGGCTGCCCTACGAAATTCCCGGCAACTACGCGGCCCACTACGAGGAGCTGTCCAAGCGGGTCAAGGACTACACCAAGGCCCTCAAGGACGGCGCCATCAGCCAAGCCGATTTCCTGGACGAGGTGGGCAAGATGGCCCCCCTGGCGGCCGGGTCCGGGGACTACTTGGCCGGCTATGGCGGGATCATCGGCGGCACCATCGAGAAGCTCTCTGGCCTGACCGCCGGCACCGAGGAATACGCCCGGGTGGTGCGCGAGGAGCTGAACCCGGCCTGGATCATCAGCAAGGGCCTGGCCGACGACCTGGCCAATGGCATGAGCGAGCTGGACGCCCGCAAGAAGGCCCTGTCTAACTCCATCGACGCCCTGGCCGCCAGCTCGGGCCTGGACGAGGCGCAGCAAAGCCAGCTCATCGACCTGATCATCAGCCAATCCGGGTCCGTGGCCGACCTGACCGCCAAGTATGAGCGCTACAACGAGATCAAGGCCCAGCTCGCCAACGCCCACGCCATGGAGCGCTCCCAGGTGGAGGCCCTGGCCGCCGAACTCCGGGGCCTGCACGACGAGTTGGGCATCCAAGACGATCCCATGACCAATCTGACCGAGGTGGCGGGCGACCTCAACGACACCCTGATGGGCCTGGACGCCACCCTGCGCAGCATCATGGGCCTGCCCGACAGCAAGACCATCGACATCACGGTCAACGAGAAGCACAACAAGGACACCTACCACACCGGGGGCCAAGTCCGGACTCCCCTGGCCTCTAACCTGATCACCCGCCACCACGGCGGGGAGGTGCCGCTCTATGCCCATACGGGCCTGGGCCTGAGCTGGCCCGCGCCCCAGCCGGGCGAGGTGGACATCCGGGCCTTGGTTGGCGAGTGGGTGATCAATCGGCAGGCGGTGGACTACTACGGCCAGGACTTCATGGCGGCGGTCAACGCCATGCGGGTGCCGGTGGTGCGGGCCTCCCAGGCCGCGCGCCAGGTGGCGGCCCCGGCCGCGACCGGCCAGAGTGGCCAGGTCACCAGCTTCAAGCCTTCCTTCATCTTCCAGAACTGCCGGTTCGGCTCAGACCCCAACGAAATGGCGGTGGCGGCGGACCGTCGGATGCGCGCGACCCTGGCCGACATGAACGAGCGGGGCGAGTGGCCGGGCAACTCCAACTCCATGGAGGCCAACTGGAACTCATGAGCACCACCGCCGCATTCCGGGAATGGGCCAACCGCTCCGACGTGGCGCGGGCGGTGGTCTTCTTCTGCACCCTGACCCGGCGCAGTGACGGGGCGCAGATGATGCTGCCCCTCAGCGACAGCGCCCCGGTGCGGGGCACCTGGGACAACCTCCGCAACTTCGAGCAGTGCATTTCCTCCGAGCCGACCATCACCCACCAGGCCCAGCAGACCGTCAACGGCCGCTCCCTGGCGGCCTTCGGCAACCTGCAACTGCGCCTGGATAGCCGCTCCAAGCTGGGGCCGGCCGGGGACCTGAACTGGTATCAGGCCTTGAACCGCTATCGCTGGTCCGGGGGCGAGATCGTGGGCTTGGTGGGCGGGCCGGACCTGCCCTGGGCGGATTGGGCGGTGGCTCTCCGGGGACACATGGGCCGGGTCTCCCACGACGAAACCTCGGCCCAGGTGCCCATCCTGGGCGCGGCCGCCGCCCTGGCCACCATCAAGGTTCCGCCCGACACCTACGAGGTGGCCGACGCGGTGCCCGAGGCCACGGTGGGCAAGGTCAAGCCCATCGCCCTGGGCCCCTGCAACAACGTCACGCCGGTCCTGGTCTCCGAGTCGCCCTACACCTACCAGGTCCACGCCTACGGCCCGATCCAGGCCATCAGCCAGGTCCGGGTGGCGGACGTGGCGGTGAGCCCGGCCAGCCTGGATCTGACGAACGGCAAGTTCACCCTGGGCTCCAAGCCGGAAGGATCGGTCACCTGCGATCTGCAAGGCTGGGTCCGGGGCGGGCTCTACCTGGACTCGGCCCCGCGCCAGATGGAGGCCCTTTTGCGGCAGTTCACCGGGGTGGTGGATGCCGGCCTGGACCTCACCGCTTGGGCCGCCGGCCAGGCCGCCGCGCCGGCCGCCATCACCGCCTATCTGACCCAAGCCCTGGACATCCGCACCGCCCTGGACAACCTCAGTCTGGGCCTGCCCCTGTGGTGGGTGGATGACGCCCTGGGCCGCTATGCCCTGCGGGTCTTTGCCGCGCCGGCCGGGGAACCGGTCCTGGAGGTGCATGACGGCTCGGTCGGCAACCCGCCCTATGGTGCGGCCTGGTGCTGGGGCGTGAAGGTGGAGCCGGCCCCGCGCTGGTGGAGCCGCTGCACGGTCTCGGGCGATCGCAACTGGACACGCAACACCAGGCCCGCCGACTCCCTCAGTGAAGACCGCAAGGCCTGGTTGCGGGAGGAATACCGCGCCCGCTCGGCCAGCGGCGACGCGCCCGCGGGCAATCCCCAGGTGAGCGAGGGCGACTACAAGACCGGCATCGCCAGCCTGGAGGATTGTCAGGCTCAGGCCGCGCGCGAGATCGCCATGCACGGGGTGGAGCGCAACCTGGTCAGCTTCCAGAGCCTCTATGCCGCCCTGACCTTACAGCTGGGGGACGTGGTGCGGGTGGTGAGCCAGGTGGGCGAGATGGACGCCGGCTGGCTGGGGGTGGTGGTGGAAAAGGAGCCAGCCTTGCCCGGCCTGTGCCGGGTGCGGCTGTGGGGGTGAGCATGGACGGCAACTTCCGGGCGCTCTATCGCAACTACATCATGGACGCCGCCCTGTCGGTCCCGGCCGGGGCGGTGGAGGGCTTCCCGGCGGCGATGCTCAAGGACCTGGACCGCTCCAAGCTGGTGCGCCAGGCCGGCCAGGAAATGGTGATCCAGGGGAGCTGGGACAGCCAACGCGACTGCACCGCCTTGATCATCGGCCAGCACAACTTGGGGGTGAACGGCAGCATCCGCCTGGTGACTGACGGCGGCCACGATCAGACCTGGGAAGCCTGGGAGTCGATCTATCAGTTTGGCCGGGAGGTCATCGGCACCGGCTACGTGGGCGGTTACCCCTCCCGGGAGGAAGTGGAGGCCCTGACCGCCGGGCCCCTGCGCTACATCTATTTCGGCCCCGCCTGGTGGTTCCGCTCCTTCACCCTGACCCTGAGCGACCCGGACAACACGGACGGCTGGATCGAGGCCGGCCTGTTCTACATCGGCCCCTACCTGGAAGCCGAGGTCAACTACATCTGGCCCTATCGCCTGGGGCACGTGGACTACAGCCAACGCCAACGCCTGCCCACCGGACCGCTGAAGGTGCGCAAGGGCCGCCAGGCCAACCGCCTGGAGCTGGAGTTCCAGCACGTATCGCGCGACGCGAACTTTGGCGAGTTTCGCCGCTGGCTGCGGATGACCGGAGGGAACACGCCGTTTTTCGTGGACCCTTCGCCCCAGATCGGAAGAGCGTCGTGTAGGGAAAGAGTGTAGAACTCGGTGGTCGCCGTA
>CALERA010000196.1 GCA_937908275.1 uncultured Desulfarculaceae bacterium | reverse complement strand
TGACCTGCTTGAAGTGGTCCAGGTCCATGGCCAGGGCGGCCAGGGGACGGCCGTAGCGGCTGGCGCGGGCGAACTCGCGCTGGCCGGCGGCCAACAGGCTGCGGCGGTTCAGGGCCCCGGTCAGGGGATCGGTGGAGGCCAGGCGGGCCAGCTCCTCCTGGGTCTCTTGCAGTTGGTTGCCCAGGCGCTGGTTGTTGATCATCACGAAGACCAGGTTCCAGAAGACCTCCATGAAGAACAGGGCGAAGAAGTAGCCCGCCTGCCAGGGAGTGGCGGCCTGGAGCAGCTGGTCCGTGTCCGGGCCGGCGCTGAACAGGGCCGCGGCCCGGATCAGCATCAGCACCCCGAAACCCAGGGTGGCGGCGGTCGACATCCAGAGCAGGGAGCGGTGCTCGCCCACCCGGGCCTGGAGCATCAGCCAGGCCAGGTTCAGGAGCATGGGCAACAGGCCCAGGGTCAGCACCAGGTTGCGCCAGGCCAGGCTGTCGCGCACGAAGAGGAAATAGGCGCAGCCGGCCAGCACCGCCAGGGGCAGGAGATAGAGCGCCAGCCGCCGGCCGCTGCGCCCCCAGAAGATGCGCACCCCCTGCCAGCGCCAGAGTCCGCCCAGGACCAGGAGCAGGTTGCCCCCCAGCACCGACAGCCACAAGGGGGCGACCCCGCGCAGGCCCAGCAGCAGGTAGGCCACGCCCACCACCAGGTTGCAGAGGGTGACGTAGCCGAAGCCGGGGTAGACTTCCTGGGTGCGCCAAAAGACCAGCATGGCCAGGCCGAGGGCCAACTGGAGCACGATCATGGCCAAGAGAAGGGTGCGGATGTCCAGGTCCATGGGATCCCTGCCTGGTCGGGATCGCCGGGGCGCAACGATCACGATGGAAATACGTCCCCGGCGCCGGAAGGCCGCCTTGAGCGGGAGCGGGGAGCGGCTTATACTGCGGGAAATCGATCCGGCGCTGCCGTTTATTGTAAGCCCTCAATCCCCAGCTGAAAAGAGCCGATACGATGCCCGCCATGGAATCGCCCCGCGTCGCCACCGGCCTGGCCCGCCTGGCCGCCCAACCGCCGGCCGCCCTGGCGCGCGCCAACCTGGGCCTGCTCTGCAACCCGGCCTCGGTCCTGCCCGACCTGACCCCGGCCCCCGAGGCGGTGGCCCGGGCCCTGCCCGGCCGCCTGCGGGCCATCTTCGGCCCGCAGCACGGCTTTTTCGCCGACAAGCAGGACAACATGGTGGAGACCGCCCACGCGACCCACCCCCGCCTGGGCCTGCCGGTCTGGTCGCTCTATGGCGAGACCCGCCGCCCCAGCCCGGAGATGCTCTCCGGCCTGGACGCCCTGCTGGTGGACCTGATCGACGTGGGCTGCCGGGTCTACACCTTTTTCACCACCCTGGTGGCCTGCCTGGAGGAGTGCGCCCGGGCCGGGGTGGCGGTCTGGGTGCTGGACCGGCCCAATCCCATCGGCCGGGGCGAGGAGGGGCCGATCCTGCCCCCGGAGCTGATGAGCTTCGTGGGGCCCCACCCCATGCCCCTGCGCCACGGCCTGACCCTGGGCGAGCTGGCCCGGCTGGTGGCGGCCGAGCGCGGCCTGGACCTGGAGCTCACGGTCATCGAGGCCCAGGGCTGGCAGGGCGGGGATTTCGCGGCCACCGGCCTGCCCTGGGTGCTGCCCAGCCCCAACCTGCCCACCCTGGACAGCGCCCGGGTCTATCCCGGCCAGGTGCTCCTGGAGGGCACCACCCTGAGCGAGGGACGCGGCACCACCAGGCCCTTCGAGATCAGCGGCGCGCCGGGCCTCGACCCCTGGGCGGTGGCCGAGGCGGTGGAGGCATACGCCCTGGCCGGCTGCCGGTTGCGGCCGCTTTTTTTCGAGCCCACCTTCCACAAGCACGCCGGCCAGGCCTGCGGCGGCTGGCAGATCCATGTCAGCGATCCCGCGGTCTTCCGGCCCCTGCGCGTCACCTGCGCGCTCCTGTCGGCCATCAACCGGGTCCACCCCGGGCTCTGGGACTTCCGGCCCCCGCCCTATGAATACGAGCAGGTTCGCCGGCCCCTGGACCTGCTCCTGGGCGATCCGGCGGCGGCCAACCGGTTGCAAAAGGGCGAATTTTTCCGTGACATCGAGCCGGATTGGGAGCCGGGGCTGGCGTCCTGGAGGCAAAAGGTGTTATCCTTCCAGATATATACCTGCCGGCAAGGCAGCTAACCCAACGCCGCCGGGAACGGAAAGCAGCCAACCTCGCGGCGCGCGGATGCAGTGCCGCCGCCGCCCCAGCCCTGGCCATCGCTCACGCCAGGCCCGCTAAACCCACGCCTTCGCCAGGCCCTGCGCCAGGGGAGCCACCCCAGGCGCGCGAGGGCTAGCCGCTTTCCCTTCCCGGCCGCCAGCGAAAGGAGCCAGCATGCACTTCAACACCGCCCTGCGCGGCTACACCGCCAAACGCCTGGAGGAGATCGACGAGGCCGACATCCTGGTGGGCATCCCCTGCTTCAACAACGAGACCACCATCGTCCACGTCATCCAGATGCTCAGCCACGGCCTGGCCAAACACTACAAGGACCGGCGCTGCGTGATCATGGTGGCCGACGGCGGCAGCACCGACGACACCCGCGAGGTGGCCAAGGACTTCCAGATCAAGCCCTGGCAGGAGAAGCTGGTCAGCATCTATCGCGGCCCGGGCGGCAAGGGCAGCGCCCTGCGCTCGATCTTCGAGGCCGGGGAGCGGCTCAGGGTCTCGGCCATGGCGGTGGTGGACTCCGACCTGCGCTCCATCACCAGCGACTGGGTGCCCTACCTGCTGGACCCGGTGCTGGAGAAGGGCTACCAGTACGTGGCCCCGGTCTACCTGCGCCACAAGTACGACGGCACCATCACCAACAACATCGTCTACAACCTCACCCGGGCGCTCTACGGCAAGCGCATCCGCCAGCCCATCGGCGGCGACTTCGCGCTCTCCCGCGACCTGGCCAAGCACTATGTGGAGCAGGACCTCTGGGAGACCGAGGTGGCCCGCTTCGGCATCGACATCTGGATGACCACCGAGGCGGTGGCCTCGGGTTTCAAGATCTGCCAGTCCAACCTGGGGGTGAAGATCCACGACGCCAAGGACCCCAGCCAGCACCTGGGGCCCATGTTCCGCCAGGTGATCTGGACCCTCTTCACCCTGATGGAGCGCAACGAGAGCAAGTGGAAGGCGGTGCAGGGCAGCGTGACGGTGCCCACCTTCGAACACGCCAGCGCGGAGGAGCCGGAGGAGGTCAAGGTCAACCTGGACAACCTGCTCAAGCAGTTCAAGGTGGGCTACAGCCAGTTCAAGTCGCTGTGGAAGGAGATCTTCTGCCCCGAATGCTTCGAGGAGATCCGCAAGACGGCCAAGCTGGGCAAGAAGAACTTCCACCTGCCCACCGCGGTCTGGATCCAGATCCTCTACGAACTGGCGGCCACCTTCCATTCCTGGACCCACAACCGCATGAACCTGATTGATTTGGTGACGCCGTTATACTATGCGAGGGTGGCCAGCTTCGTGCGCGAGAGCTGGGAGATGACCAGCGCCGAGGCCGAGAGCCTGGTGGAGACCCAGGCCCAGCAGTTCGAGGAGCACAAGGCCTACCTGATCCAGAACTGGGAGGCCAAGGCCGGCGGCCTGCCCCACGTCGGCTAGGCCCTCTCCCCGCGCAGAACCACCCGCCCCGCCCGGAGCCTCGGGCGGGGCATTGCCGATCACGGAGCGCAAACCGCCATGGCCGAGCTTTTCCCGCCCGACCTTTTCACCCTCCAGGCGCTGATCGCCCTGGTGACGCTCACCGCCCTGGAGATCGTCCTGGGCATCGACAACATCGTCTTCATCGCCATCCTCACCGGACGCCTGCCGGCCGCGCAGCAGCCCTCGGCCCGGCGCCTGGGCCTGGGCCTGGCCATGATCATGCGCATCCTGCTCTTGCTGGCCATCACCTGGGTGATGCGCCTGACCACGCCGCTGTTCAGCTTCTGGGACCACGCCTTCAGCGGCCGGGACCTGATCCTCCTGGGCGGGGGGCTCTTCCTGCTGGCCAAGGCCACCCACGAGATCCACGCCCAACTGGAGCACGCCGGCCATGCGGCCGAGGCGGCGGCCGCCGCCGGGGCCAGGTTCTGGCCGGTGGTGGCCCAGGTGGGGATCATCGACATCGTCTTCTCGCTGGATTCGGTCATCACCGCGGTGGGCATGGCCAACCAGATCCTGGTGATGATCCTGGCGGTGATCATCGCGGTGGTGATCATGATCGTCTTCAGCGGGGCGGTCAGCAGGTTCGTGGAGAAACACCCCACCATCCGGATGCTGGCCCTGGCCTTCCTGATCCTGATCGGGGTGATGCTCACCGCCGAGGGCCTGGGCCAACACCTGGACCGGGGCTACGTCTATTTCGCCATGGCCTTCAGCCTGGGGGTGGAGATGCTCAACCTGCGCGCCCGCAACCAGGCCGCCCAGGCCCAGCGGGCGGGCGGCGACCGGCCGGAGGCCTAGGGCCGGTTAACATTATTGGCTTGACGTGATGCGCTTCTGGATGTCATTGCGAGCGCAGCGAAGCAATCTCTTGAGTCATTGCTCAGTAGCTTCAAGATATTAAAAAAATAGAGAGATTGCCGCGTCGCTTTGCTCCTCGCAATGACCAAAAAAGGCTTTTGCAAGGGGATCATCGTCCGCCCGATTCGGAGTACCAAGCTGGTAATTCCGGTTGTGTGAACAGGCCCTAGTCTCCCGGCGGGCGGTTCACGAACTGGCTGGTGAGGAAGCCCACGAACTGGGGGGTGATGTCCGGGCCGAAGCAGCGATCAGCGTCGGCCACGATGGCCTGCACCGCGGCAAAGGCGCTCAAGGCCTTGCGGTGCGAGCGGTGACTGGTCATGGCGTCGAAGGCGTCGATCAGGCGCAGCCAGCGGGCCAGCCTGGGGGTGGAGGTGGCGGGCAGGCGGCCGGGATAGCCCGAGCCGTCGGCGTTCTCATGGTGGTGCAGCACCGCCAGCAGCACCTGGGGCGACAGCCCCCCGGCCGCGGCCAGCATCTCGTGGCCCAGCTTGGAGTGGCGCTGCATCTGCCGGGTCTCCTCCAGGCTGAGCTTGCCCGGCTTCTCCCACAATCCCTTGGGCAGGCGCGAGCGCCCCAGGTCGTGCAACAGCCCGGCCAGGCCCAGGCTGACCACCCGGGTCTCGGAGAAATCCAGGTGGCGGGCCAGGGCCATGGCGGTCAGGCAGACGTTGACCGAGTGGGAGAACAGGCTGGGGTCGGCCCGCAGGAAGGGGGCCAGGCGGGCCAGCATCTCCTCCTGCACCGAGATCAGCTCCACCAGACGGCGGGCCTCGACCAGGCAGGCGGCCAGGGCGGCCGGGTCGTCGTCGGCGTGCATCAGGTTCCAGAGGGCGAAGATGGCCAGCTCGCGCAGGTAGGTGCGCTTGAGCATGGCCGGCCGCTGGGCCAGCTCCTCCGCGCCGCGCTGCATCACCTGGCTGAGCAGGGCGGCGGCGGCGCCCCGGGGCACGTAGAGGTGGCCCTGGTGCAGGCTGAGCAGGCGTTGCCGCCAGGCGGGCAGGAAGACGTCGCCGGCGCGGCAGACCTGGTTCATCTCCACCCGATCCTCGCTTTCCAGGTAGAGCGGCATGAACAGGTCCACCGGACAGGGTCGGCCCGGGGTCAGCATCCCCAGGCCCACCGGCAGCATGCCGTGGAACAGGGGATCGAAGACCTCGACATTGCGGGTCTGGTCGGGCAGGGCTTCCAATAGCCCTTCCGACGCCTTGGTGGCCAGGGCATCCTGGGGCATGGGATGCTTCCAGCTTAAGGTTGGGGGGGCAGACGCCAACCTCGGCGTGAGTCCACCTTAGCGGAAAATGATTACGACCGCGTGACCACGCGGCAACGGGCGGGAGATGTCACCGGATTGTCGTTGAAGGTGGTATGGCGGGCAGAAACGACTGTTACTAGGAGGCCACCCAGCTACGAACCAGTTTAAGCAGTTTGAGCCACCAAGGCCAGCCCTCAAACAGGACCGGCATGGAAAAGAATAAAAACACGCCCAGATCTCGAACAGACCAGCGGTGTTGGGACTCGATCCTGTCGTTGTAAGCGGCGGTCAGTTCCAACATCGCCTTGCGGAAGCCGTGCAAGGACAAGGCTAAGGAGATCAGGAAGGTTGAGGCCGCGATCAGGTTGACCTTGAAATCACCCAAGTGAGAGAACCCGCAGGCCATCAGGAACATCAGAAACGGCAGCAGCCCCCAAACCAGGAGCGCCGCGCCAGCCCCTAGGAGCTTGCCTAACAGGTCACCATTTTTTCTTAAAAACATAAACAGGTCATCATATTTTCTAAAAAACATAATCCGTTGGTGCGGGCTGATGAGTCTTAAATTATTCTGGGAACGCCCCCAATCTTCAATGTTGTTAAGCCGTTTCAAGCGTAGCCGGACAATGGTGATCGGGAACCAAGAGTCGGGATGGTGGGTCAGTGGCACACCCTCAGGAAAGATCGCCGGCAGGGCGGCCAGGCCCTGCCAAAGGCGTCCCAGGTAGAGCAGGAAAAAGAAATTCCATACGAGTAACATCAGCGGCGCGAAAAAAGCGAATCGGGTCTCGGGCATTTTGATTCTGAGCAGGGGCACTTCGTAGCCAGCCGGGTCACCTGGAGGAGAGAAGGCCAGGTATGCCACCCCCAAAGCGGCGAGAAGCAGAGGTGCGAAAAGCCTGCGCGCGTGCCGGGCGGTCAGGGCCACGCTGTCGGCAATACGAAATTTATTAGTGCTTTCGGGCAACACCGCGCCTGTCAGGTTGGCGCCGGCCAGATTGCGAGCCACCAGGCCTATAGCGTTGGTGAAGTTGGCTTCGGTAAGGTCGGCCTCCTGCATTCTAGTTTCGGACACAAAAGCCCCCGTTAAATTAACGAGCTTCAGCCAGCCGCCTTGCAGATTGGCCTCTGTTAGATTGGCTTCTGTTAGGTAGGCCCTTTTTAGGTAGGCCCTTTTTAGGTTGGCCCCTTGGAGGTTGGCCCCTTGGAGGTTGGCCCAAGAGAGGTTGGCCCCTTGGAGGTTGGCCTTTTGGAGGTTGGCCCCTTGGAGGTTGGCCCAAGAGAGGTTGGCCTTTTGAAGCTTGGCCTTTTGAAGGTCGGCCTCTTGGAGTTTGGCCTTTTTGAGTTGGGCCTCTCGGAGGTTGGCCCAAGAGAGGTTGGCCTTTTGAAGATTGGCCCAAGAGAGGTTGACCTTTTGGAGGTTGGCTCCCGCTAGGCTGGCCTCATCAAACACCACATCCGTCAGATCATTCGGCGGCTTCCATTGCATCCCCGCCTCGACCCAAGCTGCATGATCAGCAAGGATTTGTTTCAGTTCTTCGTCGGAAGGCCTTTTCCCCGCCCAGGGATGCTCCTGGCTGGGCTGCTCATCGTCGTCCATGGATCCCCCCGTTCCCGTCTAAATGCCTAGCCCATCCGCACCTCCTAGTCCCCGGCGCTGTCCTTGTCCTCCCCTTCCTTGAACCAGTGCTCCACCCGCCAGATGCCGGGCTCGATCACGGTCTTGCTGTAGGGACCCAGCTTGCCGAAGACGCTGAGCATGGCCTTGTTGGAGCCGAAGCTCACCGCCCAGAAGCCCGGCACCCCTTGACGCCGGGCGTAGGCGGTCAGGTGCTTCTGCAACACCCCGCCCAGGCCCAGGCCCTGGTAGGCGTCGCTGATGGTGTAGGCCACCTCGGCCAGGCCGCTCTCGTCGCCCAGGGAGTAGCGCCCCACCCCGATGATCTTTTCCTTGCCTATGGGGCCGGTGGTGGCCACCAGGGCCATGTGCTGGCGGTAGTCCACGTTGACCAGGCCCTGGGCGGTGACGTGGGGCAGGGCGCGCACCGGCCGGAAGTAGCGGTTGTAGATGGTCTCGTCGGAGTGGCCGTAGAAGAACTCCTGCAACAGCACCTCGTCGGTGGGGCGGATGGGCCGGATGTGGATCGCCAGGCCGCCCTTCACCGTCTCGTCGGCCTCGGCCCAGGCGGGATAGAGGTCCTGCTCGGCGTTCAGCAGGATCTGGTCGGGATAGACGTAGGCGTTCTCCTTGGCCGCGGCCAGCAGATGGGGCCGGAAGCGGGGATGGGCGATGTTGATCAGGGCCAGGGCCCGCTCGCGCACGCTCTTGCCGTGCAGGTAGGCGATGCCGTACTCGGTGACGATGTAGTCCACGTCGCCCCGGGTGGCGATGACCCCGGCCCCCTCGGCCAGGCGGGGCACGATGCGGCTCTGGCTGGCCTCGCGGTCGGTGCTGGGCAGGCAGATCACCGAGCGCCCGCCCTTGCTCATGGCCGCGCCGCGAATGAAGTCCAGCCGACCGCCGATGCCGGAATAGAAGTGATAGCCCCCGCTCTCGGCCGAGACCTGGCCCGAGAGGTCCACCTCCATGGCGCTGCCCAGGCTGACCATGCGCTCGTTCTTGGCGATCTCCAGGGGGTCGTAGACCTGCTCGCTGGGCAGGAACAGGAACATGGGGTTGCGGTCCACGTAGTCGTAGATGCGGCGGCTGCCGATGCAAAACGAGCAGGCGATGCGCCCGGGCAGCAGGGTCTTGCGGCTGCCGGTGACGACACCGTTCTCGATCAGGTCGATGAAGGCGTCGCTGACCACCTCGGTGTGGAAGCCCAGCTCGCGCTTGTCGCCCAGGTGCATCAGGGCCTGATAGGGGATGTGGCCATAGCCGATGTGCACCGTGTCGCCGTCGTCCACCAGGCGGGCGGCCAGTTGGGCGATCTTCTGGCCCACCGGATCGGCCGGGGGATAGACGAACTCCATCAGGGGCTCGTCCTGCTCCACGAAGGCGTGGATCTGGCGCACGTGCAGGTAGGAGTTGCCCATGGTGCGGGGCATGTGGCGGTTGACCTGGGCGATGACGTGGGCCGCGCTCTCGGCCGCCGAGCGGGCCACGTCCACCCCGATGCCCAGGCTGACGAAGCCGTGCTCGTCCGGGGGGCTGACCTGGATCAGGGCCACGTCCAGCTCCAGGTCGCGGCTTTTGAACAGCGCCCCGATCTGGTGCATGAAGATGGGGGTGTAGTCGGCCCGGGCCTGGTGCACCGCCTCGCGGGTGGCCGGCCCCACGAAAAAGGCGTTGTGGCGGAAGCGCCGGTCGAAGCGCTTGTCGGTGTAGTCGGCCTGGCCCAGGGTCACGAAGTGCAGGATTTCCACGTCGTGCAGGTCGTCGGCCCGCTGCAAGAGGGCCGAAACCAGGGCCCGGGGCTCGGCGCAGGCGCTGCCCACGAAGACCCGCGCTCCCCGTCGCACCGCCTTCAACGCCCGCTTGGCGCTGGTGCGGCGCTGGTCATAAATCTCCCGCCATGCCACGTCCCGCCTCCGCGTGAGGGTCCACCCCACCATAACCCAGGCGTCGGCCAACTTCAAAGCCCCCGGCGAGGGTCCGCATCCTCGGGCTTGCCAGGCGGCCCCAGCCAAGGTATATGATTTCATTCACCCATCGCAATCGTCATCCTATCGCGGGGAATGTGAGCTTGAGCGAGAACCAGCAACCTTTGCGCCTGCCCGACCTGGGCGGGGCGCTGCCCCCGGAGCCGGCCCAGCTCCTGCGCCTGAATCGCCTGTGTCTGCGCATCTATGGTTTGCTCAGCCGCGACATTCCCGACCAGGCCGCGGCCATGGTGGCGGCGGCGGCCAGCTCGCTGGGCAAGAAGGACCGCCGCGAGTTGGTCCAGGTCCTGACCGACGAGCTGCCGGTGATCATGGCCCTGCACGCCCTGGAGCGCCTGGGGCGCGAGGAGGCCCTGGGCCGCTCCGGGCTCTCGGAGCTGCTGCGCGGCCTGCTGCTGCCCTGCTTCAGCCTCTGCTACAGCCAGCTCTACGCCCAGCCCAGCGACCCCCTGCGCCAGTTCCTGGATCGGGTGGACTGGTACCTGGACGGCGAGAAGGGCGACCCCCTGGAGGCCTTCGCCCATTTGGCCGCCACCCTGCTGGGCGAGCACCTGACCGACCCCGCGCCCCTGGTGGCCCATTTGCAAGAGCGCCTGCTGCCGGAATTGGACCGTCGCCTGGAGCTGGCCTTCCTCTACGAGTTCGGCACCACCCCCAACCCGGAATAGCGCCGCCTCCGGCCGGGTTATGCTAAACTGACCGGCGATCGCCACCCCCCGCGGGGGGCGGCGGGGCCGCGCGGCGCGGCGTGCTTTTCCCTGGGCGGGGCCGGGAGGCGTTGGGTTTGCAGGCCGGGAAGACCCCAAGCGAAGCGTGGCCGCGTCCGGTCCTGTTGGGCCAGCACCTGGGCCTGGGCCTGCTGGCCGCCGGCCTGGCCACGGTCCTGATCTGGCTGATGTGGGAGCACCTGGGCTTGGCCGACCGCGCCCACGAGGGCGCCCTGGCCGCCGGGGCGCGGCCCGAGGGCCTGCGCCTGTTCATCAGCCTGGCCCCCTCCCTGGCGGTCTGGCTGCCCAGCCTGGTGCTGGACCTGCTGATCTTCCTCTGGCCCGGCCCCCGGAGCCAGGCCCGGCCCGCCCGCCGCGCCCTGCGTCTGGACGCCTACAGCTATCTGGCCCTGCCGGCCTTCCTGGCCCTGCCCCTGGTCTGGCGGCAACTGGGCAACGGCCTGGCCGCCCTGGGGATTTTGTACCTGGGCCTGGCCGCGGCCAAGGGCGGGCTGCTGCTCTGGGTGCTGTGGCGGGGTTATCTGGCCCAGGGGGTGGAGTCGGGCCGGGGCCTGGGTCCGCGCCGCCAGTTGGCGGTCTTCCTGGTGGGCCTGGCCCTCCTGGGTCCCCTGGCCGGCTGGAGCCACCAGGCTTTGTCCTCGGCCAGCGACGAGGTGGGCTATCTGCTCATCGCCCACAGCCTGGCCCGGCACGCCACCAGCGACGTCACCCAGGCGGCCAAGGACCAGGAATATACGTCGTTCTACTGGGCGCGTTGGTCGCCGGAGCTGGCCTTTTCGGCCCAATACGCCGGCGGAGTCTTCCCCTGGCTCATCGCTCCGGCCTATTGGCTGGGCGACCGCCTGGGGGTGCTGCTCTTCCTGGCCGCGTTTCTGGCCCTGACCGCCGGCCAACTCCTGGCTTGGCTCTCGGAGTGCCGCCTGCGCCCCGGACCGGCCGCCGCCGCCGCCGGCCTGACCCTGCTTTGCGCGCCAGTGCTGCTGCTCAGCCAGCAGGTCTTTCCCGACACCGTGGGGATGCTGTTCATGGTGCTGGGCCTGCGCCTCCTGCTGCGCCTGGAGGACGCCCCCTGGCTGCGGGGCGCGGCCCTGCTGGCCTGCGCCCTGCTCCTGGTGGTGTTGAAAAGCCGCCTGGCCCCCCTGGCCGGGGGGCTGCTGCTCCTGGGTGGCTGCCAACTCCTGGCCCGCCGCCTGGGCTGGGGCCTGGTGGGCCTGCTGGCCCTGCTCCTGGTGCTGGCGGCCGGGGGGATGGCCCTCTGGCTGCCCAAGGAATGGTGGCCGGGCTGGGTCTGGAGCCAGGTGGACATCATGCGCTGGAACCTGGAGCGGGCCGCTCATCCCCTGCAGCCGGTCCTGATCCTGCTGCGGGGCCTGGCCCTGGACCAGACCTTCGGCCTGGCGGTGGTGGCCCCGGTCTTGGTCCTGGCCCTGGCCGGGGTCCCGGCCGGGCTGCGCTATCGCCCGCGCCCCAGCCTCCAGGTCCTGGTCCCCCTGGGCATCTACCTGGCGGTGCTCTGCTACACCCGCTGGTTCCAGTGGTACGGCGGTTTCGCCGGCCCGGCCCGTTTCCTGGCCGCCGCCCTGCCGCCCCTGGCCCTGTTCCTGGGCCTGACCCTCAGCGCCCTGCGCCGGCCCTGGCTGCGGCTGCTGGCCTGTCTGCCGGCCAGCCTGACCCTGCTCTACGCCTGGCTGGCCACCCTGGTGGCCCAGGCCCGCTACTCCGCCCCCCTGGGGGTCAACCCCCTGCTGCGCGGCCTGCAGGACAATTTGGGTCTGGACCTGCACCACCTGCTGCCCAGCACCTTCACCCGCTCCCCGGCCCTGGCCCCGTGGAGCCTGGGCCTGGCCCTGGCGATAACCGGCCTGGCCCTGTTCACCTGGGCTCGCCTGGCCCGGGAGGCGGCCCCCGCGGTCCTGGCCGGCCCGGCCGATTCCACGACCCCGGTCCCGGCCGAGCCCGACCCGACGATCCCTTCCCTGAGCGGCAGCGAACTCTCGGCCCTGGCCCTGGCCCTGTTGTTGCTGTTGGCCGCCGGCCTGGGCGTGGCCCGGCACTGGCCGCCCAGCTTCGCGGAGGCCGAGCAGATGCGCCTGTCCGGCGGCAGCCTGTGGGTGGAGTACGTTTATCCCCATATCGAGCGCGGGGCGGTGTTGATGGACGGGGGACGGCTCAAGGGCCGGCTGTTCTTCCCCGGCGGGGAGAGCGGCCTGAGGCTGGTGGGCCGCCCGGGCCAGAACGGCCAGGTGACCGTGGTCCTGGACGGCGCCACGGTCTATCGCCAACCATGGAAGGGGGGTCTGGCGGACCTGGTCATGTCCCTGGGCCAGGTGCCCCGGGGTCAGCACTCCCTGGAGCTGGCCTGGTCTTCCTGCCCGGACCGGGGCTGCGGGGTGCTCATCGATCGCCTGGAGGCGGTCCCGCTCAGCTCGCCATAGAGCCCGGCAAAGGCCCGGGCCATGCTGGCCAGGGAATAATCCCGCACAATGCGCTCCCGCCCCGCCCGGCCCCGCTCCGCCCGGCGCTCGCGGGGAAGGCTCAGGACCGCCAGCGCGGCCTCGGCCAGGGCATAGGGCTGGCCGGGTGGGGTCAGCGGGCCGCAGTCGCCCAACAAGAGCCGGGTGTCGCCGGCGTCGGTGGCCACGCAGGGCGCCCCGCTGGCCATGGCCTCGCCCAGGGCGTTGGGCAGCCCCTCGCTCAGGGAGCTTTGCAGGTACAGGTCCAGGGCGTTGAGCCAGGCCGGCACGTCCTCGCGCGGCCCCAGCAGGTGGCAGCGCCCGGCCAGGGGCGGGGCGTTGCAGCCGGCCAGGGCCGGGTTGTCCGGGCTCAGGCCCTTGCCGATGAGCAGGAAGCGCGCCCGGGGCAGGCGACCGGCCAGGACCCGGGCCGCGTCCAGGAAGCCGGCCTGGTCCTTGGCCGGGTCGAAGCGGGCCACCTGTCCCACCAGCAAGTCCTCGTCGTCCAGCCCCAGCTCCGCCCGGCGTTGAACCCGCTCGCGCGGGTCGGGCCGGTAGCGCTCGCAGTCAAAGCCGTTGGGGATGATCCGCATTTTTGAGGCGGGATAGCCCAGGCCCTGGTGCAGGCGCGCCCCGGCCCGGGAGTTGGCCACGATGACCCGGGGCCGCCAGGATAAAAGCGCGCAGGCCCGCACCACCGCCCGGGTGGTCCAGGCGTGGCGCGAGAAATCCAGGTCCGAGTTGCGCAGGCCCCAGACCAGGGGCCGGTCCCAGACCGCCAGCGCGCCCAGCAGGTCGGCGTGGTAGAGCCAGGTCTGCACCAGGTGGGGATTGGATTGGGCCACGATCCGGCGCAGGGCGCGCGCCCCGCCGAGGAGCGCCCCCAGGCTGGGGCGCAGGCCCAGGGCCAGGACCTCGGCCCCGGCCGCGCGCAGGGGCGCGGCCAGCTCGCCCTCCGGCCGCAGGCAGACCACTTGGTGCTGACACCGCGGCGGTCCCAGGGCCTCCACCAGGCGCAGGAGCTGGGTCTCGGCCCCGCCCCGCTCGGTGGTGGTGATGACGTGGCAGATCCGCAGGACGGCGCCGTCCTCCCGGCCTGGGCTCATTCCGCCTTCTCTCCCCGCTCCTCCATCACGTCCTCCACCGCCTGGGTCAGCCAGGTCATCAGGTCCCCGGCCCCGAAGTGGAAGACGTAGTCGCTGATCCGCTGGGAGAGGGCGGTGGGCTCCAGGTTCACCTCCACCACCTTGGCCCCGCCGCTCTTGGCCAGGACCGGGATGTGGCTGGCCGGGGCCACCACCGCGCTGGTGCCGATCACCAGCATCACCTGGCAACTGTTGGCCAGGGTGAAGGCGGTCATGGCCGCCCGCTCCGGGATCGGCTCGCCGAAGAAGACGATGTCCGGCTTGACCAGGCCCCCGCAGGCGCAGCGCGGGGGCAGGGGGTCCATGATCACCTCCATGCGCGAGACCTGGCGGCCGCAGGACAGGCAGCGCAGGCGGCGGCCGGAGCCATGGAACTCGATCACGTTGCGGTTGCCGGCCGCCTGGTGCAGGCCGTCGATGTTCTGGGTGATCACCGCGCAGAGCTTGCCCAGCTTTTCCAGCTTGGCCAGGGCCTCGTGGGCCGGATTGGGCAGGGCCTGGCGCACCAGGTTGTCCAGCTCCAGGAGCATCTTCCAGACCCGGGCCGGGTCGGCCAGGAAGGAATCGATGGCCGCGAAGTCCATGGGGTCGTATTTCTCCCACAGACCCTGGGCCCCGCGAAAGGCCGGGATGCCGCTCTCCACGCTGATGCCGGCCCCGGTCAACGCCACCACCTGGTCGGCGGCGCAGATCAGCTCGGCCACTTCACGAAGCTGTGACTGCAATTCATGGCCTTTCATGATATACCTGCCAAGAGCGATTTGTTTCGCGTGCGGGCTAACTTGTCGCGCCAGAGGCGCGCTGGTCACGAAGGAGAAAGCATGACCGCCAGCGACTCCCCGGTGCCCCTGTTGGACCTCAAGGCCCAGTTCGCCACCATCAAGGACGAGGTCATGGCGGCGGTGGGCCGGGTCTTCGAGGAGCAGGCCTTCATCCTGGGTCCCCATGTCGCCAACCTGGAGAAAGCCCTGGCCGACCACCTGGGCGTGCCCCACGCCCTGGGGGTCAGCTCCGGCACCGACGCCCTGCTGCTCTCCCTGATGGCCCTGGGCGTGGGACCCGGCGACGGCGTGGTCACCACGCCCTTCACCTTTTTCGCCACCGCGGGCTCCATCGTGCGCCTGGGGGCCCGGCCGCTGTTCGCCGACATCGACCCCGCCACCTACAACCTGGACCCGGAGCAGGTGGCCCGCCT